>NZ_JBJDMY010000073.1:0-1050 GCF_044900305.1 Agrobacterium sp. NPDC089420 | reverse complement strand
CTAGAGCGCTTCCTGCGATCCATGAATCGATTGTGATGTGACTGGCGGCTGCGAAGCTGATTCAACATCCGCAACGAAGGGGTATTGCGGATGGCACGAGCATTGGATGATGATCTTCGACTGCGTTTGTTGAAAGCGTCTGCTGCGGGCCTTTCGGCTCGACAGGCTGCTGCGCGGTTCGAAGTCGGCATATCGACGGCGATCCGGTGGATCGCCAGAGCGAAAGAGGGGGAGCCCACGGCCCGGCCGCAAGGCTGGAAACGACTATCGGCACTGGACGCACACGAGGCATTCATCATGGCGCTGCTCGAGGAGCGCAAGGACGTCACGCTCGACGAGATGGTCGCGTGTCTGGCCGTCGAGCGGCAGGTCAAGATCAGCCGGAGCGCTATTGGTGCGTGGCTGCGCGGCCGCGGCTGGACATTTAAAAAAAGTCCGCCCATGCACTGGAGCAAGACCGGCCGGATGTCCTGAAACGTCGACGTGCCTGGTTTGATGGTCAGCCTGATCTCGATCCGGACAAACTGGTCTTCATCGATGAAACCGGCCTTTCGACGAAAATGGCCCGCCTGCGCGGTCGATCACTTCGCGGTGAGCGTTGCCGGGCCGGCGTGCCGCATGGCCACTGGAAGACGACAACGTTCACCGGAGCCCTGCGCCTGAACGGAATGACGGCACCGTTCGTCTACGATGGCGCGATGAACGGCAATGTCTTTCTGGCCTATGTCAGCCAGGTGTTACTGCCGACGCTGCGGCCCGGCGATGTCGTCGTCATGGACAACTTGCCCGCACACAAGTCGGCTGGTGCGCGCGAAGCCATCGAGCGCGTCGGCGCAAGGCTCCTGTTCCTGCCGCCCTATAGTCCCGACTTCAATCCGATCGAGAATGCATTCTCCAAGCTGAAGGCCATGTTGCGAGGCCGAGCAGAGAGAACGATCGAGGCACTGTGGAATGCGGTCGGCGCTCTGATGCGACGCTTCACGCCAACCGAATGCGCAAACTATTTTAGGGCAGCAGGATATGACCCCGATTGAACAGGATTTGCTCTAG
>NZ_JBJDMY010000072.1:0-1094 GCF_044900305.1 Agrobacterium sp. NPDC089420 | reverse complement strand
GCCGTCGGGGTCCTGGTCGATTGAGACCGTTTGCTGGCTTTGGCCTCCGCCCGCTCTTGATAATCCCAACCTGAACAGTTGATAGAGGCCGTCACCGCGGACCTCGCAGCACAGGATGAGGCTTGCCATGGTACACCCTGTTTACATCGGATGCGACGTCTCAAAGGCACATCTCGATTTTTTCGATGCCGCAACACAAAAAGCCGTCCGCATACCCAATACTGACACCGCCATCGATGAATGGCTCTCCACCCTTGAGGGACGTGAGGCGCAGGTCGTTCTGGAGGCGACCGGACGCTACGACCGGCTCTTGTGCTCGGCACTGGAGAGATGGCAGCGACCCTATTGCCGGGTCAATCCGGCCAGGGCCCGCGATTTTGCAAAAGCCACCGGTCAGCTTGCCAAAACCGATACCATCGATGCTCGACTGCTTTCGCGCATGGGCGAGACACTGTCGCCATCCGTGACGGCGCCATCCGATCCGGCCCGTCAGCGGCTGGAAAGCCTGCACACGCGCCGGGATCAGCTCGTCGCCATGCGCCAGCAGGAAAGGTTGCGCCTTTATACAGCCGATCCCTGGGAGCGCGACAGCCTCAAGCGCCACCTTGACTGGCTCGATACCGAGATTGCCGCGATCGAAAAAGAGTGCCAGTCCCATGTCCGCACAAACGCGGGGCTGAACGGGCAAAGCGAAAGACTTCGCTCCATCCCCGGCATCGGTCAGGTCACGGCGTTCACGCTGATGGCGCATATGCCGGAACTGGGTGACAGTTCTCCTGCAAGTATGGCGGCCCTTGCAGGGCTTGCCCCCTTCAATGCCGATAGCGGCATCCATCGGGGCCAGCGCCATATTCGCGGCGGACGAAAGCGCGTGCGCGATGCCCTCTATATGGCAGCCCTGGTCGCCTATCGAATGCGGGCACCATTCGCCCGGCTGGTTCAGGCCATGCAGGCAAAGAACAAACCCTTCAAGGTCATGATCATCGCCATCGCCCGCAAACTGCTCGTCATCGCAAACGCCATTCTCAGGGACAAAACCACATTCAAAACATCCTGAGAATAATATCCACCAATACAGTTGCCAGCGCGATCAA
>NZ_JBJDMY010000071.1:0-1182 GCF_044900305.1 Agrobacterium sp. NPDC089420 | reverse complement strand
AGTTCAACAACCATCGCCGCCACGCTCTTGCGAGCGACTTCCGTGCCCTTGAATGGCTCGTTGCGCTCGGTGGTCTCGTAGTCGACCTCGTCGGCGTCAGTCAGCCACGCCGGACGCAGCACGGCATAATCCAGCCCGGATGCCTCAATGAGATCCGCTGCCTTGCGATACGGCGGGAAATACTCGCCGATCTCCCGGTTGTTCCACTCGCCGAACTTTCCAGGCACTTCGTCATAGATGCCGAGCGTGGTGCAGAAGATCAGCTTTCGGACGCCGGTAACGTTCATGGCGGCGATAATCGCGGCTGCCTGTGTATCTACGTCGCCTGCGAGGTTGGCATAAACAACATCCTGGCCGCCCATGGCTTCCTTCAGTTTGGCAGCGTCGTGAACGTCGCCTTCGATAACGCGGGTGTTGGCAGGAACCTTGCGGCCCAACTTCTTCGCATCGCGCAGGAACAAGGTCAGTTCGGCACTGTTTCGCTCCGCCAGCATATCGACCACATGCCGGGCGATCTGCCCGCTTGCGCCGAGGATCAGGATTTTCGTCATGCCGTTCTCCATGCCGTTTTTTGATGAGGTTAACATAGCCCCCTCGACGGCCCGGCAAAATAGGGGCATCCTTCAATGAGTTTGAAGCAGCAGTTCATAATGAGAGCCTATGGATCGCAATCTCCTGCCTGCCATTGCTGCTTTTGCGGAAGTCGCCCGCGAAGGAAGCTATACCCGAGCCGCCGGCCGGATCGGCATTTCTCCATCAGGCCTGTCGCAAACGATCCGGAGCCTTGAGCAGCAACTCGACGTGCGCCTGCTCAACCGGTCGACACGCTCGGTGTCACTGACGGACGACGGCAGGAAGCTGCTGTCCCAGGTCGAGCCGGGGCTTGCAATGATCTCGCATGCGCTGGTCGCGGTCGGCGAGGCGCGCGATAAGCCGAGTGGTGAAATCCGGCTGAACGCTCCGCGTATCGTGGCGCATCATTTCATCGAACCGCATCTCGGAGAATTCGTCCGCCGATATCCTGAAGTGCGTGTCGAACTGTTCATCGATGATGGTCTGGGAGACATTGTGCGGGAAGGTTGCGACGCGGGCATTCGTCTGCGCGAAAGCGTGACAGACACGATGGTTGCCGTACCGATCACGCCACCTGTTTGCCTTGCCGTCGTCGCTTCGCCGGCCTAC
>NZ_JBJDMY010000070.1:0-1225 GCF_044900305.1 Agrobacterium sp. NPDC089420 | reverse complement strand
CTGTTCGTCCGTGAAACGGTTACGCTTCATTCTCTGGTCCTCTCAATGGGCCAGAGCTTACTTCAAAATGGATTATTTTAACGGGGCAAGGTCACATCATTTCCAGGGATTGGAGCGTTCGACACGAGGTTTTCCATAGCGCTTTGATCTCAGCCTGTGGCTCACCTATTCTGCTAGATATCTGTGGCAAACTCTTCGCGCATACGGTTGCAGAACGTCATCGGGGTCACCTTGCGGTGCTCGAACGGACAAAAGCAAGCTCAAGCTTGGAAAGCGTCGGATGTACGACCATGGAGAACTTGATCTGCGAGAGGCTCACATTATCGTGGCAACCTGGATGCCGTCGAAATTGCGTCCGAGCCAATATTCTGCGCACGATTGCCGTGCTCCTGGTTAATTCGTCCAGCCATTGGGCAACAAAAGGTAACCGAAGGCGCTCTTTGTGACTATACTCAAGAGTAGTCTGATATCTCTGAGGTCAGCAAATCTGCGACGTGGTGGCTAGCCGGTGAGAGAGGGCGGGTGGCACTTTGAACCAAGGTGACACGCGTCGCTGCAAGTCTTTTGCCCTGTAGGGGCACAGTAGTGAGTATGCCTGCTTCTACCTCCGGCAACACAGCATATCGGGGCAAAAACGTTGCCAAGCCGGCCCGTGTAACGAGCTTGCAGGCCAAAGCTAGGGAATTCGTCTCACAGATTACCTCAAGTTTCACCCGCGCTTCTGCGCAGGCACGGTCAACTTCTTGGCGAATACCAAAGGACAAGTCAGGAACCACAACACCCAACCCAGCGAGATCGTGTATCGAACACTGTGCCCGACCTGCGAGGGAATGGTGAGGAGGCACGACGACACAGAGGGGTTGGCGCATAATACCCAGTTCGATCAGATCACTACGTGGGGGCGAACCAAAAATAAAACCGAGATCGACTGCATGCCGTGCGGTAAGTTCCGCAACGTCGTTAGACCCCACTGTTACGATCGAGGTGGCAATGTTGGGATATTCAATGGTGAATTTGCCCAAGAAGTCTGGCAAAAAACTAGCCAGCATCCCTTCTACGGTACCGATGCGCACCATCCCCCTGGGGGCGATGTGTTTGGCGAACTGCAATCGCAGGTCGTTTAATCGCGCACTGAACCGCACCGGGTTTGCCGGAGACCTGTTAGGTTAAGTTATGCGGCCATGGCTGGCAGGTCCAGCATGGTGTAGTATCGTTCTTCTGCCTC
>NZ_JBJDMY010000069.1:0-1273 GCF_044900305.1 Agrobacterium sp. NPDC089420 | reverse complement strand
TGATCTTGCCCCCAAGTTTTATCCAGTTTTGAGTTTGCTCCAGCGGTTTTGGGTTGCTGTATTTAGGGCGGTAGCGGCGGGTTGCGGTGCGGAGCCATTCCGGCTGCGCAGCACCGCATCACGTCGCGGGTTGATGGTCTGAGCGAACTCGGCCGGTGTCAGCCAGCCGAGGCCGGAATGCGGTCGATGATCGTTGTAATCGCTGCGCCAGTTTGAAAGCGCCGATCGGGCATGGGGCAGTGACGAGAAGAGCGTTTCATTCAGGAATTCGTCTCGTAGCCGCCCATTGAAGCTTTCGATGAAGGCGTTCTGGATCGGCTTGCCAGGCGCGATGTAGTGCCATTCCACCTTGGCCCGATCCGCCCATTGCAGGATCGCGTTGCTGGTGAACTCGCTGCCATTGTCACTGACGATCATCTTCGGCTTGCCTCGTCCCTCGATAATCCGGTCCAGCTCACGGGCAACCCGCAGGCCGGAAAGAGACGTATCGGCGACGAGTGCCAGGCACTCCCTGGTGCAATCGTCGACGATCGTCAGCACCCGGAACCTGCGACCATCGGTCAGTTGATCCGACACGAAGTCCAACGACCAGCGATCATTGGCGGCAAGCGGGATCAGCATCGGTGCTCGTGTGCCTATCGCTCGCTTGCGGCCGCTGCGCTTGCGCACGGTCAGCTTCTCCTCCCGATAGAGCCGGAAGAGCCGCTTGTGGTTCACAAGGTGACCCTCGCGCCTGAGCAGCACATGAAGACGCCGATATCCAAAGCGGCGGCGTTCATGCGCCAGCGCCTTCATCCGCTCGCGAAGGTCATAGTCATCGATGCGTCTGGTTTCGTAACGGATCGTCATTCGGCAAAAGCCGATGGCTTTACACGCCCGCCGTTCGCTTATCTCGTGGTGACCCATCAAATGCGCGACAGCTTTCCGCCTTGCTGCGGGCGTCACCACTTCTTTCCCAAAAGGTCTTTCAAAGCAGCATTGTCGAGCATCGCGTCCGCCAAAAGCCGCTTCAGCTTGGTGTTCTCGTCTTCAAGCGCCTTCAGCCGCTTGGCTTCGGATACATCCATGCCGCCGAACTTCGCCTTCCATTTATAGATGCTGGCATCGCTGACCCTGTGCTTGCGGCAAAGCTCTGAGACCGGCGTGCCAGCCTCATGCTCCTTCAGAATGCCAATGATCTGTTCGTCCGTGAAACGGTTACGCTTCATTCTCTGGTCCTCTCAATGGGCCAGAGCTTACTTCAAAATGGATTATTTTAACGGGGCAAGGTCAC
>NZ_JBJDMY010000068.1:0-1373 GCF_044900305.1 Agrobacterium sp. NPDC089420 | reverse complement strand
ATGTCCTTGGTGCGCTTGGTCGGCGAGAACGCCATGGCCCAGGCGGCGGGAATGGCGATGATCAGCGCGATGATCGTCGAGCCGAGCGACAGTACCACCGAGTTCATGAAGGGTTTGAAGTAATCGCGCTGGGTCTGGACGGTGATGTAGTTTTCCAGCGTGCCCGAGGGGATGAGGCTGAAGCCTGATATCGCCTCCGGCTCGGTCTTGAGCGAGGTGAGGAAGGCGTAGAGGATCGGGAAGAACAGCAACAGCGCCACGGTCCAGGCCGCGATGGAAAAGCCGATCTTTGCGCGTGTGGTTGTCTTGCGGGCCATGATTAGACCTCCCCTGAGGTAATAGCGGTAAAAGCACGGGGCCGTTTTGGTGTGGAGACGGAAACATCCGCTCCTCCCTCATTCCTGTGCTTGTCACAGGGATCCAGTCGGCGCGCGTCGGCGCGACGGAGGGGCTTTCTTTCAGCCCAAGGACTTGGGCTGGCTGGATTCCTGTGACAGGCACAGGAATGAGGGAGGGTGGAGGGCCGTCCAGAGAACAAAAGCATCGTCATATCCCGCCCCCTTACCGATCCAGGTTCTTGCCAACCGCCCGCATCAGGAAGATGGCGACGATATTGGCGAGGATGACGGCGATGATGCCGCCGGCCGAAGCGCCGCCGACGTCGTAACCCAGAAGCGCGGTGCGATAGATGAGGAAGGCGAGGTTGGTGGAGGCGTAACCCGGTCCGCCATTGGTGGTGACGAGGATTTCCGCATAGACGCCGAGCAGGAAGATCGTCTGGATGAGAATGACGACGGTGATGGCGCGCGACAGATGCGGCAGGGTCAGGTAGATGAAGCGGTTGACGAAGTTGGCGCCATCCATCTCGGCCGCCTCCTTCTGCTCGCCGTCGAGCGACTGCAGGGCGGTGAGCAGGATGAGCGTCGCGAAAGGCAGCCATTGCCAGGCGACGATGATGACGATGGAGAGCAGCGGAAACTGCGCGAACCAGTCGACCGGCTGGAAACCGAAGAAGCGCGACAGATCGGCAAGCACGCCGTAGCCTGGATGCATGATCATGTTCTTCCACACCAATGCGGCCACCGGCGGCATGACGAAGAAGGGCGAGATGATCATGATGCGCACGATGCCCTGGCCGAAAATGTCGTTGTCGAGCAGAAGCGCAATGGCGATGCCGCCGATGACGGTGATCAGAAGCACGCCGCCGACGATGACCAGCGTGTTCCAGATCGACTGGAAGAAGGCCGGGTCGGTGTAGAAATACTGGTAATTGAACAGACCGGCAAAGCTGACATTGGCGGGGTTGAGCAGATTGTAGTTCTGGAACGAGAACCACAGCGTCATCGCCAGAGGCACGATCATCCAAACCAGCA
>NZ_JBJDMY010000067.1:0-1401 GCF_044900305.1 Agrobacterium sp. NPDC089420 | reverse complement strand
TCTGCCAAAGTAGATGGGATGGTTGCCGCCCTCCCCAAACGGCATCGCAATGTGCCAAAAAGGTGGTGTTGAGACCACGAAACAGAGAGAGCGGCAAATGAAGGATACAGTGATTGGGGTTGATCTGGCAAAGAATATCATCGTGCTTCATGGAACATCGATGACGGGCGAATTGCGATTTCGAAAGAAGCTGTCGCGCGGTCAGTTCGTTCAATTCATGCAGCGTCAGCCGGCAGCCGTTGTTGTTCTGGAGGCTTGTGGCAGTGCGCACTACTGGGCACGGGAATTAACGGCCTATGGCCACGAGGTGAAGCTAATTGCACCGCAATATGTCCGCCCGTTTGTCAAACGCCAGAAGAACGATATGGCCGACGCCGAAGCGATCACGATTGCGGCACGCCAACCGGAAATGCGGTTTGTAGAACCCAAAACGCGGGATCAGCAAGCAAGGGCTGTTCTGTTCCGAGGACGGGAGCGGCTTGTTCATCAGCGTACCGAGCTGGTGAATGCCTTGCGAGCCATGCTCTACGAATTTGGACAAATCGTTCCGCAAGGTATCGGCCATATTAAGCGTATTGATGCGATTATCCGCGATGAAGCTATAGACTTGCCGGATATAGTGCGGGAAGAATGCCGGGATTTACTCGCGCAGATCAACGAAAAGACGACCCGCATCGAGGAGAAGATGGTACAACTGACCAGTGCCTCCAGAGATAGTGCCGCTGCACAACGCCTCCAGACCATGCCCGGTGTCGGCCCAATGATAGCGCTGGCGATTGAAGCATTTGCACCGGCAATGACGACATTCCGGTCCGGTCGTGATTTTGCCGCCTGGCTTGGGCTTGTACCACGGCAATTCTCTTCTGGCGGGAAGGAGCGGCTTGGCCGCGTGTCGAAGGCGGGACAGGCTGACATACGCAGGCTTTTGATCATCGGTGCAATGTCGCATGTAAGAGTGGCGAACCGGAAACCGGCGGCATCAGGTTCATGGCTTGCTCGAATGTTGGCGCGCAAACCGAAAATGCTCGTTGCCATTGCACTGGCGAACAAGATGGCGCGGAGAATCTGGGCCATGCTGACGAAACAGGAAGATTACCGGGAACAAGCGTTGTCAGTAGCGGCATGATCCATGCCGTGCTGAACACGCTGATGCTGGTGAAAGAGGTGTGAGAAGTCGATGACTTGAATGGGCGCAACGATCGAACCGATCTGGATCAGGAAAACCAGTTAGCACTATGAGCTTCGTAGCTCGGAAAGTAGATTTGGGCCCGATCCGCAGATCACCATACTGGCCAGCGGTCTTTCGAAATGCCGCAATTAAAGGCCTGACAGAAGACCGCACTCGATCACACGTTCATATGGGCAAAAACTTCTTGCATAACGGGCGGCAACCACAGAAGT
>NZ_JBJDMY010000066.1:0-1411 GCF_044900305.1 Agrobacterium sp. NPDC089420 | reverse complement strand
TCGCTTGTAATCATCCTCGATACGGATGACATCGTCCTCTCCGATATAGGCTCCGGTCTGGATTTCGATGAGTTCGAGGGGGATCTGGCCGTTATTGGCCAGCCGGTGCGGCTGGCCGATCGGGATATAGACCGACTGGTTCTCCGTCAGAAGCCGGGTCTCCTCGCCCATCGTCACCGTCGCCGTGCCCTTGACCACGATCCAGTGTTCCGAGCGGTGGTAATGTTTCTGGAACGAGATGCGGTGGCCGGGATCCACCGTGATGTGGCCCACCCGGTAGCGCTCGTCCACATACATGTGTTCGATGAAACCCCAGGGTTGGTAGACCCGCTTGTGGGTCTGCGTCTGCGGCGCGTGTTCGCCGTCCTTCAGCGTCTCCACCAGACCTTTCACATCCTGCACCCGGTTTTTCGGCACCACCAGAACCGCATCCTTGGTGGCCACCACAACCAGGTCCTTGGCCCCCACCACCGTCGTCAGCAATTGCGTGGAATGGATCAGGCAGCCCTGTGAATCGACGAAGACGCCGTTGCCTTCCAGCGCATTGTCGTTGCCGTGCTTGTCGGCGATCTCCCAGATCGCATCCCAGCTGCCGATATCGGACCAGCGGAAATGGCCATGCACCACCGCCATGCGCTTCGTCTTTTCGATCACCGCATAATCGATGGAGTTCTTCGGCGAGGCCTCGAAGCTTGCCTGATGCAGGCGCACGAAGCCGAGGTCGCTTTCATAGTGCTCCACCGCCTGCGTCACCGCCGAAAGAATCTCCGGCGCAAAGGCCTTCAGCTCGGCGATCATCACGTCGGAACGGAACAGGAAGTTGCCGGAATTCCACAGATAGCCCTTTTCCAGATAGGTGATCGCCGTCTTCATGTCCGGCTTTTCCACGAAGGCATCGACGCTGCTCAGATCCTTCTCGCCATCGATCGCCGCGCCCGGCTTGATATAGCCATAGGAGGTGCGCGGCTCGTTCGGCACCAGGCCGAAGACGACGATATTGCCCTGATCGGCGGCCTTGGCGCCGAGCCTCACGGCATCGGAGAATGCGTCGGCATCGAGCACCACATGGTCGGCGGCCAGCGCCAGCACCAGCGACCCCGGCGCGCGGCGCTCGGCCAGCACGGCGGCGGCCGCCATGGCGGCGGCGCTGTCGCGGCGGGCCGGTTCAAGCACCACCGTCGCCGGCAGGCCGATCTCTTCCGCCTGGCGGCGGGCGAAGAAACGGAAATCCTCGTTGGTGATCACCAGCGGCTCGGCGTAAAGCCCCGTGTCGCCCACCCGCTTCAGCGTCTGCTGATAGGTCGAAAGATTGCCCACCAGCGGCTGGAACTGCTTGGGCAGCTGGTCACGCGAAACAGGCCACAAACGGGAACCGGCACCGCCGGCCAACAGAACCGGTGTGATCTTTCGA
>NZ_JBJDMY010000065.1:0-1491 GCF_044900305.1 Agrobacterium sp. NPDC089420 | reverse complement strand
GCCCGCCTCGGCGGCGGTGCGAAGCGCATCGATGCGCAACATGCCAAGGGCAAGCTGACGGCGCGCGAGCGTATCGATGTGCTTCTGGATGAAGGCTCCTTTGAGGAATACGACATGTACGTCACCCACCGGGCGGTGGATTTCGGCATGGCGGAGCAGAAGGTGGCCGGTGACGGCGTCGTCACCGGCTGGGGCACCATCCACGGCCGGCAGGTCTATGTGTTTTCCCAGGACTTCACCGTGCTTGGCGGTTCGCTGTCGGAAACCCATGCCCAGAAGATCTGCAAGATCATGGATATGGCGGTCAGGAACGGCGCGCCGGTGATCGGCCTCAACGACAGCGGCGGCGCGCGCATTCAGGAAGGTGTCGCCTCGCTCGGCGGTTATGCCGATGTGTTCAAGAGGAATGTCGTCGCCTCCGGCGTCGTGCCGCAGATCTCGGTCATCATGGGGCCTTGTGCGGGCGGCGCGGTCTATTCGCCGGCTATGACCGATTTCATCTTCATGGTGCGCGACACCTCCTACATGTTCGTGACCGGGCCGGATGTGGTCAAGACCGTGACGAACGAGATCGTCACGGCCGAAGAGCTGGGCGGCGCCTCCACCCATACGAAAAAATCCTCCGTCGCCGACGGTGCTTATGAGAACGACATCGAGACGCTGGAACAGGTGCGGCTGCTGTTCGATTTCCTGCCGCTCAACAACCGCGAGAAACCGCCGGTCAGGCCCTTCCACGACGATCCGGCGCGGCTGGAGGCACGGCTCGACACGCTGATCCCGGACAGTTCCAACAAGCCCTATGACATGAAGGAGCTGATCCTGGCGCTCGCCGACGAGGGCGATTTCTTCGAATTGCAGGAAGCCTTTGCCAAAAACATCATCACCGGCTTCATCCGTCTCGAGGGCCAGACGGTGGGGGTCGTCGCCAACCAGCCGATGGTGCTGGCCGGCTGCCTCGATATCGACAGTTCGCGCAAGGCGGCCCGGTTCGTGCGCTTCTGCGACGCCTTCAACATTCCGCTGCTGACGCTGGTGGATGTGCCGGGTTTCCTGCCCGGAACGGCGCAGGAATATGGCGGCGTCATCAAGCATGGCGCAAAGCTGCTGTTCGCCTATTCGGAGGCGACGGTGCCGATGGTGACGCTGATTACCCGCAAGGCCTATGGCGGCGCTTATGACGTGATGGCGTCGAAACATATCGGCGCGGATGTGAACTACGCCTGGCCGACTGCGGAAATCGCGGTGATGGGGGCGAAGGGCGCGGCCGAAATCCTCTATCGGTCCGAGCTTGCCGATCCGGAGAAGATCGCGGCGCGCACGAAGGAATATGAGGAGCGTTTCGCCAATCCCTTCGTGGCGGCGGAACGGGGGTTCATCGACGAGGTGATCATGCCGCATTCCTCACGCCGCCGCATCGCCCGCGCCTTTGCGTCATTGCGTGGCAAGAGCGTCGAAACCAGATGGAAGAAACACGATACCATTCCGCTCTAA
>NZ_JBJDMY010000064.1:0-1606 GCF_044900305.1 Agrobacterium sp. NPDC089420 | reverse complement strand
ACCGAGCTTGAAAACTGCTCCGTCACGGCGGCAACTCCCGCTATCCAAGGAGCTTGTCGAGCTGATCCCGATCTATTCGCAAAACTTCCGAGGCAAAGCACACTATCCCCATCTTCTGATCTCCCAGAAATCGAAGCCTTTGTCGCTTCGATCAATGAACGAGATTTTTGAAGTGGCGTCCGAAGCTCTGTCTCAAGAGGCGAAGAAGTCGTTGAGCAAACAAGGTCTTGATAGCGTTTCCTGTCACGACCTCCGGCATACGTCGGCGGTCGTCCGAATGACACGATATCGGGACAAAGGGCTCGATCTGGACACGGCTCAGGGGAATTTGCGGGAATACTTCGGTTGGTCGAAGGAGTCCAACATGCCCCGCCTCTATGCGAAGGCCTACTTCGAAACCACTCTTGCCGAAGTGTGGGACGAGACGTTTGACACGTACGTGGATGCCTTGAGGCGTATTATTCCGGAGCGAAACCATTGAATAATATTGCTTTCGAGCATTCAGGGCTCTCGGACGAAATCGCTGGCTTGGCTGCTAAGCTGCCCCCGTTGCCTCCTGTAGTCCGATACTTCGATGATTTTGCGAATGAGACGCGGTCGATCACGAACCTTGCGAGCGTTCCCACCGTCGAAATCGGCTTGGATGGTGCCACTACCAAGGTCAGCTTTGCTCCCTATGGACCGGCGGAATTGGTATTGAAGCACGTCTTGGTCGACTTTCTTGGCCGCCTTGATCCTCATTCAGTAACAATCCGATTCGCGGGCCTTCAGCGATATGTACTTCGTCGCGGAGTCGCATCCCTCCTTTCTCTTATCAGCTTACCGCCATTCGACGCTCGCTCACATTGGAATACGTTTGTCTTGTCGGATGTAAGTGCTGTTGAAACTTGGGCATTGCGAGCAATGCTACATTCGCTCTGTCGCGTGAACATCGGCCAATGGTCACCTCAAGCGGTTTCCATCATCAGAGGGCTAAAGAGCCCGAAAGTCGACAAGTATCGGGTCGTCCGCGCCGGTGACTGCTTCCTGCCGCTGGACCAACAGGCCCTGATCGTCAACCACATCGACAGCCTCTGCGAAAAATTGGCGGTCGATCCAGCTTCGCTCGACAATGAGGAACTTCGCGACGTCTGCATGCTGGTAATGTCGTACCAATACGCCTTCCGGCCTGGGCAGATCGCCAGAGTTGAGCTGGCAGACGTGCGGCTCTTTCCGACGGGGGCAGTGCACGTCGCTGTGTCGATCATCAAGCAGAAGGACAACAGCAAACGCATCCGGATCACCAGAAAGGTCAAACGAGAATGGGGTCCGCTCTTCAACGAGCTGGTTAGAAGGCGTGAGACGGGATCGCTCCGACCAGAGGAAGGGGTGCCCGCTCGTCTGCTCTTCGCTCTCACCCCAGGTGCCGTCAGCAGCGCGATCATGGAACTGGCCGAGGAACTGACGGGAGATGCATGGTCACCCACCGACCTGCGGCACACTGCGGCCCAACGTCTTGCCGATGGTGGCATCTCCCATGCCGGTCTCACGGAGTTCATGGGGCAGACGAGCGACCGCATCGCCAACGTCTACTTCGACAAGTCTCCTGCGCAGGCACAGCGCATTA
>NZ_JBJDMY010000063.1:0-1639 GCF_044900305.1 Agrobacterium sp. NPDC089420 | reverse complement strand
TAACACCTTCGGAACTTTGCGCTGAATGAGGCTTTGATCACCTGCGTAGCCCCAATCAGGCGAAGCAGGTGGTCATAGCCGGGCATCAGGTCTCACAGTGGTTTTGCAAAGCCACACTGCAAAGGAGACCGGCTATGACCAAGTGCGACATTACCGCATCTGCTCCCATTCTGGCAGCGATTGATATTTCGAAGGAGCGTCACGAGGTGCTGATCGAGGTACCGGACAAAAAGCGCCGCCGTCGTGTGAGCGTCCTCAACAATCTCGATGAGTTCGATCGCCTGATCAGTCTGTTGCGCAGCTATCAGCGTCCCGTTCGCGTTGCCTTCGAGGCGACAGGAAACTATCATCGCGCTTTGGCATATCAGCTCGGTTCATCCGGATTCGAGATAAAACTGATCTCGTCGGTCGCGCTGGCTCGCACCAGAGAAGCGTTGCACAACTCCTGGGACAAGAATGATCCGAAGGACGCCCAGGTCATTCTGCATATGATGACCATTGGTGCTGAGCAGTTTTACCACGACCCATTGATGCATGGCACGAACGACATTCAGGAATTATCCAAGACCCACGACATGATCTCAAAATCGAAGACCGAACTGTGGCATCGGATCCTGACGCACTATCTGCCATTATACTTTCCGGAGGCGGATCGCTTTCACCGCAGTTCACGCAGCGATTGGTTCTTCGCTTTCCTCGAACTGTTTCCGTCACCGCATTTCATCGCAGCCCTGAACAAGGAAGCTTTCATTGAGGCCGCATGGGAGGTGGTCGGACGCAAAGTTGGGAAAGAGCGTTTGTTGGCAGATATTTACGCCACGGCCACGCGCTCGATTGGCCTTCCGGTTTCAGCGGAATCTGACGCGATCAGAATGTTCCGTATGGTCCTGGCCGAGGGCAGAAGTCTGATCGCCCAGCGCAATCAAATCGAGGCACGGGCGGTCGCAATGTTGAAGGACAATCCCGATTACCAGCTTCTATGCACCATTCCCGGAATCGGACCTATCAACGCTCTGACGATCCTGGCGGAAGCCGGAGATCTTCGCCGCTTTCAACACCATCGACAGTTCTTGAAGTTCTGCGGCATGGACCTCGCCACAATCCAGTCAGGGATGTTCCGCGGTCAGACCAAGCTCTCCAAGTATGGCAATGCACGGCTGAGGCGGACCTTATGGATGGCAGCTCAAGTCGCCATTCTGCAGCGTGCTAACAGCTTCCGCGACAAGTTCGAGCGGTACATCACAAAGGACCGCCGCAACACTCATTTACGCCGCAAGGCGTCTACTGCAATCGCCGCAAAGATGGCCCGCACCGTGCATGCGGTTGTCAAAAGCGGCGAACCTTATCGCCCCTTCTTTGAAGGGACGATCCACAGCGGAAGGACCCTTCTCTGACAGGGCCGTGGAGGCGCTGAGTGGTTCAGCGACCTCGTAGATAATGTTCAGGCCTTCCGCTCGACGGCAAAGGATCTCGTCTTAAGGACGGTGAGAGCCGCGATCATGCGTACTCTGTGTTTGTTATGGGAGAGACCGCTCGTTGACGATCGCCCTGGCCTACATCATAATTCAAACGCATCGGCAGAACCGATGCGATAACGACTTGCTGCCAAAACGGCGCTGCATTCCGAATATAGGACGTT
>NZ_JBJDMY010000062.1:0-1797 GCF_044900305.1 Agrobacterium sp. NPDC089420 | reverse complement strand
GGTAAGCGGGGCTAATCTGGTGGCAATGCCAGCCCAATGGGCAAGGATGAGGCGTCAGGCGCGTGCCGCAACCATGGAAGGGAGGGGCGGAATAGGATGATTGTCGTCGCGGATGCCCAACCGGTCGCCAAGATAGTGCCAGAAGGACAGACCAAGCTTTTGGCAGGTCTTCATCAGGCCGAGCATACTGTCGCGCGCCTGCCGGCCATTGCGACTGACCGTCCCTCCAGAAATCTTCCGCTTGATGACAAACCCACGCAGATCTCGCTCGGATGCATTGGTGTGGAGCGGGATCTCCGGCCGCTCCAGAACCCTGAGCAGCTCCGGCTTGCGGCGGCTCAGCCGAAACAGCAATTTGTCGAGCTCGCCATAGCCGGTGCGGATGGAGAAAATCCGATCAAACCGGACTTGAAGACCGTGAGCTGCACGTTGGCTGGGACTTCGCTGATAGTTTTTCAGCTGTTTGTAAAAAAGCCAGATCAGCTCGCGCAGGGTTTCGACGTGTTTTACCTGACGCGGCGTTGCCGGCATCAGCTTGTGCAGCAATCGCTCTGCGTGGACCCAGCACAGCGCATGGGTACCGACCCGAAACTGCCCGGCATCGTCGGAAACGATCACCGCATTACCGACCAGCCCATGATGGCGGATGGCACCCCATATGCCGGCCTCGGCGAACGGCCGGAGCGTCTCCGTGTCGAAAATGTCGATCCCATGTTCGGCGAGGTGCTGGAGAAACGGGACCTGATTGGCAAACCGCTGCGGTTCGTGGGTGTTCAACCGTGCCAGAACGGCAGGGTCGACCTGTCGGTCTTCGAGAAAAGTGAAGGCCGCATCGTTAAGGACATAGTCCTGATAGTTGCCGCGCAGCAGGGCCAGGAAGTTCAGTCGCGACTTCGCCGGCGCCGTGCGAAAGGCGGTGAAATGTTCTCCGCCGATGTGCGTCGTATGAAAATTGCGGTTGGCATGGCGGGCACCGGTGTCGTCGACCGTTACATAGGGCGCCGAGACGAGGCCAGCATGCAGCACAGCGGCATCCTCGGCGTGAAAGCCTTCCATCCCTTGCGTCAGAAACCGGATGACCTGTCGTTTGGAAATCTCGACACCTACGTCGTTGAGCAAGGTCGTCATTCGCTGCGTCGTGACCTGCCCATGCGCATGCAGCATCAGACAAAATCGCCGCAGATTGGGCCCAAACCCGCCTCGTATCCCCGCAGGCAGCGGCGCGATGATGGTGTCTCCCTCCGGCGTCAGCCAGCATTCCCGCCGGTAACGAACCACCTCGACCCGCAACACCAGATCCCGGACGAAACAGTCCTTGTAGCCCTTGAAGCGCGATCCAGGCGGTACACTGACAGCCAGCACCTCTTCACGCGTGACCCGCTTCGTATCGTTCTTCGGCCCTCGCGGCCTGGGCGCCGGATCCTTGCCGGTGAGCGTCTTGCCACCCGTTGTCTTTTCCATCCCCGACGGTCTGAAGGGTGGGCGCGGCGGCAGGTTCTTCAGCCGCGCAATCTCGTCACGCAGAAGCTGGTTGTCGATCTTCAGTCGGGTGTTTTCCAGCCTGAGCTGATCGTTCTCATCCCGAAGCCTCTGGTTCTCAGCTTCGAGCTTCTCGATCCGGGCGTCTGCCCGATCAGCCCGCCCCACCAGACCGGTCACGAGTTCTCGCAGCGCTTTCAACGACAGCGTGTCGGCATGCTCGGACATGGGCAGGCGGCGCTTCGTCATAAATGGAGTGAATCATGATTTGCAGAAAACAGGAATCCCTCCTGCCACCGGATCTGCTCCAGGTACTGA
>NZ_JBJDMY010000061.1:0-1860 GCF_044900305.1 Agrobacterium sp. NPDC089420 | reverse complement strand
ACCTCGTCGCCTATGCCGACCGCGATGCCGGTGATGACGCCCGGCATCGGGCACAGCAGCAGCTTTGACGTGTCCGGCGGCAGCTTGTCCGGCATCAGCAGCGAAAGTTCCGCCACACGCGGGCTGCGAACATGGGCAATCACATCCATGCCGCGCCAGCGCAGCCGAAGCGCCGCCCCGGCAGGATCGACCCTGGCGGCGATCACCTCCCCCGCCACCGTGAACAGGCCGAGCCTCTGGCCGGGAAGCCAGCCGGTATCGACCGTCAGCGCCGCGCCGTCGTCAAACCGCACCGCCGTGCCATCCGCCCCGGTTTCCACATGGACCCCGTGCCGGAACGCCCTGGACGACACCACCCAGTCACGGCCGACGATGCGGCGGTGATGGCCGAGGGTGCCGGAGATCTCCACCGCACGGTTCTGCAGGCGCTGGTGCACGAGGGCGGCAATGGCCGACAGTTTGCGCCCCGCCGCCTCGTCCGGCTCCACGCCATGGAAACCCTCGGGAAACTCTTCCGCGATGAACCCCGTCGTCAGCCGGCCGGCCCGGAAACGCTCATGCCGCATGACCGCCGACAGGAACGGCAGATTGTGGCCGATACCCTCCACCTCGAAACGGTCCAGCGCCTGCCCCATCGCGTCGATGGCGGTCTTGCGATCCTTGCCCCATGCGCACAGCTTGGCGATCATCGGATCGTAATACATCGATATCTCGCCGCCCTCGAACACGCCGGTATCGTTGCGGATCACCGTGCCGTTCTCCTGCGCACCCTCCTGCGGCGGACGATAACGCGTCAGCCGGCCGATGGAGGGCAGGAAGTTGCGATAGGGGTCTTCGGCATAAAGCCGGCTTTCGACCGCCCAGCCGTTCAGTTTCACATCAGCCTGTCCGAAGGACAGCTTTTCGCCGGCCGCCACGCGGATCATCTGCTCGACCAGGTCGATGCCGGTGACAAGCTCCGTCACCGGATGTTCCACCTGCAGGCGGGTGTTCATTTCCAGGAAATAGAAATTGCGCTCGCCGTCGACGATGAACTCCACCGTGCCGGCCGAGTGATAACCGACCGCCCGCGCCAGCGCCACCGCCTGCTCGCCCATGGCCTGCCGTGTCGCCTCGTCCAGAAAGGGCGACGGCGCTTCCTCGATGACCTTCTGGTTGCGCCGCTGGATCGAGCATTCGCGCTCGCCGAGATAAAGGATGGCGCCGTGCCGGTCGCCCAGCACCTGGATTTCGATATGGCGCGGCTCGGTGACGAATTTCTCGATGAAGATGCGGTCATCGCCAAAGGAGGATTTCGCCTCGTTCTTCGAGGACTGGAAACCTTCCCGCGCCTCGGCATCGTTGAACGCGATGCGCATGCCCTTGCCGCCGCCGCCGGCCGACGCCTTGATCATCACCGGATAACCGATCTCTGACGCGATCCTCACCGCCTCGTCCGCATCCTCGATCAGCCCCATATGGCCGGGTACGGTGGAAACGCCTGCTTTTGCCGCCAGCTTCTTCGAGGTGATCTTGTCGCCCATCGCCTGGATGGCGCCGACCGGCGGGCCGATGAAGGTGACGCCCGCCTTCTCCAGAGCCTCGGCGAAGGCGGCGTTTTCCGACAGGAAGCCATAACCGGGATGCACCGCATCCGCACCCGTCTTCGCAATCGCCTCCAGGATCTTGTCGATGACGATATAGGACTGCGACGACGGCGCCGGCCCGATATGGACGGCCTCATCAGCCATCTTCACATGCAAGGCATCGGCATCCGCATCCGAATAGACCGCAACGGTCGCAATCCCCAGCTTCTTCGCCGTCCTGATGACCCGGCACGCGATCTCGCCACGATTGGCGATCAGGATTTTCTTGATCATG
>NZ_JBJDMY010000060.1:0-2085 GCF_044900305.1 Agrobacterium sp. NPDC089420 | reverse complement strand
CGTTGCATCGGAACCTTGAGTTCCGGAAACTGTCATAATTGCCTTTTCGTTTTCCAATGGGGGGCACATGAAATTTTTTAAGAAAGCAGCCTTTGCTTTACTAACGGCTGTGGCATTGGCAGGCACGACCCTGCCGAGTTTTGCAACGTACGTATCGCCGGTTTCAGCGCCATCGATTTCGATCAGCAATCTCATGGAAACCAGCGCTAACTGGAAGGTAGGAACAACCGTAGGAACGGTCACTACCGTCGACTGGGATATCAATTACGCATCCAGCGCCTATGCGGTGCAGGTCCGCGTCTGCCAGAACGTCCCGGGGGTGCACAACTGCACTGGCTGGAGCACAAGCCATGACGGATCTTCATCGATCTTCTCGGGAAAGCCGGCATCGGCTCCATTCTATTTCCAGGCTCGGGTTGTGACGACCCCATACAACGTCGGGAAGGTCATCAGGCCGACGATTTATGGCAGCGGCAACAGCATGATTGTGGTCAACACCACTCCGTAAGCGATCGACCGGCTACTGCCCTTCAAGAGGCAGCCCCAGAAAATACTGGGGCTGTCTACATATATCAAGCGAGGGCATCGGGACCTAGGCGCTCATCAAGCATCTTGAACAGCGTATCCCAAATCGCTTTGTTCGCACCTTTCTGCTGGGTCAAGCCTTCCGCAGCTTGTCGCAGATTGTCAACAGTCAGATCGCCACTGATACCGTTGACGTCCTGCCCACCTTTCGCCAGATCAAACATATCCCATGCAGCCTGCACCTTTGCCACATCGTCAGAGGGAACGGGATTTCCATAATCATCAAGGACCGTATAGGCTCCTCCCGCCTGGATAAGATTATAGCCGGTCAGCTGCCTGAATTTTTCAAGATCACCTGTCGAATATGGAGTCATTGCACCCGGATCTTTGGAGGAAAGACCATTCTGCTCGGTGATCATGACCATGGCCAACCATTCCTGCGTCGATGACGCACTGCCGTCAGCATTGGGGTTCCATGAATAGGTCCCGTCCTCGTTGACTTTAATATTATCTTGCACGGAGGCAGTTTTAAGCAGATTCTGAAATATGGCGTTCTTAGGATCGCTATAATCAGTGAAAATTGGGCCAGTATTCTGAGCTTGCTCACCGGAGCTTGTTTGCTTCATCGTGGAGGATGACTTTGCAAGTGAGTTTGAGGAATAGACTGAATAGCGGTTATCTGAAATCTGCATTTCCAGTCTCCTTGAGCTTCGGCCTCTCAAACGATCTCGCCTCGGATGCCGACAAAAAAATTTTGTTGTTGGCATATGGCATCCTTTGGCTTGCTTGAGGCTGTCGAAAACGGCCAAATCCGTGGCTAGACACCTGCGAAATTCGCAGTTGTGAAAATTATTGACAAATTACTACCTTGCTCGGAAACCGAATCAAACTGCGCGATGAAAGATCGCAAAGGTCGTTTCGGATGAGATTTGTGCAGATTATTTGATCAGCAAAGCCTTGGGGGTAAATTATGGAAATTTCCAACAAATATAATATGCGAATCCCGGCTCAATATTCCACCTCAACCAAAGAACCTGGTCAGGGGCCAGAGGGTATCACAAACGGCAATATCCCAAGAGCGCTTGGCGCTGGTGCCTCGGGAAGCGCTGCGCTGCAAAACCTCAATACGACGCTTTCTGCAAATGCACTGAATTCACAAGACACGCCGCTGAGCCGAACGCCTACTGTTGCCGGCATGGCGAGTCCGGCGCTTGCGGCAGCATTGGCAAATGGTGTCGTAAACCCAGTGGATTGGCTATCCCCTTCGGACATCGCACTCTTCGAAAAAACAACCGGTAGCACCATTCAGGACGGCTATATCTACAACGAGGATGGTACACCGAATACCGACCCTGCAAAGGCCGATCTTATAAACTCGCTGTTTCAAATGAGGAACCTCGGGACCTTCTCCGGTGGCCAGCCGAAATTGCTGAACGGCGACATTACAGCGGACGATCTCAAGGCATTCATCAGTTACAATCGCAGCAATAGCGCCGTAAATACCCAGATACTCGACAAGGTGCTTGATGCTTTGACGTCTTCCGCGCAAGAGGCGCGTGC
>NZ_JBJDMY010000059.1:0-2106 GCF_044900305.1 Agrobacterium sp. NPDC089420 | reverse complement strand
ATTCCTCACGCCGCCGCATCGCCCGCGCCTTTGCGTCATTGCGTGGCAAGAGCGTCGAAACCAGATGGAAGAAACACGATACCATTCCGCTCTAACCCGCCGCGGGGCTGGAAAAATGCTTCGGCCACCTTACTATATGGATGTTCAGGCACCCGGATGTCCGGATGTCCTCCCGAAACGCACAAGGACACATTTTCATGGCCGAAAATTCCTCCGCAGATAATTTCCCCGCCGGATATGAAGTGCCCAGGGTCTGGACCTGGGACAAGGGCAATGGCGGCCAGTTCGCCAATATCAACCGGCCGATCGCCGGTGCCACCCATGAAAAGGAACTGCCGGTCGGCAAGCACCCGCTGCAGCTTTATTCGCTGGCGACGCCGAACGGCCAGAAGGTCACCATCATGTTGGAAGAATTGCTGGCCGCCGGTCACAAGGGCGCAGATTATGATGCGTGGCTGATCAAGATCGGCGAAGGCGATCAGTTCGGTTCCGGTTTCGTCGGCGTCAATCCGAATTCCAAGATCCCGGCGCTGATGGATCATTCGACGCCCGAGCCGACACGGGTCTTCGAAAGCGGCTCGATCCTCGTATACCTTGCGGAAAAATTCGGCGCTTTCCTGCCGAAGGAGGGTAATGCCCGCACGCAGGCGCTGAACTGGCTGTTCTGGCAGATGGGTTCCGCCCCCTTCCTCGGCGGCGGTTTCGGGCATTTCTACGCCTATGCGCCGGTGAAGATCAAATACGCCATCGATCGTTACGCCATGGAAGTCAAACGCCAGCTGGACGTGCTGGACCGGCATCTGGCCGAAAACCGCTATCTCGCCGGTGATCAATATACGATCGCCGACATGGCCGTCTGGCCGTGGTATGGCAAGATCGCGCTCGGCCAGGCCTATGGCGATGCCGGCGCTTTCCTCGAAGCCGATGGCTACAGACACGTCATGCGCTGGACGCTCGAAATCGGCGAACGCCCGGCGGTCAAGCGCGGCGTGATCGTCAACAAGACCTCGGGCGATCCGTCCGAACAATTGCATGAACGCCACGACGCCTCCGACTTCGAGACGAAGACGCAGGACAAGATCGGCAAGGCGTAAGGAAAGGATTAGAGCGCCAAAAGCGCTCTAACTATTTGAATTGACGAATTTCCGGACGTAAAAGCAAGGCAGCTTTTAGTGGAAATGTTCTGGAAGGACAAAAGATGGCGAACCTGCCCGAAATGACCAAACACAAGGGATTTCCCTCCGGCATGCCGAGCACGGGCGTCCAGTTCACCATCCGCCGCGCCAACCCCAAAGGGGTAACACCGATCAAGATGATACCCCGCCGGGCGCGCAACGACACCAAGGAGCATCGCATCGACGCCGCCTTCCTGCACTCGCTCTGGCACCATTTCGGTCCGGAGCCGTTCGAGCGCGGCAATCTCGACGCCGCCCGCCTCAACCTGCTGTTCGGCCGCGAGGTGGTGCCGGCGGAGAAGAATTTCGATCCGCTGTCCTACCAGGCGATGCTTGTCATCGACGAGCGCGTCGCCCGGCAGAATTTCCCGGAATCATTTGAGAATTTCTTCGAGATTTGAGGGCGGGCGACGGCATTTTTCCTGAGGGGGAGGAGGAACATGATTGTCGACATACTTCATATGGACCTGCACCGCTGGCTGAGGCAACCTCGAAGCGGTAACGCATACAGGGCTTCCGGCGGCCGCGATCTGAAACTGAAAATGACACCGGAGGCCGCACGGCTCGATCACCGGCAGATGTTGCGCTTCATGGCGCTCAACGCGGCGGTTGGTGTTTTGATCGGTATCTGCGTCGGTGCGGCACTGATCCTTCTCGATATTGGCGGTTTGGGCGCGCGGATCGGCCGCGCCGCAAATCCGGCCGTGCCCGTACTGCTGGTCGTCGTGCCCATCGCGTCCCTGTTCGGCGCTGCCGCCGCTGCCTCGGCCATCCTGATGATGCCCTATGAAAAGAAATTCCGCGACGATGAAGACGATGCGAGGGGAGAATAATCGCATGATCAAGAAAATCCTGATCGCCAATCGTGGCGAGATCGCGTGCCGGGTCATCAGGACGGCGAAGAAGCTGGGGATTGCGACCGTTGCGGTCT
>NZ_JBJDMY010000058.1:0-2461 GCF_044900305.1 Agrobacterium sp. NPDC089420 | reverse complement strand
ATGTGGCGGGGGAGTTGAAACGTCCGCCGATGTGCAAAGTAGAAATGTCCAATTTGGGTGTCCCGGCCATTTAGACATGCGACACTGACACCGCGGATCAGCCCCCGACCGAACCGGCTCTCCGGTTGCAAGGGAAGGGCGGGGGCGGGTGATAGACACACCCATTCGGCTTTAGCTTTCTCAGTAGCAATCGTACCGGTAGCAGTTGATACTCACAGACATCGAATGATGCAGGGGGACAAGATCAGAGGATGCTTCCGGAGATTGAACTCATAGGCGATGTCGATGTCATCGCTCTGTCGCCACTGCTGCGTGGCATGGTCCTGAGCCTGTCCTATGCCAATACGCAAGGCGGCATTGGCTTGACGGCCACAGGCGCCATGAACCGCAAGTTCGTGCACTGGGCGGCCGTTCACTTTGAATGGCCAGACTATACGTCCGACGAGCTTTACACGATGAACAAGGTTCTCAATGAAAGCGACATGCCGCCGCTTTGGGTCGTGCGCGACATGACCCGCCATCTGAAACTCCTTCGCCGCAAGAAAGACGTGCTGCTGCCAACCAAACGTGGCAGGGAATTTCTGGCAAGACCGCAGGCCTTCTTCGATCTGGTCGCCACGGATTATCTCTATTCCTACGTCCACGATGCTGAAACAGAAAAGGAAGTGCGTGAGCGGCTACGCTGGTGGCGCATGTTCCTCAATCTTCTCAATATCAAGGCCAGATCAGGTTGCTCGCTGAACGAGGTCTTGAAAATCCTGTATCCAAGCGTGGCACATCTGTCGAACGCCGAGATAAAAGTCGAGGCATGGTCCCTAAAGTCTGAGCTCCGCTACGGCGTCATTCGTCGCTTGTGCTGGCTGGGTTTGCTCTATGAGGCGAGAGCAGGGCTAACGCTCTTTGAGGATGGATCCTTCCACAAAACACCACTCTGGGCCACCTGTCTGCAATTGGAATCGGATACGCAAAGCGACATCGGTGTGCATTGACCCACGCGATCTTTATTCCGCCGCAGGCGGGAATGATAGTGCTTGCCGACATCGCGCAATCACCGCCGGATCGTTCATGGCATCCGTCTTCCGCCCCGGCTTGCGGCCCCGCGATGTGTAGCCGTTCTTGTCGCTGTTGGTCTTCACCTTCGGCGTTGTCTGCTGGTCCTGACGTTCCTTGATATAGGCCAAAAGATCGCCGAGCCGCTTGTTCTCGGTGATCGCCGCATGTGTTACCCGCTGATCCTTGTCGAACACCGTATAGGGCAGGGAATACCCCTTCCAGCGCACATCGAGGCGACCATCGGCGTAGGCATAGGTCTCGACATATTTGCCAACCAGGCCTCGCGTGACGTCGTTCTCGTCCAGCATGATCCGCTGGCGTTCGAACGAGAATGTCAGCTGCGATCCGACATACCGCTGCTCGCGTTTGCATAGAATCTCAGCCAACCGGTCCGGTGGCAGATTCATCGGCCGATGCAGGTCATTGGAGCGGGCAGGGGCGATCGCAAATCGCGCATTGTGATTGGCCATGAAACCCGGCAGAAACGCATTGCCCGCCTCCATTGTGTCGATGCCGGCCAGCCGCAACTCCTTGACCAACCGGTCCTGCAGCGTCCGGTTCATTCGCTCGACCCGACCTTTGGCCTGACTCGAATTTGCGCAGAGAATCTCGATATTTAGCTCACACAGCGCCCGTCCGAACTGCGTCATGCCTTGGCCGCCCCTGGCATCCTTCTTCGCCACCCGGAACACTGAATGTTTGTCGGAATAAAAGGCAATCGGCGCGCCGTGACGTTTGAGATAAAGCGCCAGCGCCTCAAAATAGGTGAAGGCACTTTCGGAACGTACAAAACGCAACTGCATCAACCTGCCGGTCGCATCGTCAACGAAAACCAGCAACGAACACGATGGTCCGCGATCCTCGAACCAGCGATGCTCAGAACCATCGATCTGTACCAGCTCGCCATAGGCCTCGCGACGTAATCTCGGCTGATGAAACGTCCGGCGCTGCTTACGTGACAGCCAAATTCCGGCATCCACCATCCAGTTGCGCAACGTCTCGCGCGAAACCTGCAAGCCATCACGCTCGGCCAGCTTCTCGGTCGCCAGGGTCGGGCCGAAGTCCGCATAACGTTCACGAACCAGCGTTACCGCGTAATCACGAATGCCGTCATTGATGCGGTTGTTGGATGGCCGGCCGATCGCCTTGTGCCGGATCGAAGCCGCACCGCCAGTTTGCATCCTGTTCAACAACCGGCGGATTTGCCGTGTGCTGAGATCAAGCACATGCGCCGCCGACACCATGGTCATCCGACCGGCAATCACCTTCGACAAAATCTCGATCCGCTGCAGATCACGCTCGCTCATCGTAATCAGTCCCATCTGCAATCTCCCGAGTGTCAATCAGACCCGGGGAGTGTGACATTCCAACTTTGCAGAAACAGGACACTTTAACTTTGCGGCTACAG
>NZ_JBJDMY010000057.1:0-2725 GCF_044900305.1 Agrobacterium sp. NPDC089420 | reverse complement strand
CCACCAGACCAGCAGATTGGCGGCGTGCCGCACGGCGTTCCCATTGCCGGGATCGGTGGCTGTGGACTCGGTCAGAGCCTTTGTACGAAGAACCCCGTCATGGCTTGCTACACCTGTTCTAGGTTCATGCCGCTTGGGGAACCGGAAATACACGAGGAAGTGCTCGAAAGCCTTCGTCCGGTCGTCGTCGAATTTGCATCTGCGTCACGGAATAACGAGCAATCTCCCGCCTACGCTCAGCTCAAAGCCACGATGGATGCGGTCCGCCGGGTCGTTGAAGAGTTGAAATCCGACCGAACCCAAGAGCGTCACTCATGAACCCGTTCTATGCGGAATACATCGCGACGGCCAAGAAGTTGGCGGCCGAACGCGGGTTGATCTGGGACCTCGATTACGATGATCAGGGAAAGGTAAGCAAGGAAACGCGTTGGGACCTGACCAGGCTTGTCGGCATGTTCCCGCCGCCCGCCCTTTATCTGGGGCAGGTCGGTGTCGATCCGAATGCGCACGAGAAGCTCAACGAGATCAGGAAGAGGATGAACCAAAGTCCCCTTCCCGTCGCGCCGATGACGCTGCATTGGCGTGAACTGTACCAGGCTGTGTTTGTACATCACCTTCTTGTCCGCAAGACGAAGCCGCTCAGCGCGATGCAGGTCGCCCAGGGTATCCGGCGACTGGCTCCCGCTGCCGAAGATACGCCGCCTTGGGCTGTGAAACCTGAGCAGGTACAACAAGCCTACAACGCCGTCCTTCAGTCGGCGGGCTCCGGCAAACTAGCGCTGGACTTCGCCGGTAGCGTGCGGAACATCCTTGACGGTCAAAAACTCGCAGACATCCCGGCTCTCGCCCGGTTTTGCATTCCCTACCCGACCAATGAGTCCCTGTCCGCCCAGCAGCAGGCTGAAACGCTGCGCAAGAAGCAAAACGCTCACGGCGGGCGGGATGGCCTTCGCCGAACCCTGGCTGAAAGAAAATCGACGGCAAAGCTGCCGGACGAGCGTGCTTTCTGGGAACTTGTTCGTATCGTCTTCACCGAGACGCCACGAACGTTCTCCGACGCCATCCGGTTCGCGGCATTCCGAGTGCAGATCATCATGGGCTTCCGGATTGGTGAAACTGCCTTGCTACCTTTGGACTGGAAGAGATGGCGTGAATACTTCGACGCCGACGGCCGCCCGGCCGGGGAACATGGCGGGTTCTCCCGTTCGCTGATGATCCGGCATTTTGCTGAAAAGCAGGAAGATGACGAGCGTCAGGACGGCCTCTCCTTGTACGAGAACACTCAGCACGTCCCGCCGATGTTCGAGGAGATTCTCGTGGAGACGCTCGATCACATTGAAAAGATCACTGCGCCTTTGCGAGAGCGGTTGAGACGACAGACGGCGACTGGCCGCATCTTTCCAGAATACGCCGAGGATGCGCTCGTTCCTGCGTCAGAGATGTATGTTCGAATGACAGGCAACGCCATCTTTACGGATGTCGAAGTCCCGCCGGATTTGCTGCAAGCCTACCGCAGGAGTTACGACCCGTCGCTCTTAGCGGAGGTCCGGAACATGCAGGCCGGACGGAAGCAGCGCGGCCTGTCGGCCTTCTGGACCAACCCAGAGCAAAAGCAAATTCCTGTTCGGAATGCATCAGGTGTCCCGCTTGATGGAAGGATCGACTGGCGGACGGCGTATATCCGTGTCGGAGATGTGGAACGCCATATTCGTGATAGCCGCGCCACCAAGCTCTCCGATACCAGTCCGACGACGACGACCGATGGAACTCCACTGTACCCCTACGAGATGATGTTTGTCGTGCCCGTGCGGAACCTGATCGAGGGGCGCAATGACGGCGTCCTGGACACAACCCTCTACTCAGCCGTCGGTCGTCTCGATGTCGAAGACCTGAAAAGAACCCTTGGTGGTTACGGCGGTCAAACCTGCATCTTCGCCCGCTACGGCCTGACTGAAGAGGATCGCGCCTTTACGATGAAGACGCACGCTCTGCGTCACCTTCAGAACACCGAGCTGTTCCGCCTCGGCGTCGCCGACACGATCATCACCAAGAAGTTCAATCGGCGCAGCGTCCAGCAAAGCCACGTCTACGATCACCGCAGCTTGGCCGAGGACCTTGCCAACATCGATCTTCCTCCGGAAGCGGAGGAGCGGCTTGGCGACAAGGCATTGCAAGTCTTCAAGCTTATCTCGGCGAACAAGGCGCGGGGTCCCGTGGTCGATGAGTTCCGTAGGGTCCAGCGCGAGTACGGGGACGAGGCGGCTTTCGACTACCTGAATGCCGAGGCGGACGGGCTGCACGTCACGCCCTATGGCCTATGTATGAACAGCTTCACCAGCGACCCCTGCCCCAAACACCTCGAATGTTTTAATGGCTGCCTCCACCTGGCACGGACAGCCATCATCAGCGAGCAGAAAAACCTAGAGCGCATGCGCGACCGGTTCGCCAAGGTGATCATCACGCTGGAGGCATTGCCGGAGAACCGTCGCAACATCGGCTGGGCCAACCAGCTCACCCACGCCCGTGTCCGGTACGAAAACATCGTGAAGGCGCTCGGAACCGAGCCGGGAATGCAGGTGTTCCCAGACGGGACCGACCTATCCGTCACGGCCGAGCGGAAAGCTGGAACCACAATCATTGACACGATGAAGCGCTTGAGGGACCTCGATGATTGATAAGGCCCAGATTCTCGAAGAACTCCTTGAGGCGATGATCGCCGAGGACG
>NZ_JBJDMY010000056.1:0-2865 GCF_044900305.1 Agrobacterium sp. NPDC089420 | reverse complement strand
TGAGACCTGATGCCCGGCTATGACCACCTGCTTCGCCTGATTGGGGCTACGCAGGTGATCAAAGCCTCATTCAGCGCAAAGTTCCGAAGGTGTTACGGGACCGAACTCACCTCGAATGCCATCCTCGCATGGTCGAAGGATCATAAGATCGAATGGCACTACATCGCGCCGGGAAGACCGATGCAGAATGGCTATGTCGAGAGTTTCAACGGCCGCATGCGCGACGAGCTGCTCAACGAGAGTCTGTTCTTCGGCCTCGATCATGCCCGCAGCGCCATCGCTGAATGGGCGGACGATTACAACCATTTCCGGCCGCACTCGTCGCTCGGATACCAGACCCCGGCAGCGTATGCCGGGACCATCGCCGCAACCGGCTCCAACGCTGCGCAATTTGAAAGCTACGCGTTTCCGCCGGTTGCTCCCACCGCGCCATCTGGCGTATCAAAAACCGCCGAGGCTCTAATCGCCGCCGGATGAAAGTTCAGTGGCAGGTCATTCTTGCGCCAATTAAAATAGGTCGCCTGGCTAATTCCAGCTTTCCGGCAAATCTCAGCCACCGGCACGCCATCATCACCCTGCTTGAGAATGAACGCCTTCTGCGCGTCCGAAAAATTCGATGCTTTCATTGCTTCCGCTCCTGTTCCCAGCCGGGAATCTAGCGCGAAAAACTCCAATCAAAAACGATCCAGTTTTTGGGGATCAGAGCACAGATCAGAGCAAGATTTGAACAGCCAGGATAAGTGGAATTCTGCCTGACTTCGGCTTAGATGCCGGGAACAGGAGATACCATGACGAGACGACCGCGCCGGAACCACAGCCCGGCTTTCAAGGCAAAAGTGGCGCTCGCCGCCATCCGAGGCGAGCAGACGCTGGTGGAATTGTCCCAGCAGTTGGACGTGCATGCCAACCAGATCAAACAGTGGAAAGACCAGCTCCTTGAGGGGGGCGACAGGCGTTTTCGACGATGAAGGGAAGACGAAACCGGCGGGTCCAACCGTCGATGACAAAACGCTGCACGCCAAGATCGACGAGCCGACATTGGAGAACGATTTTTTTTGCCGGAGCGCTCGGCAAGGCGGAATTGCCGGGCGGAAAGAAATGATCGACCGCTCCCACAAACTTTCGGTCGCACGTCAGGCAACAGCAGCACAACAGGCCTGATACATAACCGTGCCCGATCACACATTCAAAACCGCTCGAAGAACTGCTTGCATGAACGGGCAATCTATACATGATCCGGTTCAGTTTAAACATGTAAAAACCTCAGAATCCTAGCGCGAACGTATTGCATGTGCGTGCTCACGCGGTGTAATTCCGAGACGCGCTCGAAATGCGCGATTGAAATTTGAAACGTCTCTGAAACCGGACGCAAATGCGATATCCGCTATGCACACATCTCGCCCGCTTCGAATTGTCAGCTTTAGGATATCACAGGCTAGTTTCAATCGTTGCTCGCGAAGGATACTAACAAAGCTGGCATCATGCGCTCGAAAATCTCGCTCAAGCTGTCTGGTTGAAATGCCAACGCGACCAGCAAGCCAGCCCAGTGAAAGTTTGGGTTGAGTGACGAAAGTCTCCATTTCCCGAATTGCGAATTCAAAACGAGAACGCTGCCCCATGGCGGTATAGCCATAGTTTTTAGTATTAGTCGGACAAGCAAAGGCTGCTCGTGCCAAATCGAGCAGATAGTCGGGGTCCTTGGACCTATTCGTCTTATCCCGCATCAGTGCCGAAACGTATGCGTGGAGCCTTTGAGCCAATGGATTACCCTCATGAACCGGCTTTCCAGCGCGCATGTGCCCGCTTGCTTCGGCGAGTGCTACAGCACGGGGAATATGGAGTGACACACAATGCGAACGATTTCCGTCAAACTGAAGCCGCGAAGTCTGCGTCGAGTCTAGAAGGTAGAGGCCACCCGGAGAGATAATGTCGTACCGGTCCTGGTGTTCAATTTTGGTAACGCCAGAGATTTGAACAAGCAGAAAAAGATGTTCGTCGTCGTCTAAGCGGATACCATTCCGTGTCCGATCTATACTGCGGATGTCGCATGAAAAATTCGCAACATCCAACCCGCACAGACGCAGGGGCCAAAAGTGCCCATCAACCGTACGCTGTGCTCCATGCTGAACAGCATAGAAATGGCCACACGTCTTCCTCAACGCATCCTCCCATGCATCGAAAAGCATGATCCCTCCCGTGAGCTACTCCCGTCGTATTAAGTTCCCTAGAAACCAGACTACAAGTCATTTCATTGTTACGAAAGAGCGTCAATCCGATGAATTTTGGCGTATTTGGCGGAAAAGTCCAAATCAGATCAACTCCTCCTCTGTTCGCAATTTCCACATTTGCAGAAATGGAGGAACTAAGTTCATGACGGAGTACAGGCTATTGATCGATGGCGATTTGATGGAAGGTGCAGACAATGCCGGTCATATCCTTTTGGATGTCGAGGACGACATATGCCGTCATCATCTTCGCCATAATCGTCCCCTCTAACGTAAGCGCTGTCCTGCGGCCACAGCCGGTGGAAGCTGCTGCTGCTATTTTGTGAGCTGGTGGGCAGCCAGGCGCTCTGCTTCTGTCAACGCGGCAGTTTTGGTTTTGAAGGGGCCGACATCGTTTTCTTCCGTGTCAGGTAACCACTTTGGAAGGAACCACCAGCCTCCAGGACGATAACTGGAACTGCTTCTCACGGAGCCGACATTCGCGGCGAAGAACCAGCCGGAGTCGATTCCATCCCGCTCCCATGAGATGCTCTGCTCTGTCACGGTGAACCGCACCGGGTTTGCCGGAGACCCCAACTCGTGAGAAGTAGGGTCTATGACAAGCAAAACGACGAACAAGTTTTCTCCTGAAGTTCGTGCC
>NZ_JBJDMY010000055.1:0-3045 GCF_044900305.1 Agrobacterium sp. NPDC089420 | reverse complement strand
TTGGATGGTGCGGACTGTGGACATGTCTACTATTGGGCCTGGTCGGAAGAACCAGATCCGGAGACGAATTCTTATCAATACCTGCGTCGTATCGCGGTGGACTTCGCTGAATTTCCCGGCGCTTTGAGGGAAAAAATCTGATGTGGGAGCGAAAGCCTCCATCGCGGGAATGTTTCGCGAAGAGCCGGAACCTTATGTAGGTTTTCTGCTCCGTTGCTACTCAAACCCCAGCAAGCTCTCGTCGTTCCGATCTGCCAACCCCGCGATAAAGCAGCGGCAGGGCGACATTATCGAGCGCGGTCATGCGCGGCAGGAGATGAAATGCCTGGAAGACGTATCCCAACATTCGGTTGCGGAAATGGGCTGCATCGTTGACACTCAAGGCTGCGATACTGCCGCCGGCGATACTGCCGCCGGCGATTTCGATCTCTCCGGATGTCGGCCGATCCAGCAAGCCGATCAGGTTCATCAGCGTCGTCTTGCCAGAGCCGGAAGCGCCCGTAAGTGCGCAGAAACCGCCAGCTTGCAGGGAAAACGAAACACCCTCCAGTACCGGGACGAACACATCGCCCCGCGCATATGTCTTGCGTAGCGCTCTAACGTTGAGCAACCAAACCTCCGCTCCGCGAGATATCGTCCGTCGAGGCTGAAAAACCAAGGAATACAATCGCCAATTCATAGGCGATTTCAACTGCGAAAATCGCAGTTGAATTACTCCGAACTATCGCCCAGGCTGGTATCGTTGGCAGCACATTCCAGTTAGGCAATCGTTCGCGAAGATGAAACTCGCGACGGAAATCCCTTTGTTGTCTTGGGGTTGAGACGTACCAGGCAGTTTGCTTTCCCAGATTGTGCGACATCCCTCAGACCGTGAACCGGTTTGCTGAAAGCGGTAGTGAACATTCTTCAGGGAGAACGATCATGATCTTGAAAGCAAACATTTTATCGTTGAAACTTATCTCGGTAGCCGCTCTGGCGCTCGGGATTATGGCTGCTCCGGCGCTCGCAAGCACTGCAACAATCACACTTCGCAACACCAATACGGGAACGCCGGTGGCTGCGACGATCTTTAACAGGACGTTCCAGAACACGTGCGCCCTCACGACGCCGACGCCCCAAGCGACCTTCAATCCCGGCGATGTGCAGACCTTCACGTCAACCTGCGTCACCGGGACCGCCGGCGGCTTGCGATACCGGACGTCGACCGGCAAGCAGTGCGCTTTCAATTGGTCATCCATTCCGCAGCTTGGCGGTGGCTATGTGTTCTCGGCGACCGCAACGCCGTCTGGTGGCGCCATCTGCCGATCGATTTTCGGCAGCCGCAATCTGAGCACCGGCGATATGTCGCAAACTTTCGAAATGCAATAACTGCTGACGCCGGCGCGGTGACAGTCGCGCCGGCATGACGAGTGAATTCCATTGTCGAGGGCCAGCGCGCAAAGCTAGATTTCCGGCTCTCTCCACTCAGGTCAGCCATACGCAAGGACCACCTGCTAAGACGTATGACACTTGTGTTCAATGTGATCGAGGGCCGATGATGCAGGTCAACAATTCAACGTCGGCGGCCGGTATCGTCGTCACCCGAGCCGTCGCTAAAGCCGAAGAAAACTCGAAGGGTGCTCTTTCAACTTCGGTTCCTGCCTCGTTGGGTGCAGCGAGTGCTTCCGTTTCCCTCTCTGCGGACGCACTCCTATACTTGGGTGCGGCCAGATCGGCACTGTTGACGCAAACCGAAATCAGTCGATACCAGCAATTCTTTCCGGCCCGGGAGGGTTTCGATACCCAGGCCTTGGCGGCGAGTACGCTGGACCCTTCAATGTTCAGCAGTTCGGTTGGAAAATCCACGGCGGAGGTTGCGACGGATGCCCGGGCTCGGATGGATGAGAAGTACGCAGATATGGCGGCTTCTGGTGAATCGTTCGCATGGCTTTCAGTCGAGCATCGCGATCGGAACGCATTGATGGGGGATCTCGACCGGCGCTCGCTGGCCGTGATCCGTGAGAACGAGGGGGGCCTGTTTTCCAAAGAGGAACAGCAGGCCGCCGCGCAGCTCATGGATCAGCAGCAGGGGCTTGCGATGGGCCTCTATGTCGGCCCGCTCAGTCAAGCCGGCCAATTCTCCGACCCATATGGCGACAACCATACGGCTAGGTTCAAGGCGGCGGGATCATGGCTCGACAAGGTCAGTCTTCAGGAGAAGAGTACCGGGACATGGCTTCAGCAGCGATCCGCGGTTGCAAGTCAGGAGCGTTTGAGTGGCCGCAGCGGACGCGATGACGAGATCGAGCCGATGTCTCTTGTCGATATCCTCCTTGCCGCGGATCGTGAACAGGCGGAAGAAGCCCGTAGGCATGGGAAGCCGGACCGGTCCTCCGACGACGCATTTTCTAATTCGATTATATCCGAGTACAAGGAATATGCCTCGGAGTGATCTGACAGTTCCGCGGGATTGGTCTGCTGCAAGGGAGCGCGGTCCTGGGACGGCGCCCAATGTACATTTTGTGACAAGACGGTTGTTTGGTTATCGCTGCGAATATAGCAGTTGAAACGCATCTGTTTTCCCATAGCATACAACCGCTAGCTACACATTCAGGAGAATTTGGCGCACGAGGGTTGCTCTCTCGTTGCGAAAGCCTTTTGTCGTCCGGTTGTGAAAGCTACTGGAAATAAATCGCTCCAATTCACTGAAGCCTTACGCTGAGGCTGTGGCGCAGCAACCTGCAAGAAGGTCGATGTTCTCGATCACTTGACGATCGAGTGAAGCACTCTAAAGGAGGATGATCATGCTTATCAGTAAAAACAAGCTTTTCGGAGCGGCTTTGGCCATTTTGGGAGCTATGTCGATAGGAATCGAAGCGGCGCAGGCGAACCCGACCGGAACGATCACGATCGTCAACAACTGGTCGTCGCAAGCGAACTATTCAGTGCCTCTCTCTGATTGCCCTGGGACTGAACCGCACCGGGTTTGCCGGAGACCTGTTAGGTTAAGTTATGCGGCCATGGCTGGCAGGTCCAGCATGGTGTAGTATCGTTCTTCTGCCTCTG
>NZ_JBJDMY010000054.1:0-3088 GCF_044900305.1 Agrobacterium sp. NPDC089420 | reverse complement strand
GGCACGAACTTCAGGAGAAAACTTGTTCGTCGTTTTGCTTGTCATAGACCCTACTTCTCACGAGTTGGGGTCTCCGGCAAACCCGGTGCGGTTCAACCGGCTCAACGACACGCCACGCGAGTGCCTAGACTTCCAAACACCAAAGGAGATATTCAGCCGGCATTTCTTAGATATGGAAAGCCAAAGCGTGTAAATTTCCCACCAGCGTGGCATTCAATCTGGAACCAGCAATCGCAGGATACATGATGCACGACCTTCACCGATCAGATATTCAGGAACTCGTCGCCCTTGTCGCTCTATACCGCTCGGGAACCTTTGCGAAAGCTGGGCGTGTGCTTGGAAGGCACTCGACAATTATCTCTAAGCGCATATCCGCTTTGGAAGTCCGTCTGGGTGTTCGCCTCGTTGAACGCACGACGCGTCACGTGCGGCTTACGGATACCGGTTTGGAACTGGCGAGGCAAGTAATCATCGCTCAACAATTGATAGAAGAAGCAGAGCAACACGCCTCTGCCAGTGCCCGCGAAATACGAGGCAGACTCCGCGTTGCCCTACCTGCTGCCATGGGACGAAAATGGCTGGCGCCGCTTCTTCCTTCATTCATGCGGGCACATTCAAAAATTGAACTGGACGTGCACTTCAGCGAGCAATTTACTGATCTGGTCAACGAAGGTATAGATGTCGCGATTCGCATTGGTGCACTGGGCGACAGCAGACTTGTTGCCCGTAAACTTGGGAACCACGAACGTATCCTATGCGCTTCCCGCGACTATCTGGAGGTTTATGGTGTTCCGGAGCGTCCTGGTGACATTGTCCACCATAATTGCCTGCTTTTTACTGGCTTCTCAAGTTTCCCAGAATGGCGACTTTCAAACGGAGTTCGGATAGAGGCAGTTCCCGCCAAGGGCACGTTAATCTCAAACGACAGCCAGTCCCTTGTGGAAGCAGCCAAAGCAGGCATCGGAATACTTGGAGCGGGAGAATGGCTGGTGTCGAACGAATTGGAGGAGGGCAGTCTGGTTCGTGTGCTATCGGACTGGGCCTTTGATCTTGACAGCGGCGTTTATCTTGTCAGACCTTCGAAGGAACATACTCCTGCGCATGTTACTGCGTTTTGCGATTGGATCGTGAAGGAGTTCGCTGACGGGCCGCCTTGGCGGCGCGCCCGTCAGTCAGCTTAAGACTCGTCCACGTTACGGTTTGAGAATAAGCGCTCCGCGCGCTTCCCCGTTTTCCAGCAGACGATGTGCTTCATGTACGTCCGACAGACCGATCACTCTCGACACATTCGGTTTGAGAATGCCGTTTTTTATGGCTTCAAAGACATCCCGCACGCGGTCCTGATATTCACCGATGTCCGTTACGTGCGCCGCAAGCCCTGGCCGGGTTACGAAGAGGGAACCCTTGACGTTGAGAGTTCCCATTTCGACCGCTGGCGGCGCTCCACTTGATGCGCCGATAGAAACCAGCATTCCGCGAGTTTTCAAACTGTCGAGTGACGCGGCGAATGTGTCGTGACCGATACCATCATAAACCACGTCCGCCTTGCTTCCACCAGCAGCTTTCTGCAGGCGTTGAGGAAGATCGTTGCCCCAAATCAAAACCTCATCACAGCCAGCAGTTTTGGCCCGCTCTACACTGGCCTCTTTGGATACGACTCCCACGACAAAGGCCCCTAGCGCCTTGGCCCAGGACGCAAGTAACTGCCCAACACCCCCGGCGGCGCCATAAATCAGGACAACGTTCCCCTCGCGCACAGGATATGTTGACTTGAGCAGATATTGCGCTGTGACAGCCTTAAAAAGGACAGCCGCTGCCTCGTCATACTCCAGCCATGAAGGCAATTTGACCAATCTGTTCGCTGGGTAAACTCGCCCGCTTGCATAGGCTCCAATAGGGCCTAGAATATACGCCACACGATCACCGACCGCGACACTATCCACATGGGGTCCGACTTCAGTGACACGACCAGCAGCTTCAAGTCCCAGGCCGTTTGGAGTTGCCAATGGCGCGGTGCCTTTTCGCTGCATCACGTCCAGAAAGTTAACGCCGATAGCTTCGTGCTCGATCCAAACCTCTCCAGGTCCCGGTGCGGATCTAACCAAATCGCACAGTTTCATAACTCCGACGTCACCGACTTGATCAATTTTTACTGCTATTGCCATCGTCCAACTCCAGCTTATTGGTTAGGCAACGCTACCCATTTGTGAGAGATGCAGCAATTCCACTGAAATGCATTTCATTGATGCCTTCAGTGCAGCTATAGGGTCGACGCCATGCACAATGTTAAAGACGGCCTTCCACGACCGAGCGGATAACACCAACGTCGGCAAGAGCACTGTCATCGAGGACACGCAATTTCTGCCTTCTGGCAAATCTCCGCGACTGGCATTCCTTCGTCACCTTGCTTCGAGATGAACGCCTTCTGGGCTTCCGAAAACTGCGGTGCCTTCATCGTCCTCCGCACCTTTTCCAGCCAGGAAAATGCACCGGAAAACTCTGCCCAAAACTTGTCCAGTTTGAAGGGGTCAGAGTACTTTCAATTCGCCCCGAAATCCCCGGCCGGGGATCATCACTTGCCGCTTGTATGCTGCGCTTCATCAGTTCGCCGCTCAGATCGGCATGAAACCCCAGTTCCCGGGCCACGCCACCTCGTCGCCGATATCAACAATCTATAGTGGATTATTTATAGGGATTTCGCAGGAACTCCACACGGAATAATGGAAATACAGAGTTTGGTAGCTTTGAGGTTGGCAATCCCAATTTCGGATCGATTTTTGAGGAACTGCATGGATATTGAAGCTGAGAATGCCGTCAGATGCGCGTTTGAAATGGGGCTTCCTCACAATTCCGATGCAATTCTCGACCGTGCAACGGAAGCCCTAAATGATCCTAGCACGGGCTGTGATAGAATTTACCGAGCCGTCGGTATAATGGTGGCAAGCGGCAGGCTGGATGCGCCGAGGGAATACTGGAAAGATTGGAAATTGTTATATACGCCGCCTCGCTGATCAAAACTCATTCGCCCATTCTCTTCGTCCGATGGACATGATGCGCCAAGGCTGGCTTTCGAGCTTTCGCCATGCAT
>NZ_JBJDMY010000053.1:0-3919 GCF_044900305.1 Agrobacterium sp. NPDC089420 | reverse complement strand
TGCATGGCGAAAGCTCGAAAGCCAGCCTTGGCGCATCATGTCCATCGGACGAAGAGAATGGGCGAATGAGTTTTGATCAGCGAGGCGGCGTATTACATTGCGCCAGGAAAACCCATGCAGAACGGCTATGTAGAGAGTTTCAACGGCCGGATGCGGGACGAACTGCTGAACGAGAGCCTGTTCTTCGGCCTTGATCATGCCCGCAGTGCCATCGCCGAGTGGGCGGATGACATAACTATTTCCGGCCACACTCATCGCTCGGATACCAGATCCCGGCAGACTATGCCGGGTCCATCGCCGCAACCGGCTCAACCGCGCCACTTGGCGTATTCAGAACCGCCGAGGCTCTAGTCGCAGCCGGATGAAGATTCAGTGGCAGGTCAGGCCCTTCACAATATCGCCGTTGCTCAACAGGACAACGCTTTTTTATCCCCCCTCTTGGCGGCAATCTGTCGCCACAGAAATTGACCCGTACTCCATCGGGCCAATAGCGCCAAACACACCGGTCAGGTTCGACCTGCAACCGGCCGCATATGGTCTGTCGATTCTTCTGCAGGGGCGAACAGCTTACCGTTGCCTGCGTCCAACATGTTGAAGCGCGATAAAGCTCGACAAGCACAATATTCCGTGCCGCCTTCGCACGGCGCAGAACTTCCGGAGGCTCGCCATCCGGCGGGCGTGCTTCAGTTCACTTTAAAGCGTCATATCCCCGAGGCTTTCGCTCCCGGGGCCGAAACCTCAGTAATGGACCGACTGGGAGTCGATCGGCGTCGTCTTCGGCGGGGCGAACTTCGTCAGGTCGATCCCTTCGACGGCAGAGCGATATTCCTCGATGCTCGGCGTGCGGCCGAGGATGGCCGAGAGCACCACGACCGGGGTGGAAGCCAAAAGCGATTCACCCTTCTTGTCGGCACTGTCCTCCACGACACGGCCCTGGAAGAGACGGGTCGAGGTTGCGAGAACCGTATCGCCCTTTGCCGCCTTCTCCTGGTTGCCCATGCACAGGTTGCAGCCGGGACGCTCCAGATAGAGGATGTTTTCGTATTCGGTGCGGTTCGAGGTCTTCGGGTTGACGTCATCGAATTCGAAGCCGGAATATTTCTGCAGGATTTCCCAATCCCCTTCCGCCTTCAGCTCATCGATGATGTTGTAGGTCGGTGCGGCAACGACGAGCGGCGCCTTGAACTCCACCTTGCCTTCGGTCTTTTCCATGTTGCGCAGCATCTGCGCAACGATCTTCACGTCGCCCTTATGCACCATGCAGGAGCCGACGAAACCGAGATCGACCTTCTTGTTTGCGCCATAATAGGAAACAGGACGGATCGTGTCATGCGTGTAGCGTCTGGAGACGTCGTTGTTGTTGACGTCAGGGTCGGCGATCATCGGCTCATTGATGACGTCGAGATCAACGACAACTTCAGCGAAATATTTCGCGTTGGCGTCCGGCTTCAGAGCCGGCGTTTCACCTGAGCGGATTTCAGCAATACGCTGATCCGCCTTGGCAATCAGGCCCTTCAGCGTCTGGGCGGCATTATCCATGCCCTTGTCGATCATGATCTGGATGCGCGACTTGGCGATTTCGAGCGACTCGATCAGCGTCTCATCCTCGGAAATGCAGATCGACGCCTTGGCCTTCATTTCGGCCGTCCAGTCGGTGAAGGTGAAGGCCTGGTCGGCGAGCAGCGTGCCGATGTGGACTTCGATGATGCGACCCTGGAAGACGTTGTCGCCGTGCTGCTGAAGCATCTGCGCCTGGGTGGCATGCACCACGTCGCGGAAGTCCATGTAAGGCTGCATCGTGCCCTTGAAGGTAACCTTGACCGATTGCGGGATCGGCATGGTCGCTTCGCCCGTTGCCAGTGCCAGCGCGACGGTGCCGGAATCCGCACCGAAGGCCACGCCCTTGGACATGCGGGTATGGCTGTCGCCGCCGATGATGATCGCCCGGTCATCCACGGTGATGTCGTTCAGCACCTTGTGGATCACATCCGTCATCGAATGATAGACACCCTTCGGGTCACGGCCGGTGATGACACCGAAATTGTGCATGAAGGACATGAGCTTCGGCGTGTTGGCCTGCGCCTTCTTGTCCCACACGGAAGCGGTGTGGCAGCCCGACTGATAAGCGCCATCCACCAGCGGCGAAATGACGGTGGCCGCCATCGCTTCCAGTTCCTGCGCGGTCATCAGACCGGTCGTATCCTGCGAACCGACGATGTTGACCTTGACGCGCACATCCGAGCCGGCATGCAGCACCTTGCCGGGGGTGACGCCGACGGCATTGCGGTTGAAGATCTTCTCGACGGCGGTGAGGCCCTGGCCTTCGATCGAGATTTCCTTGTTAGGTGCAAAGACCGGAGTCGCCTCGACGCCGAGCGCCTCAGCGGCAAACGTCTGCAGCTTCTTGCCGAAGACGATGGCATAGGAGCTGCCGGCCTTCATGAACTCCATCTTCTGCGGTGTGAAGGAAGAAGCGAGGTCCACCAGTTCCGTGCCGGCCTCGTCGCGAAGCTTGCGGTTCTTGGCGTCAATCTTGAGAACGGTGCCGGTCTCGACCGAATATTTCTGCTCGAGGATCGGGTTGCCATCGTTGTTGAGGATCGGCTTGCCGTCTTCGCCGAGCTTCTTCACCCAGTTCTTGAGGTTGATGCCGATGCCGCCCGTCACGTCGACGGTGGTGGCGAAAATCGGCGAGATGCCGTTGGTGCCGGCGACGATGGGGGCGTAATTGACGAAGGGCACATAGGGGCTGGCCTGCTTGCCGGTCCACAGCGCCACGTTGTTGACGCCCGACATGCGCGACGAGCCGACGCCCATCGTGCCCTTTTCGGCGATCATCATCACCCGCTTGTCGGGATGCCGCTTCTGCAGCGCGACGATTTCCGCCTGCGCTTCCGGCGAGATCATACACTGGCCGTGAAGCTGGCGGTCCGAGCGCGAATGCGCCTGATTGCCGGGAGACAGGAGGTCGGTGGAAATATCGCCTTCGGCGGCGATGAAAGTGACGATCTTGATCTCGTCTTCGACGTCAGGAAGCTTGGTGAAGAATTCGGCCTTGGCGTAGCTTTCCAGCACGGCCTTGGCGATGGCGTTGCCGGCCTTGTAGGCGTCGCGCAGGCGGAACATGTCGGCGTCATAAAGGAAGACCTGGGTCTTCAGCACTTCGCCGGCTTCAGTGGCAATCGCAGCGTCGTTGCCGAGCGCGATATCGAGCAGCACCTTGATCGACGGGCCGCCCTTCATGTGCGACAGCAGCTCCAGCGCGAAGGTCGGGGTGATCTCAGTGACGACGACTTCGCCGAGGATGATCTGCTTCAGGAAGGCCGCCTTGACCCCGGCGGCGCTCGTGGTGCCCGGCAGGGTGTTATAGATGAAGAACTTCAGCGCGTCGGCGCGATGTTCGCTGCCCGCATCCTTGATCAGCTCGATAATCTCGGCCGTCAGTGCGCCGTCATCGATCGGCTTGGGCGCGAGACCCTGTGGTTCTCTGCTTTTGATTTCAGCCAGGTAATCCAGGTAAAGGTTCATCGCAATCCCAACGTCATGGTGTCTATGGAGCCAAACACAACGCCACCGGACGGTGGCATTGATAGCCCCAGGTTTCTGTCGTTTTCGACTACGCCAACCGGGGCCGGCTGACAAGATGTCGCATTTCAGTATAATCGTTTCAATCGTTCCGTTGCTTGACTGTCGCGACAAAAATGGGCGGCCCATCTCCGAACGGCCCAGTGGATGGAAGCAACTCTTGTTCGACGCCGGTTGTAGTACTCTGGGAATGGGAGCGCAGAACCAGAAGTTCACGAAGCGTTTCCGCCTGTATGATAGCGCCGATTTCAGCGGCAGGGTCTGCATCCAGCATCTGCTCGTGAAGGCAATCAAGAGGCCGGTGATAAATTCTGCCGCGGACATGTGGCAGCCA
>NZ_JBJDMY010000052.1:0-5334 GCF_044900305.1 Agrobacterium sp. NPDC089420 | reverse complement strand
CTGATCGCATCGCAAACCTCCGGTTTGCACCAGAGATTCAGATTCATCGCGTTTTGGGAAGGCCAAAGAGTCGAGATCAGCGAGGCGGCGTATAACAGGGTAGGTCCTTTTCCAGAAAGTATCCTGAGCGATCCAAGAACATTATCATCCGGATCGACCATGACGACATATACAGGATCGGCTTTCGTATCGAGGTCGTCGAGTTCGAGCCCCATATAAACGGAAACGTCCCAACCCAAGCGCTGATGAAATACCCTCGCGCGAGCCTGATACAATTGCCGGAACAAATGAGCACGATGTGCTGCTTCATCGCGTTTTAATATTTTGATGATCATCACTGCCTCGTTTGGGGAACGATCAGTTGAAGCCGCCGGCGCTTCAACTCCGAAATTCGCAATTTTCACTCTGCTGATTATCTCTCATCTCGCTGGGGATCGAAGTGTAATACAAGCTCCCATGCGTTGATCAGACCATGCACGACGGCTTTGGTTGCAGCTTGATATGGGCTGGCGCTGTCGAGCTTCAGCCTGGCAGAGTTCAGGTCATTCCGGATGGTTGTTTGCGATCGCCCAAACCTGTCAGCGATCTGCTTGATCTCGTAGCCAGAGGCTAGAAGAGCAAGGGCCTGTCGCTCTCGTTGTGTCAATGAAAGAAACCGCACTGGCTTGGCTTCCGTAGCAGCCAGGACGTATCGCTGGTGCAGGAGCTTCGCAATGTAGAGCAATTCGAGCAAATTGCGGTACTTCTCGACCTCCCATTCTCGATCCGACGCATTCGAAGTGAAAGTGAAAACACCATAGGCCCCGCCCGGGTGCCTGACCGGAATAGAGACCTCCTGTCGGCCTACACCGTAACTGCTTGCCGCCAAAAAGAACCGGCGCACTTCTTCGGTGGAAGACTGATCAACGTTAGCCCAATCCACCGGCATGATTGCCTGCCTTGCAGCAGCTTCGACAGGGTCGATCCTGAAATACTCATTCTTGAAATATTCGGCTTTCCAAGCGTCCTCATAGGTGAGATACACCGCCCGCTCCTCAGTCGGAACGCCGGGTACAAAAGCCGCATGGTAGACGACATGGGCTAGACGATAAATGTCCCGTATTTCCCGCACGATCGCAGTGAAATCGGCTGGATGATGGTCGGCGGTATCGATCAATGTGTTGATGTATGTGAACTCTTCACGCCTCGCCGTGTCTTTGTCAAAATAGATGAAACGCACGCAATCCTCAGCTTTAACGCATTGAAAGCTTTTTATTGAAATCATAGATTGAAGTTTCGGTGTATTTTGCTGCGGACGCAACCACTGAAGGAGTTCACAATTTCGAGAGTTCTTAGTTGGCGCGCATTTTGCGTATAGGTGCATCAGCTTGTTTTGCATGCTCCGGTTCGCGTGTATTCCCGATTTCTGGGAATGGAGCAGATCATTGTCGCCCCAAATTTCATCTATCTCGCGCTTGTGGTTTGTTAGAGGCGGCCAAGTCAAACTCGTGTGCCATACTTATTGCCGGTGCGGGAGAGTAGTCACGTATGTAACGCCAGCGGTTTCAGTGAGAGGAATGTGTGGACAGGGATCGGAAGAGTGTTCCAACGGCCGGCCCGAAGGAAACGTAGGAGGGTGGCGGATGCGGCTGGAGGGAGAGGGGGGAAGGGGAGTTCGTAGCGGATTGTGGTTGTCGGAGAAAGGCTCCGGCCGATCCGCCACGGAGAAACGATATGGCACAGGCCATCCAGAAAATCACACTTAATGCCGGGCGTGACATTCCGTTCAACAAGCTCGTTTTGAGCCAGCAGAACGTTCGCAAGATCAAGGCGGGCGTCTCGGTCGAGGAACTTGCCGAAGACATCGCCCATCGCGGACTACTGACAAGTCTCAACGTCCGCGCCGAGATCGATGCCGACGGCAACGAGACCGGAATTTTCCGCATCCCGGCCGGCGGCCGTCGCTATCGCGCGCTGGAACTGCTGGTCAGCCAGAAGAAGCTGTCGAAGACCGCCGCTGTTCCGTGCATCGTCAGCAAGGGCGAAACGCCTGAAGTCGAGGACTCGCTTGCCGAAAACATCAAGCGCGTCGACCTCCACCCGCTCGATGAGTTTCGGGCCATCATGACGCTCCGCGAACAGGGGCTCGATGAGGAGGAGATCGCCGCACGCCTCCATATCTCGGTTGCGACGGTTAAGCAGCGTTTGCGGCTGGCGTCGGTCTCGCCGCGGCTTCTGGAGATCTACGCGAATGACGAGATGAAGCTCGGCCAGGTCATGGCATTCTCGATCACCAATGACCACGCTCGCCAGGAGCAGGTTTGGGACACGGTCTCGCGGTCCTATAGCCAGGATGCCAATTACATCCGCCGCATGCTGACGGAAACCGCGGTTCGGGCCGCCGATCGCCGCGCCACTTATGTCGGCATCGACGTCTACGAGGCTGCCGGAGGTGTCGTCATGCGCGATCTGTTCGAACCGGACAATGGCGGATGGCTGCAGGATCCGGCGCTGCTCGAACAACTCGTGATCGAAAAGCTGACCGTCGACGCGGAGGCGCTGAAGGCCGAAGAAGGCTGGAAATGGGTCGAGGCGGCCTTCGACTTCCCATATGGCCATACCTCCGGCCTTCGCCGTTTCTATGGCAAACAGGCGGAATACACGGAGGACGAACTCGCACGTCATGACGCTCTGAAGGCGCAGTATGACAAGCTCGACGCCGACTATGCCGAGACAGAAGACTACTCCGAGGAAACAGAAGCTCGACTTGAAGAGCTCGGGAATGAACTGGATGCGTTGAACGACCGGCCCTATGTCTTCGATCCGGAAGATGTCGCGCGGGGCGGCGCCTTTATCTCGCTTGCCGTCAGCGGCGAACTGAAGATCGAACGTGGTTTCGTCCGGCCTGAGGATGAGCCCGCTGTCGAGGCGGATGACGCTGACACCGATGACGGCGACGGTCACGGCGGAAAAGACACCGTTGCGGCCTCGGTGAACGGTGGCGTTTCGATTAACGGCAAGCCTGCCGGCGTTGAAGAGCCGGAAGACGACGACGGAAAGCTTCGCCCTCTTTCCGATCGCGTCATCGAAGATCTGACGGCCGCCCGTACCGTCGCCCTTCGCGATGCGCTGGCGAACGATCCGGTGATGGCATTCGTCGCCGCGCTCCATGTCGCCGTCCTCAAGATCTTCTACAGATACGGGGCGGACTCGTGCCTGGAAATCACGCTCCAGCACACCACATTCGGTCAGGCACAGGGGCTCGGCGATACGGTCTGGGCGAAAGAGATCGAACAGCGGCAGGAATCGTGGGGTCATGATCTTCCCGCGAACGCTGACGAGGTCTGGGACTATTTGGTCATGCTCGATGAAACCAGCCGCATGGCGCTGTTTGCGCATTGCGTCTCGTTGTCAGTAAACACCACGGTCCAGGCGTGGAACAAGCGGGTCAAGGAAAACATCCATGCCCGACAGCTCGCCCGTTCGCTCGGTTTTGGCATGGTGGAAGCCGGCTGGACGCCGACGGTCGACAACTACCTCGAGCGTGTGACCAAGGCGCATATCCTGCAGGCGGTCCGCGAGGCAAAGGGCGAACAGTCGGCGCAGCTTATCGATCATCTGAAGAAACCCGACATGGCGCGCGAGGCGGCCCGTTTGCTGGAAGGCAGCGGATGGCTCCCCGAAGTGCTGCGGCTTCCAGCCGCCGAAACGACCACGGTCACTCAGGTTGATGCGACGGTGACCGACGACGGTATCGAAGACGATGCCGCCCAACCTGACGACGTCGATCTGCCGGCCTTCCTGACCGGGGACCAGGATGCGGAGGAGGTATCCACCGATCCGGACGACGGTGATCATCTCGAAGCCGCCGAGTAACCACGCCAAAGCCCGCCCTAACGGAAGCCCGGATGACAGCCGGGCTTCCCTGTTTTTCAGGAGGATCCGCCATGCCCGCTTACACGATCGAAACGACCTATACCCTGCCGATATTTCGGTATGGCACCTATAGCCAAGACGCTGGAGGAGGTCTGCAAGGCCGCGCTCGTGGCCGAGAACTGAGAATCTTTGCAGAAGGATTATGACGCCTCCGGTGAGGTTCACGTCACCGGCATTTGGAGGGGTGAAAAGGCTCACAACACCGGATCATCGATCCCCGTGCCGTCACAGTTTGACGAAGCGGTCCAGCGTCTTGGCGACCACTTCGAGATATTGCTGGGGCTGCTGAAGATGATGGTCCACGATGCTCGTGCGACGCGAGGTTTGCCGCCGTACTGGCGGGGCAAGGCGGCGTGGGCAATCGCGCGAGGTGAGGCAATTCTCGCCTGTGCAGCCGATCCCGAGGAGCCGATGAAGCACCGAGGGCAAACCATGTTCTCGCGCGCTTGCACGAAGACCGGGTCCGCAGCGCGATAGCCTCCGTACTCGACGTCGATGACAGCTTCGGGTCACTTTTGACGGTTTTGGTGACAGAAGAAGAGATCCAGTCAGCTCGCGAGATCATCATCTCAACGGTGGATCTCTCCGATGTGGTGAGTAACGCCGAATTTCACGCGGCAATGACAGCGATCCGGTCTGCGGCCCGTCGTCTCCATCCAGATTGATCGCAGGTAGACCGCTGAAACCTTTCGAGCGCGGCTGGCGCGGGTGGGCGTTGGTCAGCCGGGAAGAGGAGGAGTGGGGCCGGGAGAGGGCGAACCAGGCGGTCGAGAGAGGGCTGCCCGGACTGACCCACTCGCCTCTCTGGAGAAAGATCGATGTCTGTATTCGAAACTGGTCCTCAATCCGCCGCCATTGTTCCCGACGAGCGCCGTTTAAAATTCCTCCCGACCCTGTTCGGGCGCTCGCTGCTGATCATCGGCGAGAACGCTGTTTACAGCCTCATGGAACGGCTGAGCCCTCTCGACTACCGCGGCGGGTTCTGGGACTTCTATGAGCATCAAGGTACGCCGCTGTTTCTGGCGCCGCGATCCAGATCGCGCTTTCGGATCACCGGCGAAATCACGGGGTTTCAGGGTGAGGTATCGGCGGAAGCTGCGGGGATTATCGCCACGCTTTTTGCTTTCTCGCATCTCTCCTTCCGGCATCCGTCCGACCATCTCTCGGAAGCCTATGGCCGCCTCTATGTTTATTCCGCTGAGCATCCTGAAGCCGCACAAATTATTGAGGCGATCGACTGAGGTATCAATGTGCGCCTGCCTCGACGGCGTAGCTGGGCTTTGAGTAGCAGCGGAGCAGAAAACCTACATAAGACCCGCTTAGCTCGCAAAAACACGACGGCGGGGAGTTTATCGGCTATAGGTTTCTGCACAGGTATTTATGAAATTTCGGAGCTTCTGCAGAATTTTTGCGATTGGC
>NZ_JBJDMY010000051.1:0-5931 GCF_044900305.1 Agrobacterium sp. NPDC089420 | reverse complement strand
CAGCCCGGTAGCTCGTCAGGCTCATAACCTGAAGGCCGCAGGTTCAAATCCTGCCCCCGCAACCAAATCCTACGCTACACTATCCAATAATAGCCGAAAACTACGATCCAGTACGCTAAACAGCTACGATCAAACAGGCTAAATCCCCGACATAAAATACAAATTCCAAAACCGGCAGGTGCAAAGCAGGGGGCCGCAAACACCGATGATGCTGCGTGTCCGGTAGCATGCCAACTGTGCTCCTCTTATAGCGGGCCGTTCCTCGCCCCATTAAGTTCTTGACCATCGTCCCAGTCAACATTCCTCGTTGAGGAAAATAGACTGTGCATGCCAGGCCTAGAGGCCGTATTCGCGCAGACGAATGCACTGAGTGTCCGCGCCACAGATAGAGAAACTTAACAGCGCACTTCGATCTGGCGAATGGCACCAGTCGCCGATCGCGCGAAGTCCGGTTGATTTAGAAGAATTCGCAGTGTTCCTAAGTCACTCCTGTCGCCCAGCTTTCCGATGAGGCTGACTGCCCAAGCTGTCGCACGCTCGTCCTTGTGATTGTGACTATCGAGTGCGGGAATGCCGTCAGACAGGAACTGTCGCCCAATTTTCAATAATTCCGTCTGAAAGAGTTGAGAAAATTCTATAGAGCCGTAGCGCCTTGACTCGGCCATCGGCGAACGCTATTCAAGCCCCTCTTGAATTACATCATGCAAGCAGCTGACTACGATTGGAGCAGGCATAAGCAGTCACGCTCCCCAAGCAACCGCTGCGGCAATTAAGGCCGCCTGCGAACGAACTTCAGCATAACGTACAATTTCCCGCAGATGGACGAAACATCGCTGGCGATCGTCATCCGCGGGTGTCTGAGGCAATTCGACCTCATGTCTCGCCAGGAATCTCGTCGCGAGAACAAAAACCGCGATTTCGTCCTGCCAGTGCGGATTGATTTCCGGATAGCGCGCATAGCGAACGAACAGTGGCGCATCCGAAGGGTCATCTTCATCTGCCACTGCCGTCGCAAGCCATTTGAGCGACAGGGAGTGACGAACGCTATCCGCCTGAAAAGCACGGGTTACCAACCGCTTCTTCTCAATATCCGAAAGGGCGTTGACCTCCTCGCAATATATGCCGTCGAGCGGGTGGTCGAACTGGGTAACGTAGATCGACAACGCCTGCTCAAAGGTATCTTCTTCGTCTTTGCCGTCCAGCGCGGCGTGAAGCTGGTCTCTTATCCCTCCTCGTGCCTCCTCCGCATCCTCTTCAAGACCGCCCAGAAGCTTCAGCGCCTCAATGATGCTGGTGCTTATAAATAAGTGAAAATCATTCGGCTCAAGTTGCTTGAGCGCGTCGGTCAACGCGGCAAGCGCCGCGTCTGAGGCGCGACGGACAAAACCGGCGGAGTGCAGAATGGCAAGCTGTACATGATATGGTTCGCGGCGGAACCTCGTCGTAATCACTTCAGCGAGTTGCTCACAGAACGACGATTCATGTCCGGCGTACAGGAAATGCCTATGTTCAACGACGAAATGCAGTTCGCCTGATGTCAAGTCATGCAAATGTCTGGTGCGCATGACATCGCTTTGTCCAACCTCTTCCCAAAACGATTGTGCACCCCCAACCATCAGCCGGAAGCTCGATTTCCAACCGGAATACAGGCCGAAATACGGATGTGTTCGATTACATCGAGCGCTTCTACAATCCGAAGCGCCGCCACTCGACACTGGGCTATCTCAGCCCCAATGACTTTGAAACCAAGGTGGGATTAGCTTAACCTCGTGTCCTATAAACCGGCAGCAGGCCATACACCCACTTTTCCCAATTCTGCTTGAGCCGCGCAGTCGACAGCATCCGCGTGCCCTTCAGTAGCGCTTCGTGAGGAAGATAGACGAGGCTAAGGCCCGTGTTGTAGCCTGTTGCAACCATTATTTCTAGCGGTCGTTCTGCCTCGGTCATTTCGACCAGCATAAAATCCACCACCGCTTCGTAAGCGGTATTCAGCTTTCACTCTGAACATCGCTTCGCGACCAATTTCCTTCTCTTTTAGATCAGCCAATTGCTGCATGCAAAGTCTCCTACAACAACTGCCGGTCTGCGGTATCGATGGCCTGAATTGCACCAGGCGCAAGACGGAGGTTAAGGGCCGCTATTGGCGTGTACCGTCGTCGACGCAGCGGCACTATTCGAAACGGCACAAGCTGGGCACCTCTATTTACCCAGTAATCTAAGCAAGTTGTGAGCATGAGGTCCACGCTTGGCGTAATTGGGGCATTTTCCTCTCGATATTTCAGTGATTCCGGGGTTTTCGGTGATCGGGCGCGCAGTTATCCTGCCGTTGGCTGCGTCTCAAAAATTGAGCATAGTGCGTTCGTCGGATGAGCTGCAGAATGATGAAGCCGAATGCATCGATGCAGAACTCTTCGAACTGCGACAGCGTTTGACAGAACGGGTGTAGCCGGTGCTGCTGTGTCTCGGGGACGTAATGTCGCAAAAACTCCTACAGACTGTCTGAAAACTCCCGAAACCGACTTGGTCACAACGCCGAACGAATATCGAGCCATAGGTGTCGACACGAACGATCGCAACGGCCCGATTTCGGTGCTGATTTTCGCTGTGCCAGCCCTGATAGGGCATGGAATCTCTGGTGTGATATTCCTCCGCCATTTCAGGCGGCTCGTCTCACTCGTTCCCGGTGTCGTGCGGAGTTTCATTTGAAAGGGACCGAGAAGGATAGATTCCACAGCGCGCCATCGTCATGGTACGTGGCGCGCACCTGTATTCCCTCCTTGATCCACTGGTCCCACTCGACCAAGCCTTCTTCTTCCTCCGTGCGGTGCGGTGCGCCGAACTCACGAAGTGCATCTTGCCGGTTACCGATTGCTGCATTAGCGAATGGAACCGGCCCCACATAGCGCTTAAAGGCCTTGCCGCCCCCATAGGCAAACGCTGCGACGAAGATCGCTTCGCCCGCGTCTTTAGGTGTTGCACATTTATTCTCGTAGTATTCTCGTTCATAAAATGCCAATTCGAGACCCATGGTTTTGAGTTCGATAGCGTCGGAGCCTTCGGCGCGGAGCGTCCTAGGTGACAAAGACCGAATATTCGCTCCCGCAGTTTCCAACAGTTTCGCGAGACCTGAATTCAATTCGGAGTATCCGAGGAAAGGCAACAATTCGTTCAACGTCATAACATGTGTTCTCATTGCTTCACTTTTCACAGCGTACATGCCCAGTCCAAGGTCATCAATGAAGGCTGGGGCGGAAATATGCCCAGTTCCGGCCATGTCGGGGCTGACCAGCCCCTATACATCGAGGTAAACCGAGAGGTACTCGAAAGCATGGTCCAGCGGCAGATGATCCGTGATCCGATCAAAATCGTCGAAACCATCTGGCAGAGGCAATCCGATCCCTTCGATTCCATCCACGACCACGGCGCCACCCCATGCCACTTGCGTGGTGGAATTCTTCAAGACATCTTTCACTGTCATTCCAGCCCATAGCTTGCCCTGGTAGCTTCCTTCAAATCTGGAATTGCACATCACCGAATAGATTAAGTGATCCTCCCCGTAGCCGATAGTGACGAGGCCATCATCGATGGAGACGATGCGTTTGTGGATCGCGATCGCATGGCGACTTTGCAAGCCGGCTATGATCGCGTCGATGGAGGTCTGCAGGACAATCCCGGCCAGTGACCGGCCTGGGAGAATTTCTTTCGTCAGCTTCAATGTCTAGACCCTTAGTCCACAGTCAGGTAGAAGTTCTTGCCATCGGCCAGAGCTTCGTCGATGAACTTTTCCAGATTGGCCAGCGGAATCTTACTTGTCGAGTTGCACGGCGTTCGACCATGTAATGCCGAATGGCGTCACAACCTTGCTGACGGCTTCGCTGTCGAACGGATTGCCAAGTGCCGAGATGAAATTCTCCGGCTCGGGGTACCTGATTGAAGGTTGCATTGCGCCTCACAGACCACGCCGCTGATGCTCTAATTTGAACCTTTACCTATCAGATAGCAAAAGTACCGGCGATGAAAGTCCCCAAAATTCTAGATCTGTATTTAATATGAATTACTATTTTTAGATGAATTATCCGTCCCAAGCCTGACGGGTGAATAGACAGCAATGGCGCACTCTGAAGGAAGACTCAAACTACGACCGATGGATCGGCGACTTCGATCACCAGCGGTGCATCGATCGCGGCATCGGGAACACGCCAAATGCGAACTTCGGAGCCGATGCCGGGAACTTGAGTCTGCAGAAGGTATTCACGCGAGTTCACGGGTTGCCACTCTCCACAAATCGACTGCCGGTCAGAGCCTTGAACAACGAGCGTAAAGGACAGGACTGAACCGTCTTCAGCGAGCGCCCAGTATCGCTCCTTCACCCGTCCGCTTGTCGCGACCGCAGTCGGCCCGATGTCGCGCCACACGGCCTGCAGATGATGTTCGAGGCTAGCCAGCCGGATCGAACTGATCAGGATTGCCCATAGTGAGCCCGCGAGGCTGCTCAACATGACCGTAAAAAGGACGTTGAACCACCAACCAGGCGTCTCGCTCGTCCAGAGTGCGAAAATGGCTCCAGCGGCAATAGCGGATGCAATCGTGCTCATAAGAGCGAAGGATATACGCCCCGCGAAGCCCATACGGCGTGGAAACATTAGAGCCTCGGGCGCCCGCGCTTGTTCCATCTGCATTGCTGCTTCAAACCGCGGGAGGAGATGGATGAGGTGACCATTGTTGTAGTGGGTGCTAGATTTCGACATAGCCATACGATCCAAACGTTACCTTGTGCCACAGCGATCATGATAGATACTACACCACATGCGTTACGATCCGGCCACATTCCTCGTCGGTTATCAGCCACCGGCGGGCCACACCCACCGAAACGCTGCTGCCGTGACGGCTGGGATGGCGGGCGCTCATTATTCCGTCTCCTGTTGGTTAAAGATGGAATGCTACTGTGCTCTGATCCCCAAAAACTGGATCGTTTTTGATTGGAGTTTTTCGCGCGAGATTCCCGGCTGGGAACAGGAGCGGACGCGATGAAAGCATCGAATTTTTCGGACGCGCAGAAGGCGTTCATTCTCAAGCAGGGTGATGATGGCGTGCCGGTGGCTGAGATTTGCCGGAAAGCTGGAATTAGCCAGGCGACCTATTTTAATTGGCGCAAGAAGTATGCGGGTCTTTTGCCCGACGAGATGCGCCGATTAAAGGCTCTGGAAGATGAGAATTCCAGGCTCAAGAAGATCGTCGCGGATCTGACACTGGACCGCGAGATGTTGCAGGACGTCATCCGCCGAAAGCTCTGAGGCCTGTCCGGAAGCGCAAGCTGATCGACGGGATATTGGTGGATTGGGGCATATCGATCCGACGGACCTGCCAGGCGCTGAAGTTCGACACGTCGATCTATCACTACAAGTCCCGTCGCACCGAACAGGCCCCACTCGAGAGACGCATCAAGGAGATTTGCGAGACACGCGTGCGGTATGGCTACCGGCGTGTCCATGTCCACTTGCGTCGCGATGGATGGAAGATCAATATGAAGAAGGCGCGCAGGATTTACAGCGAGTTAGGCCTTCAGCTACGCAACAAGCATCCCAAGCGCCGGCTGAAGGCAAAGCTCAGAGACGATCGCCAGGAGGCGGTCGGGCCGAACGATGTCTGGGCGATGGACTTTGTTCACGACCAGCTCGCGACGGGTAAGAAACTGCGCATCCTGACCGTTGTGGACACCCATTCTCGTTACTGCCCGGCTACCGACGCAGGCTTCACCTACCGTGGTGAGGATGTGGTTCAGACGCTGGAGCGTATCTGCAAGGGCACGGGCTATCCTAAAACGATCAGGGTCGATAACGTCCTATATTCGGAATGCAGCGCCGTTTTGGCAGCAAGTCGTTATCGCATCGGTTCTGCCGATGCGTTTGAATTATGATGTAGGCCAGGGCG
>NZ_JBJDMY010000050.1:0-6368 GCF_044900305.1 Agrobacterium sp. NPDC089420 | reverse complement strand
GGTCGGCGCTCTGATGCGACGCTTCACGCCAACCGAATGCGCAAACTATTTTAGGGCAGCAGGATATGACCCCGATTGAACAGGATTTGCTCTAGCGGCTCGTTCAGTTGTAAAACAATCCTGTATGATCGCTCCAGAATGTCCTGCCTGATCTGCTGCGCATGGATTTTCAAAAGCGCGCTAGTCCACGGCGCAAGTTCGATCTGGCCGGGCTCCAACCTGAAATCATTGGTATCTGAAAAATGATTGGCCCCCACCTCGTCAACCTGCCAACCCACAATCCTCCCCGTCCAGACTAGCGGCTGGGTCTCATTATTGAAGACGCACAAGTCCGCACTCTGCTTCGATCTGTCAAAGGTAAATTGCTCCGGGGAAAACAGCGGCCCCTCAGCACGAGATTCGCCGAAAACAGCAATCGCGAGTACGACACCCAGAATGCACGTCGAAGCTCTTGCCATGAACACTCCAAAATTAATGAACCTCCTTGGCGATGAAACCGCCAAGGAGAAATCGTGCTGACTGATAAGCCGTTTATCTTTCGTAGTTTACCGTCAGTCGGACCTGACCATTTGGGCTTAAGCTGCCACCGACGAAGGTTTTGGTCTGTGGGCTTGCAGCCCAAAAAGTGAACTGCTAGGGCGCAGTGGCTGAACGACCAGCCCAAAAAGTAGAGTCCGATACAGATGCGCTTGACGTCTGCCCGCACAGAAGGTCAACACATGCCTTCGCCCAGAGGGTGTAAGGTGCCGGACTATTGGGGTTGTATGTTGGCGCCCGGTAGCCCCATGAGAAGCTTACCGTCGTGATCTTCGCAGTTGCAGGGGTTCCAGCCAACGCAGCGATCGGCGCAGCGTCGTAATTCCAATTCGACTGCCCGATAAAGGGTTGGTTACCGGAAGTTATATAAGCATCAGCGAATGCTGAGGTAGCGAATGTCGTGCCGACGAGCAACGTTGCGGCACCAATTCTGGCGATTATTTTCATATCGAGTCCCTTAAAGGATGTCCATTACGGTTGAAGCATCCTAAGCTTTCAAAGCAATTCAACTGCGAATTTCGCAGTTGAATTTACACGGAAAAGACGATACCGCGGAAAACACGCCTTCTAAATGCAACCTGTATTGCGGAGATGCCTTTGCTTGGTGTCCTAAACCTGTCCAAAATCTACATTCGTGGTCAGACGACGACACCGGTTTTGCGCGACGTTTCATTTTCGGCCTCCGCCGGAGATTTCTGTGCGCTGACAGGAGCTTCCGGATCCGGCAAGACAACGCTCATGAACCTGATCGGGTTGCTGGACCGACAAACGACCGGCGAGATAGAGATAGCCGGTCAGAAGACGAGCTTGCTTTCCGCCGATGCTGCAGCGCGGCTCCGCAACCGGATGATCGGTTTCGTATTCCAGTCCTTTCACTTGCTGCCGTGTTACACGGCACTCGACAATGTGGCCCTCCCGCTCGTCTATCGAGGTGTATCGAAACGTATGCGGCGGGAGCTGGCAGCGGCGGCACTGCATCAGGTTGGGCTTGGCAACCGAATGGCCCATCGCCCAGATGAGCTTTCGGGAGGGCAGCGCCAGCGCGTCGCGATCGCCCGCGCTCTGGTTGGCAATCCAAAGCTGCTGCTGGCAGATGAACCGACAGGCAACCTTGACAGTCAGTCGGCAGACGACGTCATGTCGCTGTTCCTGGCACTTAATGCCGAACTTGGCCTGACGGTCATCATCGTCACACACGACCCGACGATTGCGGCTCGCTGCCCACGCAGGATCGTGATGCGGGACGGCCAGGTCCTCGACGACAGTTCAGCCGCCCTCCGAAGCGTGACGACGACATGAACGAAGGGCATGGCGGCATCGCAGTCGGAATCGTCCGCGAAACGATCGCGGATATCAGGATGGTGAAAGGCCGGGGCGCTCTGGCTTTGCTCGGTATCGCCATCGGCACGGCCGCCGTGATCGCAATGTTGCATGTCGGCCATAATGCCAGACGTGAGGCGTTGCGCCAGTTCGAGGCTCTTGGAACCGACCTGGTGATGATGCAGCCACAATCGAACGGGCACGCTATGCCGCAAGTGACGGTACGCGATGTCCTCGATTTGCCAACAGCAAACGTCGGAATCTCGGCCGCGGCGGCGATGACTCAAACCGGCGGCAGCATCCGGACAGGCCGCGTCGATGTGCAGGCGACCGTGATCGCCGCGACGGACGGTATCTACTCTCTCGGCAAAGCTCAAATAAAACAAGGACGCGCGACCTCCGATATCGACGGTTTCTCTGCCTTTGCAGTTCTTGGCTCCGGGGTGGCTGCGGAAATCGAGGCAAGCGGCGGCGCGCCGATGCGCGTTGGCGACCGGATTTTCTTCAGCAGCCAGATATTTACAGTGATAGGCATCCTACGGGAAACCCCGAACAATATCCTTCTGAATGTCGAGTTCGACCGCTCTGTGTTCATACCCTTCGGAGCTGCCCGCCGTATCGTGTCACCGATGAGAATTTCCCAGATAGGTGGCCGCCTCTCCTCCGGCGCTGGCGATGTGGCCGTGGCTGAAGCGGTGCGACGATATTTCCAGAGCCGTATGGCCGGCGGATTCATGCATGTGACGACTGCCCGCGAGCTGATCGCAAACATCGAAAATCAGATGCGGATCTATGCGGCGCTGATCCTCGGAATCGGTGCCGTATCTCTGGTCGTTGGTGGTGTTGGCATCATGAATGTCATGCTGATGAGCGTCATGGAGCGACAACAGGAAATCGGCCTGCGGCTGTCACTTGGGGCACGGCGCAAGGATATCCGGCTGATGTTTCTGACCGAAACCCTGGTTTTGTCAACAGTCGGGAGCGCCATCGGAACGGTATTGGGGTACCTGGCCGGCAGGATCTTCGCAGGTGGGACAGGGTGGCAGTTCGAAGCCGCACCGCTGGCCTTGCCACTCGGCGCCGGTATGGCGCTGGTGGTTGGCCTGTTCTTCGGCATCTATCCCGCAAGCCGTGCCGCCCGCCTCGATCCCGTCACAGCCTTGAGGAGCGAGTGATGCGGAGTATTCTCATTCTCGCCGTCATGTTTGGTGGTGCGTCCTTGGCCTTCACTCCAGCCGCACGCGCTCAATCGAAAATCCCAATCCCCGTTCCACGCCCTGACTATGTGCCAGATACCACTCCACAGAGACAAACAGCCAGCGAGCGCACCGTGCTTTCCGGCACAAAACTGACGCTTGCAGATGTGGTGTTCATGGGGCTGCGGGACAACCGCACCATCAAAAGCGCCTATATCGACCGGATCGCCCAGAAATTCGATCTGAGGGTGGCGGAAGACCGATTTACGCCGCAATTCTCCATCTCGGGTGAGGTTGCCCGCCAGCGCATCGGTGACGTGACCAGCACCACGATCGATGTTTCTCCCGGCGTCACGATGTTGACCAGAACAGGAGCGACGTTCGATTTTGTATGGAGTAACTCCGCCAACATTGGAGACGGTAACCGCACCCTGAGTTCGGCCGCACAGGTGACCTTTGAGCAACCGTTGGCTCGTGGAGCCGGCATCGAGGTCAACATGGCTCCGGTACAGCAGGCCAGGCTTGGCGAGAAAATCAATCGGCTGCGCCTGCGCGCGACCATCTCGGAAACCATTGGCAGCGTCATCTTCACCCATCGCGATCTCCTCTTGGCACAGGAGGAGCTGAAACTGGCGGAGGATGCCGTCGGCCGTGGCGAGGATCTTCTGAGGATCAACGGGGCGTTGATCGCTTCGGGACGCATGGCGCAAATGGATGCAGTACAGACCGAAGCCGATGTCGAGAGCCAAAAACTGCGTGTCCTCCGGGCCAAACAGCAGATCGAAACCGCCCGACTCGCCCTCCTCAATCTTCTCGGTCTCGATTTCGCGACAAAGATCGTGGCGACGGAATCCCTGACGCCGCGCAAGGTGGATACGAAGATCGGCAGGCTGCTGGCTGTCGCGCTTGACCAGAGACCGGACTATCAGGGGCAGCTCTACGTGATCGATCAGAACAGGCTTGGTCTTGTTGTGGCAAAGAACGAGCAGCTTTGGGATATTGCACTGTTCGCCCGAGGCCGGTTCGGAGGTGAGTTCGCAAGCCGCTCCCCGACCCAAAATGTCGCTGATATCGTCGGCGGTGTACGGTTCAGGTTCCCAATCAACGACATTTCCAGGCAACAGCTGCTCGTGCAGGCCGATACCAGTTATCGTAGCGCCGAGTTGCAACTGGCGGATATCCGCGCCGGCGTCGAAATGCAAATCCGGGGGAGCGCTGCGGAGGTCAGCCTTTTGTGGCAGCAACTCGTCATTGCAGAAAAAGCCCGCGACCTCGCCGCCCGCGCCATAGAAATTGAAAAACTGAAGTTGAATGCGGGACGCTCAACGACGTTCCAGGTGCGCTCGCTGGAGGACAGTCTGCGCACAGCGGAAAACCAACTTCTCGCCGCTCGGATCGGTTATATGAATGCACTAACCCGGCTCGACCTGCAATTAGGAACGACACTGGATACATGGAAGATTGCCCTGAAAGATTGAACCTATGACGAGCCCGGATAAAGATCGATCGGAAACAGTGAGAGGTATGCCACGCGCAACGTCGACGCACGCTCTGCAGGCCGATACCGACATGCCGCGAGCGGACGTGGCAAGTCAATCCGGACACGCGAGACTGTGGACGCTGCTGGTGGCTGGCATCGCGATCCTCGGCCTTTGTGCCGGCGCATGGTTCTGGCAGTCGCGTGAGATGCCGGTAAGTGATTCTGCAAGTGTGGCCTCCCAGGAGCGGAGTATCGTCATCGAGCCGCAAACGGTTTCACAGCAGCTCGATATAACCGGCACAATTGCGGCGGGAAAATCGGTGGCGATCGTTGCTCCCTTTGATGGCGTCATTCGCGAGAAGCGTGCCCAGCTCGGCGAGCATGTGAATGTCGGTGATGTGCTGATGGTCATGGACACGAGCGAGATCGCCGCCCGATACCGCGATGCGCAATCAGCCTACATCAAGGCAGCAATGGCAGCCGATGCGCTTGAGAAATGGGAAAACGGAGCCGACATGCTACGCTCCCGGCGCTCCCTAGAGGCTGCGGAAATGCAACTGGCCTCTCTGGAGCGACAGGTAAGCGAACTGAAAGCTCTTCTGGATCAGGGTATCGTCTCGCGAAACGAATATGATGGCCTGCTACAACAGAGAAATGCGCAGGCAAACACAGTTGCCGGAGCGCAAGACGAATTGGCCTCTACACAGGCTCGTGGGGGAGATGAGAACCGCCAACTCGTCATGCTGGATCTTGATAATGCACAAAGCCGTCTCAACGACCTGAAGCAGCAGATGGCCGGAGCCAAAATCGCAACCGCCGTCGCTGGCATCCTGGCAAGGCCGCCTGACAATGGCGGAAAGGAAAATCCCCAGTCCGTCGAGCCGGGCGCCAGTGTAATGCGCGGCGCGGCTCTGTTCTCCATTGCCGATACCAGCACTTTCACCGTAACGGGTAATGTCGATGAGATCGACGTGAACCGGGTGAAGATCGGCCACATGGTCACAATCGTCAGCGATGCCTTTCCGGGAAAAGCCATAGCAGGCCGGATCATTGGCGTCAGCGCTGAGGCCGATGCAGGCAGGCAGACGAGTGGAGCGCCATCCTTCGGTATCCGAGCATCCTTCTCCGTTGAGGATGAAACCCTGCGGCAAGTCATTCGTATCGGCATGTCGGCCCGAATGACAATTGAAACCTATTCAAACCAGGCCGCGCTCATCGTCCCACCAACGGCGATCGTGAACACAGGTTCGGGACCGCACCTACGAGTGCAGGTGAAAGGCAAGACGGTTCTGATGCCAGTCCTGCTTGGAGCGACATTTCCTCAAGGAGTGGAAGTGGTCTCTGGTATCAATGCCGGGGCCTCTATTATAGAGTAGCTGCGACGGCTACCGAATACCCGACCGGGCGATCGCACGCTCCCGGATTTCTTCGAGCGCCCGCTGTGTGACATTCCATCGCCCGACGACGCTATCCGGCTGCAAACTGGAACTCGCGATGATTTCCGGAACCCATCCGATACGGGAGTAGATACGGCGCATCGGCTTGTCGAAGAAGCCAACAATTGCATCAATCCCCATTGATAGGGCATGTTCGCAGAGTCCTTCGAGAAGGGCCGACGAAACCGCGCCAACCTTGACACCGAACGTTTCTGGGGAATGCACGCAAAACCGGGAGCATTCCCACACATTGCCATGGCTGTAATCCGGCTTCGGGCGAAACTGCTCGCCATAATAGCCGATCTCTAATACGCCGCCTCGCTGATCAAAACTCATTCGCCCATTCTCTTCGTCCGATGGACATGATGCGCCAAGGCTGGCTTTCGAGCTTTCGCCATG
>NZ_JBJDMY010000049.1:0-6458 GCF_044900305.1 Agrobacterium sp. NPDC089420 | reverse complement strand
GCTCCGCACCGCAACCCGCCGCTACCGCCCTAAATACAGCAACCCAAAACCGCTGGAGCAAACTCAAAACTGGATAAAACTTGGGGGCAAGATCAGCATTCGCTCGTTTGCCGAGCTTGATATAGAGCTGCACAGCCCTCATGCGGTCTTCATACGAATACATGAACTATCTCCTGTTAGTCCAAGTTTTCGTCCGCGCCTCCTTAGTGCCGCTTGAATCTTCCCCAGGTGCTGTGGCCGTCGGTCTTCCGGAGCGCGCGCCGGAAGACCGACGGCGCGTCATCGTCGATACTCCTTCCGATGGTCGGAAGGGGGATATTGGTGATCAAGCTGAGGAAGACGATCATGATCTTGAATCTGCATCAGCAGGGGCTGACAGTGTCGGCTATTTCCAGAGAAACAGGCATCGATCGCAAGACGGTGCGTAAATACATTGAGCGGGGCCTTGAGGCTCCGGCCTATGGTCCAAGAAAGCCTCGGGCGACAGTCATCGACCCGTTCGCTTCTTACCTGCGGGAGCGGGTAAAGTCCTACCCCGGTCTGACCGGCAGTCGATTATTTCGAGAATTGCGTGAACGAGGCTATACCGGCGGCTATACAGTTGTGACGGATTTTCTCCGCGATGTACGCGGTTGAACTCAATGTTCAAAATGAAGTTTGACGGTGTGTCCTGCAAAATCCCGATCACGGTCAGTACCTGACTACCGAAGGTGACGCGATCACCGATCTTGACAGGTACGCCGCTGCTTCTGGTGATATCGGCACTGACATCGAATCCCAGCACCGCGAATGGTATCGCACCATCCAGGTCGGAGGTAAATCTGCCCAACGCTAGCCGGGCCTTGCCGAGGCCGTAAATACCATCTGTCCCCGCAACCACGGTTGCCTGCACATCGGTTCGTCCGGCCCTGATATTGCCGCCGGTTTGGATCATGGCGGAGGTGGCAGATAGGCCGATATTCTGTCGCGGCAGGTCGAGAACATCGTCAACGGAAACCTGCGACATGACGCTATCTCCGTTCGGCTGTGGCTGCATCATCACCAGATTCGTGCCAAGTGTTTCGAACTGGCTTAACGCCGCCCTTCTGGCATTGTGTCCGACATGCAGCATGGCGATCACTGCAACTGTACCAATGACGATGCCGACAAGCGCAAGCAGACCCTTTCCTTTCAGGACGTCGAGATGTTCTACAACCTCGCGGATGATTTCCTGGCTGGTCCCGACCCGTCGCACTGTCATGCGACCTCAACGCCACGAAGGGTATTGTCACCGAACACCTGGCCATCGCGCATGACGATCCGGCGCGGGCAACGCGCGGCAATGGTTGGATCGTGAGTGACGATAATCACCGTCAGGCCAAGCTCAGCGTTGAGTTGGAGAAACAGAGACATGATGTCGTTAGCGTAAGCATTCGCCGAGGACCGCAGTGTCAGGTTTTTTTGCGCGATCTGCGCTTCCATTTCGCAGCCAGAGCCTCGACGTTTTTGCCGAGATTTCTTGCGTCGACCTGGCTGGGGTCGTAGGCTGAACTTCCCCACCATTCGAGCAGTTCTTGATGTCGCTCATGGTTGACGTCGGCAATAGCCTCACGGAACTCTTCATAGCCCCAAGGGCCGCCAACATCCTCTGGCGGGCACCTTCCGACAGCCTCGAGGAGGAAAGGATCATCAAAGCCGGCGGTAGCAGGGAAGATCTTTTCGATTTTCACAGTGTGCGTCCAGCCGTCGCCGAAGTCATAGAGATACTTGAATGACTTCGCGCCGATATCTTCGATGGCGGCAAGAAGCGTTTCCTTGCGAGCATCAATGGGGTCATCAAAGCCGCCATCAGGCACGCCGAATCCGATGTCACGGATCCTGAACTCATAGAGATGACTGTTGGTCCAGCCGAAAGCCTCCTGGAGAACATCATGAAGCCGGTCGAGCCGAATGCGGAATGGCACGACAACACGCCGCATCACCAAGGGGTCGACATCGTCGAGCGTAACCTTCAAGCGAACGAGAGTACCAGCCATCAGGCCGCCTGCTGCAGAGATTTTGTTGCGGGGTTTCGCCAATTCCAGGGGAGAAGCTCATCGAGCCGGCTGACAGGATGGTCGGCGATGCGGGCGAGAACATCAGCAAGCCAGGCCTGTGGGTCAATGCGGTTCATTTTCGCGGTGACGATCAGGCTGTACATGGCTGCCGCCCTTTGCCCTCCGCGGTCGGAACCGGCAAATAGCCAGGCTTTTCGTCCAAGGGACACACCACGCAGAGATCGCTCCGCGCAATTGTTCGATAGGCAAATCCGGCCGTCGTCGAGGAAGCGGGTGAAGGATTCCCAGCGGTTCAGCATATAGTCAAACGCCTTTGCCAGGTCATTGTCGCGCGGCAACCTGGCGCGGTGTTCACGTATCCATATTTCCATGTCGTCGATCAATGGCTTTGATAATTGCTGGCGGATTGCTTTTCTCTCATCGGCAGTGCGGCCATTGATATGGCGTTCGATGTCGAACAACGCGTCGATCCGCTGCACCATGTTCAAGGCGACCGGCGAGATGACGGCGGAACTTTTACCCTGCGCTTTTCGGCGCGCATTGGCCTCCAGATCGGCTTGCGCAAAGAATGGTCGCCTGGCATGCGCCCAACACGCCGCCTCATAAATCGGACCCGGACTTCGATCAGGAAGATAGAGCTGGCCATAGCCCGTATAGGCGTCCGCCTGAAGGATGCCGCTATAATTGGCGAGATGCGCATGTGGATGTTCGCCGGCCCGGTCCCGGGAATAATAGAACATCACCGACGGTGGGGCCGTTCCGCCAAACGGAGTATCGTCCCTGACATAGCTCCATATTCGACCGGTGACGGTCTTGCCGAGAGCGAGAACCGGCACGGTCGTGTCGTCACCGTGGATCCGTTCAGACGCGAACGTATGGCTTTCAATCCGCCGCACCGGCGGGTCAAGGACCTGGCAGCACGCGCCAATCGCGTCGGCTGCTGTCGACTGACTGATCGGCACACCTTCCAGGGCAAAACGTTCGACCTGGCGATTGAGGGGAATGCGCTGGCCGAACTTATCGCAGAGCATCATCGCCAAAAGGCTCGGCCCCGCCCACCCTCTCGGGATGACATGGAAGGGTGCAGGTGCCTGGCTGATCTTCTCGCAGTCACGGCAGGTGAACTTTTCCCGCACCGTTTGAATGACCTTCCAGCTCCGCGGTACGCTCTCCATCGTTTCGGTGATGTCTTCGCCGAGCTTGCGAAGCCGTTCACCGCCACAGCAACTGCAGGCAACCGGGCCTGGCACCACGACACGCTCGCGCGGCAGATGCTCCGGAAAGGGTTTCTTGACGGGCCGCTTGCGCGTAAAGCCGGTGACCGCAATCGCAGATGCTGCAGCAACGGCCATTTCGGCGGCAAGCTCATCTTCGGTCGCCGTCGCTTCGGCGTCCTCAAGCATCAGCTCCATCTGCGCAATCAGCCGTGCCGTCCGTTCCGACTTCTGACCGCGAAGCTCCCGTTGCAGCTTTTCGATATAGACTTTCTGGCGAAGAATGATGGCCTGATCGTCGGCCTCCCTGGCCTTGGCAACAGCCAATTCAGCCAAAGCGGCGGCCCGTTCAGCCCGCGCCACCGCCAATTCTGCTTCAAGAGCAGCAGCATGATCGCGGTGATTTTCGAAGCCGGTCCATGCTCGAAGTGAATCACAAAACCCCTGAACTGCATAGCTTTTCTTGATGCCAATAGCGGCAAATCCTGACCAAAAATCGCTATCCAGCGCTCGTCGGACGCCATGTCTGCTGCGGGTTTCGCCAGTCAATTCCCTCAAGCAAATAGGACATCTGGCCAGCCGTCAGCGCGATCGCTCCGCCCTCAGTTACCGGCCAAATAAAACGGCCGCGCTCAAGCCGCTTTGCATATAGCGAAAGCCCAATTCCGTCATGCCAAAGAGCCTTGATCAGCCGACCACTTTTCCCGCGGAAAACAAAAACGTCCCCCTTGAACGGATCACGACCAAGACCTTCCTAATTTGCCCAGTCACTCAGGTTGGTTCGTTGGTGCTCATGCGTTCTTTTGCATGGTCGCCTCCTAGAAGGGTGTCAGGATTTTTGATTGCGTGGTCAGTCACCTTCCCCATCTCTGTCAGCATATCGATGAGGTGCTGATAGAGTCCGGCATCATCTCCCAGATGACGCCGAAGCGTCTCGCCAAGCGTTTTTAGGCCCTCGATTGTAATCTCGCCGCCTGGCGTCTCTATCGCTTGTATCCCTTTCGTGAGATCGAACATCTCCCATGCTGCCTCCACCATTTGACGGTCACTTGATACAGCCGGGCGCCCAGAATCGTCAACGAACACATAGCCGCCGCCAACCTGCAGGAGATTGTAGCCGGTCATCTGTCTGAACATTGCAAGTTCAGCTGTGGAATATGGTGCTTGGTCTCCAGGCAGAAAGAAATCTCGGTTTTGCTCTTCATTTAGCGCGCGCATGACGCCCTCCTCTTCGCTTTGTGCGCCGTTGCCGGAAATAAATAGACAGATATCATCGTCGTTTTGAGTGGAGTTGCGCAGAACTGTGGGATTCTTCCGCAAATTCTGAAAAATGATATTGTCGCGACTATCATAGAAAGCCAGCAGGGCATAATCAGGTTTCGTCGCTGCGACACCGCCCTTGGAGAGGTGACTTTTCTAGTCGAAGCTGCGTAGAGTGAATAATTGCTTTCGGGATTCAGCATCGAGGCTCTTCAAGGTTGGGCCTTAGCGATCAGATACGCAGGCTATCTACGAGTACGACCATGGCTAGAATATTAAACTTGTCCGAATCTGTCCTTGGTTGTGTTGGTGATCGTCTCACTAGTTCCATTTCAACGGTAAAGAGGCAGGAATGCCTGCGGTAGTCGGGGTAACGCTTCAAGCTGTGGCGATACCATGACACGCTGCCATCTGATTCGGGCAGCTGACGTGAGAGCCGGGCCATTCCGTTTATGGGACTGCATCGCTGTGTCAGATGAACGCGCGTCATCCACATTGAAGGCTCGTCCCGCGAAGCCAAAGTATGCACCCGGCAGCGCGGCTTGAATGAAAACAGCCTCGACGCCCCAACTGCAATTAAACAACCGCATCAGGTCTGGTCAAAGGTAATTCAGCAGACTCATTTGTTGCAGGCGTGCTGTGAGACTGTATGCGATTTCGATCTGCTGCTGTAGTAGATCGACACGGGTCTTCGTCTCGTAGTAATCGACCCCTTCGATATTCAGCAAATGCGTTTCTATAATCTTCTTTTGTGCAGCAAGTGAATCGTTTGCCTTCGAAACGCGGCTTTGAGACAGGCCGACCTGACCCTGCTGCTGATTCAAACCACTAATGGCAGTGCTAATATTTTCTACCGACTTGGTTGCTACCATTTCGCGAACATCGCTGGGCACATTGTCATCAAGGAAGGTCATCGCCGTAATCGCCGTCATCGCGAAATAACGCATGCCCTGCGAATTGCTGTTGGTCGACGTCTCGATCACTTCGTTCTGACTGATCCGGCTCGTCATGTTGGTGTCGCTGGCCATGGATCCGAACGTCGTCCAGAAATCGACGTTCTGTCCGGCGGTGAGACTGCTGTGCGGCGGGTTGGTCACCGTCGTCGTGCCGTTGAACACACCTTCCATATGGGTCATGAAATCGTTGACCTGATCCTTGGACAGGCTGGCGATGTTGCCCACCGGCGGCGTCTGCGATGCCATGAAATGGTTCAGTTCGGCATTGTAGGCGGCCTTCAGGGGCGAACCATCGGCGAAGTAATCGTCGACGGGTTTCACATCTGTGTTGATGCCGGATAGGAGATATTCACCGTTGGTCGACGTGTTGGCGAAGCTGGTAAAGTTGTTGAATGCGCTTGAAATTGTATCGACGACGGTAGAAAGCGTAGGTGGTTCACTGCTCGTGTTTGGCACCAGAACATCCAGAATTTCCTGGGCGGCCCCGGCCATGCCGTTCAGCGCTGTCTGTGACGATTCGAGACGTTGCGTCGCGATTGAATTCGTAGTGATATTTGACTGAAGACGATCTACGTCACGATTGAGATCGAGGTTGCGGGCCGTACCGGCGCCCAACGTCAAACCCATATCCGCGTGCTTTCCTGTATTCAACTCTGTGGTGAGTTTGGTCGTCTCAAGCTGGGCCTTGAGGATGGTGCTGCGCATGCTGTTCTGCATCGCCAGCGATGAAATTGAAGACGTTTTCATTTTTACCTCACCATATCCATAAGCGACTTAAGCATTTCATCGACGGTTGCCACCAGTTTCGTGGCAGCCTTATAAGATTGCTCAAGCTCCAAAAGCAGCGAAAGCTCCTCATCCAGGCTGACCGCCGTGTTGTTCGAATAGGAGGCGGATGAGCGCTCGTAGAGGGCGCTTTTCGATTCGTTTGCCGAAGTCGCGCCGGACCGTTCCTGTTCAAGCCACCCCATCGAGTTGGTGCCGTATTTCAG
>NZ_JBJDMY010000048.1:0-2500 GCF_044900305.1 Agrobacterium sp. NPDC089420 | reverse complement strand
TAGCTGGTTCTCCGCGAAATCTATTTAGGTAGAGCGTCGACCGAATACCCTCGGGGGTAGAGCACTGGATGGGCTATGGGGACTCACCGTCTTACTGATCCTAACCAAACTCCGAATACCGAGGAGTACTAGTCGGCAGACACACGGCGGGTGCTAACGTCCGTCGTGAAAAGGGCAACAACCCTGACCTCCAGCTAAGGTCCCCAAGTCATGGCTAAGTGGGAAAGGATGTGAGGATCCCAAAACAACCAGGATGTTGGCTTAGAAGCAGCCATCATTTAAAGAAAGCGTAACAGCTCACTGGTCTAAATAAGGGTCTTTGCGCCGAAAATGTAACGGGGCTAAAGCCATGCACCGAAGCTGAGGATATGCCGTAAGGCATGTGGTAGCGGAGCGTTCCGTAAGTCTGTGAAGGCGGACCCGTGAGGGCTGCTGGAGATATCGGAAGTGCGAATGTTGACATGAGTAACGATAAAGGGAGTGAGAGACTCCCTCGCCGAAAGACCAAGGGTTCCTGCTTAAAGTTAATCTGAGCAGGGTTAGCCGGCCCCTAAGACGAGGCGGACACGCGTAGTCGATGGGAACCACGTTAATATTCGTGGGCCTGGTGGTAGTGACGGATCTCGTGTGTTGTTCAACCTTATTGGATTGGTTGGGCGGCGAAGAGGTTCCAGGAAATAGCTCCACCGTATAGACCGTACCCGAAACCGACACAGGTGGTCAGGTAGAGTATACCAAGGCGCTTGAGAGAACTATGTTGAAGGAACTCGGCAAATTGCACGCGTAACTTCGGAAGAAGCGTGACCCTTTTGTACGCAAGTATGATGGGGTGGCACAGACCAGGGGGTAGCGACTGTTTATCAAAAACACAGGGCTCTGCGAAGTAGCAATACGACGTATAGGGTCTGACGCCTGCCCGGTGCTGGAAGGTTAAAGGGAGGGGTGCAAGCTCTGAACTGAAGCCCCAGTAAACGGCGGCCGTAACTATAACGGTCCTAAGGTAGCGAAATTCCTTGTCGGGTAAGTTCCGACCTGCACGAATGGCGTAACGACTTCCCCGCTGTCTCCAACATAGACTCAGTGAAATTGAATTCCCCGTGAAGATGCGGGGTTCCTGCGGTCAGACGGAAAGACCCCGTGCACCTTTACTATAGCTTTACACTGGCATTCGCCAAGGCATGTGTAGGATAGGTGGTAGGCTTTGAAGCAGGGACGCCAGTCTTTGTGGAGCCATCCTTGAAATACCACCCTTATCTTCGTGGATGTCTAACCGCGGTCCGTTATCCGGATCCGGGACAGTGTATGGTGGGTAGTTTGACTGGGGCGGTCGCCTCCGAAAGAGTAACGGAGGCGCGCGATGGTTAGCTCAGACCGGTCGGAAATCGGTCGTCGAGTGCAATGGCATAAGCTAGCCTGACTGCGAGACTGACAAGTCGAGCAGAGACGAAAGTCGGTCATAGTGATCCGGTGGTCCCGTGTGGAAGGGCCATCGCTCAACGGATAAAAGGTACGCCGGGGATAACAGGCTGATGACCCCCAAGAGTCCATATCGACGGGGTTGTTTGGCACCTCGATGTCGACTCATCGCATCCTGGGGCTGGAGCAGGTCCCAAGGGTATGGCTGTTCGCCATTTAAAGCGGTACGTGAGTTGGGTTCAGAACGTCGTGAGACAGTTCGGTCCCTATCTGCCGTGGGTGTAGGAATATTGACAGGATCTGTCCCTAGTACGAGAGGACCGGGATGGACGTATCTCTGGTGGATCTGTTGTCCTGCCAAGGGCATAGCAGAGTAGCTATATACGGAATGGATAACCGCTGAAGGCATCTAAGCGGGAAACCAACCTGAAAACGAGTGTTCCCTATCAGAGCCGTGGAAGACGACCACGTTGATAGGACGGGTGTGGAAGCACAGCAATGTGTGAAGCTTACCGTTACTAATAGCTCGATCGACTTCTTCGTTCCCATTGTTCATGTTCATCGAAGATGAACATCATCTGTTCTGTCCTCACGGGCCAAAGGCCCTGCGGACGGCGCGCCAAACGATTGGCGACGGACTAGCGTCCTGTATGGCTGCCACGCTCGATCTCGAGCAAGGCAGGCAAACGGACCAGTCACAGAAAGACGTGTAAATTAAATAGAGCCCTGGCTCTCCAGCTTCTCGAAACAGCAGTTTCCATGTGAAAACATGGAGCATGTTGCGTTTTGCCGACCTGGTGGTTATCGCGGGGCGGCTGCACCCGTTCCCATTCCGAACACGGCCGTGAAACGCCCCAGCGCCAATGGTACTTCGTCTCAAGACGCGGGAGAGTAGGTCGCTGCCAGGTCTGCAAAACGCAACGTCAATCTTCTCTTCAACAAAACAGAAAATCAAACCGCAACAAATCGGCCGCTAACGCGGCCTTTATGCTATATATAATCTTCAACGCGGGGTGGAGCAGCCCGGTAGCTCGTCAGGCTCATAACCTGAAGGCCGCAGGTTCAAATCCTGCCCCCGCAACCA
>NZ_JBJDMY010000047.1:0-6609 GCF_044900305.1 Agrobacterium sp. NPDC089420 | reverse complement strand
GCGCCGATTTCAGCGGCAGGGTCTGCATCCAGCATCTGCTCGTGAAGGCAATCAAGAGGCCGGTGATAAATTCTGCCGCGGACATGTGGCAGCCACGCCTCTGCCTGATAGTTGAGTAGGGCATCGATGGTCCTGCCTTTACCGCGATTGGCCGAGAAAAAATGCATGTCGACCCCGATCAATCCCGGCTTGAACTTCCGGGCGAGATCGAGATGGTGGATAATCGCGGTACGGGCCTTGTCCAGGATACCGGTTTCAGACTGCGATATTTTCATCGCCTCACGGGCCAGCGGATGAGTATCCATGTCATATCGCGCAAGGATATATTCTTCGAGGACGGAGAGAACGGGCCGCTTATTGTCGAATTCTCTCGCATCGGCGTCGAAGCCGAGAAAATCCAGCGTAGCCTGAGCCAAAGTGACGTCGTCCAGGAGAATATTCTGTGCCGAGTGCTGGTAGGGATAGGAATCGAGCAAACCCAGAAAGGCGACGGTTTCTCCTTGCTCCAGCAATAGTCTGGCCATCTCATGCGCGACGAGGCCGCCAAAGGACCACCCGAGAATATGGTAAGGGCCGTTGGGCTGGATACGGCGCATTCGGTTGACATATGCCAGAGCCATTTCCTCGATCGTATCGAACAGGCCCGCAGACGCGCTCAAGCTGTCCGCTTGCAGCGCATAGATTGGCATATCCTGCGCAATATGCCCTGTCAGGGCGCGGAAAGCCCACCCGATGCCCAGAATCGGATGTATGCAGAACAATGGCGCTGAACTGCCGCTTTTGCGAATGGCCATGACCGGTGCGAAGAATTCATTTTGCGACGCGGACGCACCGAGCAAGTTTGAAAGTTCCGCGATCGTTGGCGATTCAAAGATCGCTTCAAGCGGGATTGCAACATTCAGTCGCGAACGAACAGTCGCAATCATGCCTACCGCATCAAGTGAATCACCGCCAAGGTCGAAGAAACTGTCGTGAATGCCCACCGCGTCGACACCAAGGCTTTCGCACCAGATTTGGGCGATTGCTTTTTCAGTTTCTGTTCTCGGCGCGACGCCTTCATGGTGAGCCTGCCACTTGGGAACCGGAAGAGCATTGCGGTCGATCTTGCCATTGCCGTTCAGCGGTATTGCCTCAAGCACCACGTAACGTGACGGTATCATCTGACTGGGCAGGCTGCACGCGAGCGTTGCGGATAGTTCATGGTCATCGACCGTGTGGCCGGGGGTGGCGACAACATAAGCGACGAGGCGTTTTCCCTGCCCCTGATCCTCACGGAGAATGACGACGGCTTGCCGAACGCCAGGATGGGCGGCGAGCGCGGCTTCGATTTCGCCAGGCTCCACCCTGAATCCCCTGATCTTGATCTGATGGTCATTGCGGCCAAGATATTCCATGACCCCATCGACACGCCAGCAGGCCATATCGCCCGTGCGGTACATGCGACTGTCATCAGCCGCGAAAGGATCCGGCAGGAAACGTTCCTGTGTCAGCTCGGGCCGATTGAGATAACCCTTCGCGACACCCATACCACCGATGTAAAGTTCTCCGGCAAAACCGGGTGGTAACGGATTTCCCCTGCGATCGAGGACATAAAGTCGGGTATTCCAGATCGGGCGCCCGATTGGCGGTGCGGCGATATCCCTGCCCTCCAATGGCATGGCGGTGGACCAGATCGTCGTTTCGGTGGGGCCGTAGACATTCAGCACGGGATGACCGAGTTCCGCCATCGCCTGCGCGAGATCGGCCGGAAGTGCCTCCCCGCCCACCAGGGAGCGCAGGCCGTATAGTTCTTTGCCATGATCGTGCAGCAGTGCGCGCCAAAGGGAAGGTGTTGCCTGCATGACGGTGATACGCGATCGCCTGATAAGGCGAGCCAGCGCATCCGGATCGCGTACTGTTTCACGCGGTGCGATGATGGTGCATGCACCCGCGAGCAGCGGCAGATAAAGCTCCAGCCCGGCAATATCGAACGCGATCGTGGTGACGGCCAGAAGGCGGTCGCGAGGCGTCATCTTCAACAGATCCTGCATCGCAAAGAGGAAATTCGTCAGTGCCCGATGCGAAATCTCTACACCTTTCGGCCGGCCGGTCGAACCCGACGTGAAGATGATGTAGGCGGTATCGTCGGCTGCTGGAGGGACAATGAGCGAATGGGCGGGATGGTCCTCCGGCTGGTCCAGAAAGACGGTGCGAACACCGTCGATCGGAAGCTTATCTGCAATTTCGCTCGTGGTGATGATCAGGCTCGGGGCAGCGTCGGCAAGAATGAGGCCAATGCGACCGGGCGGATCGGAAGGGTCGCATGGCAGGTAGGAGCCACCAGCCTTCAACACTGCGAGCAGGGCTACGAGCATCTGTTCGGACCGGGGAACGACAACTGCAACAATATTCCCCGGAACAACGCCGCGCCGGCACAGAAGGCGTGCCCAACTATCCGAGGCGGCATCCAACTCGGCATAGGTCAGTTCCCTGCCATCGCAAACCACAGCGACAGCGTCGGGCTGGCGTGTGACCTGACGACGAAAAAGTTCGGGAAAGGTCAAATCCGGAATAGCGTGCGCCGTGTCGTTCCAGTCGACGAGCACCTTTTGCCGCTCCAGGTCGGACAGCAGGCTGAAGGAGTTCAATTCCCGGTCTGCGTCAGCCGATATGGCGCGCAGCAGCCGCATGAAACGCGCCTCATGCGACTGCAGATCCCCGATCGTGTAGAGATCGGGATTGGCATCGAAATCGATGCGCATCTCGCTGCCGTCGCCACGTTCATATGCAAAGATCGTCATGTCCGTCATCGAACCGTTGGAAAGGTTGCGAATGGTGGCCGGATGACCGGCAAAGCTCAGATTATAGTCGAATGGCTCAATGTTGACCCCGAGCCAGGCGATCTGTTGATCATGCCGCAGAAGGCCCAGGTCTCTGCGCATGTCTTCATAGCGATAACGCTGATAACGCAGCGCCCTCATCATCTGCTGCGCCGTCTGCCGGGCAAGATCGCGTAGTGTCGTGCCCGGTGAAAATTTGAAACGCAATGGCACGGCATTGGCCATCATGCACGGTATGCGCCGCATGGCCGGGCCGACGCGCCCGGTCAACATCGTCAATATGACCAGATCGTCGCAGTCGGTTGCCCGCCCATAATAGGCCGCCACAAGCGCGACAAGCACCTGCGGCACCGACACACCGGACTCCGTCGCAACCTTCCGCAATATCCGCGCATCCTCCGCAGGCAAGGTGACGCTATGGCGCAACAGACCCGTCGCAGGCGCCGGACGCCGTTTGGCAAGCGTGGCGGGTTGAGGCGCTTCCCGAAGATGCTCCATCCAGTAGGCGCGGTCCCGTTCCAGCTGCTGGGAGGAACGATATGCCCTGTCGGCGGCAAGCATGTCCTCCAGTGAACCGTAGTTGGCCGGCTCGGGAATTCCGCCGTCTTCCAGAGACGTATAAATCTCGGCGAGCCGGCGCGAGGACAAGCCGCCAGTAAAGCCGTCGAAAGCAATATGATGAGCCCGCTGGAACCACAGCCAGTGATCTTCGGCAAGCTTGATGAGAGCACTGTCCCACAATCTGTCGTGCTCGAGATCTGGCTGGATGCGAGCTTGATCCATCATCCAGTCATCCGCTTTTTTGAAAGCGCCTTCCTCCGCGGAGAAATCGAGCACGCGGAAATCTCCGGAAAATTCGACCGGGACAATCTGATGAGGCTGTCCCTCGATCTCGCGGATGCGAATCCGCGTCGCCTCTATGTCCTGTGTCAATTGCCGCAGTGCACGGATGAAATTTTCCACATTGACCCGACCATGAATCTCCACCGCTTCGGCAAGGTTGAAGACGACCCCGGCGGCGCCAACCTTCTCACCGATCCACATGCCGGCCTGTGCGGGAGACAGCGGCAATTTCTTCTCTTGAACATTCATATTAAACCCTCAGCCAAATATTGTTTCCGGACCCGTCGGGCATTTCGCCTTTCGAGGTGTCCGAAGTCGTGTGGATGGTGAGCATCCACAGTCGGGACATTCCTTTCGTTCGGCTCCAATTTTGAAATGTCGGATCACCTGCCGGTTCGCGCACGCTGCGGCTGCGGTTCGGTATGCGCTGACCCTCGGCATCAGTCTGCCGGAGCCGGACGTTGACAAGCGTTCCTCCCTTCCGCGCCCTGCGAAGGGTTGCACATCCGGTCGCCGTTCTTGCCATCCAGAAAAAAAACCGACGCCGTCGGCCTTGCCTTGCTGCCACGCTTCAGGATTTGCCTGTTCCCGCAGGAAGCGTGACGAGGGAGAGACTGTTCCGAGCCGGCTCGGGCCGAGGCCTGCGCCCAAGCCCATCAATGGTTTCGCAAGCAGGTCAGAAGTGCCGTTGAAAATCGCACCCGGCAGCGTGACGTAGCGAACCGAGAGGTCTCCCGTGAGCCATCCGCGCGCACTGGCAGGCACACCCCAAGCGCAGATGCTGCGCGGACTATCAGATGACATGAGCCCCCTCGCCATCAAGTCGACATCGACATGTCCGGCAGAATGCGAATGAACGTTTTTTTACGCCAGTCCCGCGGCGGCAATCCATTTAACTATTTGTTTTTAAAAAATAAACTTAGGCTCCCTCAATGCGCACCACGAAAAATCGTGCAAAAACTTGCATAGCTGGCGCGAGAAAATTGCACTATTTTGCATTCATGGGGCGTTTGTCATTCAGGTCGAAATTTGCATTCTCCATCGCCGCTCTTTTGCTTTTGGCGGGGGTGTGGGCGCTGGCGTCCGCCTGGGTGCAGAAGGAAGTGCTCACCCGACTGGGAAACAGCGCAGAAGTCGTCGCGCGTCAGCAAACGAAATTGCTCGACAGCGAGCTGGCCAGGTATCGTCTCCTGGCCATCGTTCTTGCGGAATATAGCGACCTTGAAGAGGCGCTGACGAAAGAAAGTCCCGAGGTCGCATCCCGTCTTAACGACAGGCTTGCCTCTCTGGTCTCTAAGACCGGGGCCTCCATCATCTACATCATCAATGAGTATGGGCGCGTCGTTTCGTCATCGAACGCCCATACGGCCGAAAGCTTTATTGGCCGCAACTATGGGTTTCGCCCTTATTTTACTGACGCCCTGTCTGCGGGTTCGGCTGAATATTATGCCGTTGGTGATCTGAGCGGACGTCCCGGCCTGTTTTTCTCGAGGCAGATCGGCGATACAGCCCGCGCGCAAGGCGTGGCCGTGATAAAGTTCGAGTTTCAGGCACTGGTAAAAGGCTGGACCAAAGACCTGGGCGAGACCTTCATCGTTGACCCGAGCGGCGTCGTACTTGCGTCCACCGATCCCGATGAGGAGCTACGGACGTTCCGCGTTCTTTCGGCCACTGAACGCGCTCACCTGACCGAAAGTGGCCAGTTCAGTAATCGTCCGCTGGAGCCAAGCCTGCTCAGTTTTGAAACGAATGGAATGATGGCCGGGCCATCGGATACACTGCTTCTTCCTGTCGAGGAGCGGATTTCGGAAACGACGCTGAGACTTGTTCACGCCGTACGCGCAAATCCGGCTCTGGATGGAGCAAGGGAACTGGCCTTCCTGATCTCGATTGCGGCGACCATCATATTGGCGGCTATCGCCATGGCGATCTACTGGCAATTAACGCGGACCATGCGGATGGCAGCCGACCGTGCCGAACTGGAAGTGGCGGTTACGGCGCGCACGGCGGAGCTGCACGCGCAGATCATCGAGCGCGAAACTGCCGACCGCCGGTTTCGCGAGGCGCGGGAGGAACTGGCGCAGGCCAACCGCCTGGCTATTCTCGGTTCGGTCACCGCGGGCTTGATCCACCAGATCAACCAGCCCGTTGCGGCAATCAGAACCCTTGCCGAAAATGCCCGGCATCACCTGCTGAAAGACCGCATTGATCGCGTCTCGGCCAACCTGTTGACAGCTGTGGAATTAACGGCCCGAATTGGCACGATCACCCAGGAAATGCTGCGTTTTGCGCGCCGGGGAAAGGGCGAGAACACGCGCGTGGATATCAATGAGACGATTGCTGGAGCGCTGCTGCTGCTTGGCGAGCGGTTCCACAGCGCGGATGTGCACCTCGAACTCCCTGGATCGGATCTGCCAGATGTCGTCGCAAACAGGGTCCAGCTGGAACAGGTGCTCGTGAATCTTCTGCAAAATGCGCTGGATGCGGTTGCGGATCGTTCCGACCCCCGTGTCCTGATCAGCGCCGATATGGATGCTTCATGGGTGAGTCTCATTGTCGCCGACAATGGTCCGGGCATCGACCCGCGGCTGGCTGAGAACATCTTCAACCCGTTTGTTACCACCAAAGCCGAGGGTTTGGGTTTGGGATTGAGCATTGCACGCGACATCGTCGCAGAGCTGAACGGCGTGTTGGACGTCATGGCATCACCCCTCGGAGGTGCGGCCTTTGTTGTCAGGATGAGGAAAGCGTGATGCGTGTGATGCTGGTCGACGATGACGCGGTTTTTCGAACGGCATTGGCGGATTCGCTGTCAATTGCAGGCTTTCAGCCTGAAATCCACCGCGACGGGCATTCCGCACTGGCAAGCCTGAAGCCGGACTATGACGGCGTTGTCGTCACAGACATCCGCATGCCCCGTGTCGATGGACATTCCGTGCTCAACTCT
>NZ_JBJDMY010000046.1:0-6967 GCF_044900305.1 Agrobacterium sp. NPDC089420 | reverse complement strand
GCATGGCGAAAGCTCGAAAGCCAGCCTTGGCGCATCATGTCCATCGGACGAAGAGAATGGGCGAATGAGTTTTGATCAGCGAGGCGGCGTATTAGGCGATTGTGGGCGTAAATGGCGACGATGTGGAGAATGCCTTTTGCTTCGATCGACAGGTCAATTTTCTCGGCGCCGAACGTGACGATGGCCTGAAGAGCGCCTGGCATGTGCAGCGGCACGCTATAACCATCCAGCATCCGGAATTCGGACGCCTCATTCATCAGCTTCCTGGCTTCACGTCGGATGGGCTTTCCGCCCAATTCCTCTGACCAGACAAAGGCACCGTCCGAAATCTTGCTCTGGTAGATCACGGGATCTATGTGAACGTAGTTTTGCGCGACATAACGTTCAAACCAGCCTTCAGGCCAAGCACTCAGCAAAACGTACCGATCGATTGTCTCGCCAGGTAAGGGAATTCCCGAAATTGCGAAGCAATCAAGGCCAAATGTCTTGGAAACTGTCGATAGGTCGCGAATGATAGCGTCTGCATCGTTGGCCGCTGTCATCGCAGTGATAAAGTCAAACATCACATTGGCGGCCTGCTGTCTGCCCTGGGTATCCATAATGCGCTCGCTGCGAATAACAGTCCTACGGAATTGGATAATGGCATACGACAAAGCAATTATAAAATTGTTGCTTCAAAGAACTAGAGCCGAGTTCTGCAAAGGCACGGACGCGAAGACTGCCCTGAAGATAGTGCGGCTGGCGGCCAAAAATAATGAATTGGCCAACAATTCACACGACGCCAATTCTTCAAAGCAATGAGCGTTTGAACCGATCCATCCTTCTTCCTTTCCACTCGCCAAATGAAAATTCTAGTTGAATAGGCTCGACTCCAATCTCTCCGCGTGTTTTTGTAGTGGCGGGGACGTTATTGGGGGCTTTCTTGACAATTGTGTATTTGCGGGTGCTTGGCGCCCTGTTCATTTCGTGCGCCCTGAGTGCATGTACAACTTCGCGGGAAGCGTTCAACGCTAATCCAAAGTCGATCGACAAACCGACGCTCTGTCGGACATACTTGCAGAGCCAAGATCCAGTATTCCAGCAAGATATTCTGAAAGAACTCAATCGCCGTGGCGTTCAAGCTCTTGACTGTCCTCAGATGGTCCAAAATCAGGATGCGGCGGCCGCTGCGCTAGTCGCCGTCGCGCTGGTTGGAACAGCCGTGGCTGTGTGCACCAACAATAATTGCGGTGGGGGCTATCCGACACGCCAGTACCCCGGAAACTGCTATTCTTACTACGACAGGGCTGCCGACGGCAGTTTGTGTGGTCATCGAAGCGCCATGTCCCGGCCAGGCGGATGGTGATAAGTCACTGAGACGGGCGCCTGTACCACGCTCGATTTTGAAGTTCGGTATCAGCCTGATTTTGTATGTTTCATTAAACAATAAAGCACTGGATTACGAATTCTATGGCTCACTCTCCTCGTTCCCCGTATTCACTTTTGGCAGATGATAATCAGCAAATTTCAATAGACGCGAAATACAAGAAGGCGCTTAAGGCCCACATTATTATCACACTTACGTTCAACGATAATATGGTGTTTTCGGACAACCAGTTAGTTACATCACCTAATCTACGAGATTTGATCGCAAGAGATGGTGTCATTCGTGAGCTTTCGAAGGAGAAACTATTTTCGCTTGCCGCAAGGCAAGGGCACGATGAAAGTGCGCCTTCTCAAATCCAAACTCTCCTAGAAACTCAGAAACAATTCTTTGCCCAAGGGAAAATCACAAGTGAGAGGATCGACATTGGCCGCGTGAAAGATTTAGATTTTGCGGATCAGCATTTCCGAAAAATAGGCTGGAACTATCGCGAAGTTCGGCAGCATTTCACCGACGTTGTCGCAACGTTGCTTTGCGACCAGTTTTCCCCACTCCTATCCCCATCAGACTTCCGCACTTTTTCAGAAATACTTTCTGAGGAGAGAGAAAGAGATAGGGGCTTAGGAAGAGAATTTCTTCAAAGAAGATTCCCTTCTCTCGTGATGCAGCGTTTGGTAAATCCTCCCGAACAGACCCACCAATTGATACACGATTGCACGGAAGGCCCGTATATTTCCAATCTTCCCCGCGTTCTGAGCTTGAATCCGATCTATGCGTCCAGTCACGCACGCTCTTTCGAAACAATGCGGGGCTTAAAGCTTGCTCAGTTGGAACCAGCTTTCAGTTTCAAGTCTAAACCCAGGCTCTCGTACGAGCATTATATCGAGGGTCTTTCGCGATTGGATGTCGATGACATAATGTGGCTGCGGCAAACGGACGAACTGAAAGAATATCAGTCGTTCGCACACCGTGACCTGAGCAAGTCAGCGGTAGCTCACGATTTAACTGTCAGCTTTCAGAGTATCAACCAACGCATCGTGGACAGGATAATTGATCGGTTTCCAGAGTTGAAGGCGTCGACGAGCGAAGCTCCCGATCAGATTATTAGAAGCCGTTGGGCGAAAGCCGAGTTTGCTGGGGGAATCCTGCTCGAGGCAATTGGAGCGGCAGTGGAGCTCCAGACTGGATTAGGTCTGGGAATATCGGTTCTGTTTTCCTTAGCGGAGCGCAAGTTCGGCGCATCAAACAAACGCATAAGCCAACACGACAACGCACAGTGGGAAGCGCGAAATAGACAACTCGGACATCTTCTGGAAGACAAAGGTATGGACGCGAAAATTGCGTTCGAGATGCCAGTTCTCAATCACTTTGAGAAGGAAACGATTGTGCGCGGTCTCTAGCCATCAAAACAGATGAGACAGTCAGCGGGTCAACGACACCTGCTTCAGCTAATTGCTCAAAGCTGATGCCTGACAACGGCAGAGAGCAGAAGTCTAGAATGCTTTCGGTGTTTTCCTGCGAGTGCATTGTGGGCTTCTGCTCTCTGCTAATACAACAAATATAAACGTATGTTTGGAATGCCTTGCCGAAGACCGCAAGAAGAGTTAGCTCTTCCGATCGAAGGCCGGTTTCTTCAGATAACTCTCGAGCGGCGTCCGCCTCAGGTGAGCTTCTTTCTGTTCCAAAGCCCTGCGGAATCTCGGTTACGATTGCACCCTCGGTGTATCGATAAGAGCGTATCAGAACGACTTCATCATCAATTACAGGTACAATTGCGACGCCGTAGGGCGCCTTCCACTGCGTTCGGAAATATGCGCCCTTTTTGCCTGACGGGAAGGCGACGTCGTCGTCGTAGACCGCCACATACTGGTTTTCGTAAACTAAATTTTCCCGCTCGCGTACTATTTGCATTCTCAACGCTCCAAAGTGACGGCATTCGAAACGGCGATTCGACAAATATGTCGGCTGCGTAAAAGCAGCGATGCGTTCGTCGTAAACATGCGTTAATGACAAGGATATGCGCATAAAACAAGGCCATGTCTGTTGGTTTCCACGCAGAACTGATGGAGTTGTCTAATCGCAGCCGGTGCGTCAATAGGAAGTTTTGTGGAAGCATCGCTCTGCCGGGTGCATGGTTGTCTTCGCGGTCGACATCAGTCGCCGCATGATGGAGCTTCGCAGCACGAGCCTTCAATGTGGACGACGCATTCAGCTGAGACAGCGATGCAACCCCATCAACGGAATGGCTCGGCTCACGTCCCGACAGGGACACTTCAAGCGCTCAGTTATTGAGCGCTATCAGATACTATGCCGCCACGCCCGCAGTCGGATTGAAGAACTCTCCGGTTTTCAGCATGGTGTGCATGATGACGGCCAGCTTTCGCGCGACAGCCACGGCAGCTCTTTTGAAGCCGATCCTCTCTCGCAGCTGAAGCCCCCATGTTCGCAACGAACTCTGTTTGGAACTACGCGTGAGAATAACCGAGGCCGCTTCGTATAGGAGCCCGCGCAAATGGCGGTCTCCGCGTCGGGATATATGTCCGTCATAATCGACTTCGCCGGATTGGTAGCGGCGCGTTGTGAGGCCGATATATTCTTCCATGGCTGTTCTCCATTGATGCTGGGCCCGGCGTCCAGTCGAGAGCCCGTACCTCATCTTATCGGGGAACAGCCACCTTCCAAATCATCTTCGAATCCGAAGGGGTATGGCTCCCGCGATTACCCCATGTGGATGCCCCCTCCCGACGGCATCGCGATGTGCCAAAGTGATGTTTGCAACAACGTCACTCAAAGGAGAGAGCATCCATGAAGGAAGTTAGCATTGTAGGCCTTGACCTTGCAAAACGGGTATTCCAACTCCACGCGGCCAGCGCCGATGGCGGATTGGTATTTCGTAGGAAGCTATCTCGCGTTCATGTCTTGGCTTTTTTCTCGGAGTTGCCGAGGTGTATCGTTGCGATGGAAGCATGTGCGACCGCGCATTACTGGGCTCGCGAGATTAGGAAGCTTGGCCATGAAGTTCGGTTGCTGCCACCAGCTTACGTGAAGCCCTTTGTAAAGCGGCAGAAGAATGACGCGGCAGATGCTGAAGCCATCGTGGAGGCCGCCATCCGCCCCTCGATGAGATTTGTCGTGCCGAAAACGGAGAAGCAGCAAGCCTCTTCCATGATCTTTCGGACACGCGATCTATTCGTGCGTCAACGGACGCAGTTGATTAACGCCCTGCGAGCTCACCTGGCAGAACATGGGATCGTTGCACCACAGGGGATTGCAAGCCTGGCCGCGTTGAGGGGGATTATAGAAGACGATGATAGCGGTCTTGAGCTCCTGGTCGTAGAAACTGCCCGGATTTATATGGAACAGATTGATCTGCTTACTGCCCGTATCTCCAACCTGGAGAAGGTTCTCAAATCTGAAGCTCAGCAATCGGTTAACACCGCTCGACTGATGTCAACGCCTGGCGTGGGGCCGATCACGGCCATGGCGATCGAGGCGTTTGCTCCAACTATGACGACGTTTCAAAAGGGACGCGATTTTGCAGCTTGGCTCGGGCTTGTACCTAAACAGCATTCGAGCGGAGGAAAGCAGATGCTTGGCCGGACGTCGAAGATGGGACAGCGCGATATTCGACGGCTTTTGATTATCGGCGCAATGACGGTTATCCGATGGGCATGCCGAAAGACCCCCTCCGAAAACTCGTGGCTCGGGCGTATGTTGATGCGCAAGCCGCGTATGCTCGTTGCTATTGCGCTGGCCAACAAGATGGCACGATCCGTCTGGGCGATGATGACGAAGAATGAGAATTACAAAGATTCCGGTCTCGCAACCGCGTAAGCAAAGCTAGCGATATAGCGAGATCGGATCGTCGGCGTGTGAGGAGATCAGCGAACGGTAAGGACAAGAGATTGGAAAGAGGGGTGGAAATGCCGCCGGCTCAGTGAGCCTCGAGCTCGTAGAACTGATTTGCGCCAGCCCCGCTTAGCTCCATACCGGCCAGCAGTAATATCCAGACTGCATCAAAGGCCTGATACATGACCGCATCCAATCACACGTTCAAACCGCTCAAAGAAAAACTTGCATGAACGGGGGCATCCATACATGAGCCGGTTATGGAGTGAACCCCTCGGGCTGGACCACGGGACCCAGAAAAACTGATACACGCTGCGGGCCTCAATCGGAGAAGGCTCATGAAGTCCCGAGGTCCATATCGCCGGCATTCGACGCCGTTCAAGTTGCAGCTTTGCCAGGATATCCGAAACGGCGTCATCGGACGGCGCGACGCACAGCGGACATACGGCGTTTCGGCAAACCTCATACAGCTATGGCTGACGCAGTTCGATCGCGGCGATCTGAACGATGAGGAGGCTGAGGCCAGCGTCATTGCCGAGTACGAGGCCCACATTGCGGCGCTTGAACGCAAGGTCGGCCAGCTCACCATGGAGCTGGACCTGGTTGAAAAAACACCGCGCCAGTTGATCGCCGGCGACAGCGGGAGCTCCTCCATCATCACCGGTCCCCGGCCTGCTCTGTCAGACGGGGGTGCAAAATGATCGATCTCCCGAGGAGCACTTACTATTACCGATCGACGGCAAAAGCTTTAAATCTCGGCGACAGCGAGCTCATTGCAATCATAGAGGACATCCAGGACGAGCTGCCTTGCTATGGATACCGACGCGTAACACACGAGCTTCAGCGAAGAGGCCACCTCGTCAATCACAAGCGCGTCGCCCGCGTCATGCGGGCCAATGGCCTCGGGATCAAGCCTCGCAAGCGGTATGTTCGCACGACGGATAACAACCACGATTCGCCGATCTACCCGAACCTTTATCGCAATGTGATCCCGGCGCGGCCCGATATGGTCTGGGTGGCCGACTTCACGTACATCCGCATCGCCGCTGGCTTCTGCTATCTCGCTGTCATTCTCGACGCCTGCAGCCGGAAAGTCATCGGCTATGGCCTGTGAAAACGCCTGGATACGCCGCTGGCATTGGCAGCGTTGCGTTCGGCGCTCGAGAACAGAAAGCCTCCACCCGGCTGCATTCACCACACGGACCGCGGATGCCAATACGCAAGTGAGACCTATCGACGAGCGCTCGATGCGGCAGGTCTACAGGGATCCATGAGCGCCGTCGGCAACCCTTATCACAATGCGCAGGCAGAAAGCTTCATGAAGACCCTGAAAGTGGAGGAAATCTACCCCGCAGGCTACGAGACATTCGCTGACGTGGCCGAACACTTGCCCAGGTTCATCGAGCAGATTTACAATGCCAAACGGCTGCATTCAGCCCTTGGCTATTTATCGCCAGCAGAATTCGAAACTCAACTCGCCCAGCAGGCGGCTTAGTTTGAAGCGGTTCGATGGTCCAGCCCGAGGGGTTCACTCCAAAACCGGCTCAGTTCCGCGTGGAAACCAACAGCATTCCCCCTTCAAACGAACGAGTCGTCACCTCAACGAGTTCACCGGGTGCAAACTCCCAATCTTCATCATCCGGTACCGATTGTTCTTCAACTAATACGCCGCCTCGCTGATCAAAACTCATTCGCCCATTCTCTTCGTCCGATGGACATGATGCGCCAAGGCTGGCTTTCGAGCTTTCGCCATGC
>NZ_JBJDMY010000045.1:0-8508 GCF_044900305.1 Agrobacterium sp. NPDC089420 | reverse complement strand
TTGCCGGTCTGGCCCACCTGCCAGTCGTTCGGCGCATAACCGGCATCGACGGCCGCGCGGCTTGCACCGACGGCGGCACCCAGCTTGTCGGCAACGGGAAGAATGACTTCCTTGAACTTTTCCGAGGAACCGAGCGCGCGGCCACCCGAGATGATGATCTTCGCAGACGTCAGCTCCGGACGGTCGGACGACGCCAGCGCATCGGATACGAAGCTGGACAGGCCCGGGTTCTCGGCCGCGCCGATGGTTTCCACGGCCGCCGAACCGCCTTCCGTTGCTGCCGCAAAGGCGGTCGGGCGCACGGTGATCACCTTCTTCGCATCGCTTGCCTGCACCGTCTGGATGGCGTTGCCGGCATAGATCGGCCGCTTGAAAGTGTCGGGCGACACGACCTCGATGATTTCCGAAACCTGCGCCACATCCAGAAGCGCCGCAACGCGCGGGGTGACATTCTTGGCCGATGCCGTCGCCGGCGCAATGATGACATCATAGGAGGGGCTAAGCGAGACGATCAGCGCCGCCAGCGGCTCTGCCAGCGCATTGGCATAGGAGGCGTCGTCGGCGAGCAGCACCTTGGAGACGCCGGAGAGTTTCGCGGCTGCGTCAGCCGCACCCTTGGCGCCGGAGCCGGCGACCAGCACATGCACGTCGCTTCCCGTCCCCTTGGCAATCTGGGTTGCCGCCGTCAGCGTCTTTGCCGTCAGGTCGGAAAGGGTTGCGTTGTCGTGTTCTGCCAGAAGAAGAATGGCCATGATATAATCTCCCTTTTCCGAAATCTTAGAGGACGCCGTCGGCCTTGAGCTTTTCGACCAGCTCGGCAACCGAGCCGACCTTGATGCCGGCCTTGCGGCCTGCCGGCTCCTCGGTCTTCAGCACCTTCAGGCGCGGCGACACGTCGACGCCGAAATCGGCCGGAGCCTTTTTGTCGAGCGGCTTCTTCTTCGCCTTCATGATGTTCGGCAGCGAGGCATAACGCGGCTCATTGAGACGAAGATCGGTGGTGACGACGGCGGGAAGCTTCAGCTCCACCGTCTGCAGGCCGCCATCGACTTCGCGCGTCACCGCGACCTTGCCGTCGGAAGGCTCGACCTTGGAGGCAAAGGTGCCCTGGCCCCAGCCGAGCAAGGCTGCCAGCATCTGGCCGGTCTGGTTCGAATCGTCATCGATCGCCTGTTTGCCGACGATGACGAGGCCGGGCTGTTCGGCCTCCGCCACGCCCTTCAGGAGCTTGGCGACGGCGAGCGGCTCGACGGTTTCGTCGGTCTCGATCAGGATGGCGCGGTCCGCACCCATGGCAAGCGCCGTGCGCAGCGTTTCTTCCGCCTTGGCCGGGCCGATCGACACGACCACAACCTCGTCGGCCTTGCCCGCCTCTTTCAGACGCAGCGCCTCTTCCACCGAGATTTCGTCGAACGGGTTCATCGACATCTTCACATTCGCAAGCTCGACACCAGAACCATCCGATTTCACACGGATCTTCACATTGTAATCGACAACGCGCTTGACGGGGACAAGGATTTTCATCGGCGGCTTTCCTCAAACTCCTGTCCGCTTGGTGAATAGACCGCGCGGACCTCCAAAAACAGGTTGGCGACATGGATAAGCATTTTTCCCGCAAATACAACGGAGCAATGTTCATTATCACATGCACGTAAGGCATATCTTACGTTGACGTTAACGTAAATACTCTATCTCTTGCGCGCGGGCTCATCTGCCCCCGTCATAGCCCCGTTCGATTTGCGACAACCCCGCCGTTTGCGACGGATTGTTGAACTGTGCCGCCCTTGGCGGAACAATAGTGCGGTCAAACAGCGGAACACCCGGCCTGCGCATGAAAACCACCATGATGGCGCCCGCCACTATGCCGCCCACATGCGCCCCCCAGGAGACATTTTCCTCCAGCCCGAGCGCCAGCATCAGGAATTGCTGGCCGATCCACAGCGCCAGCGGAATGAAGGCCGGCAGCGGCAGCGGAATACGCATGAAAACCAGCACCCAGACGCGCACCTTGGGATGCAGCAGGAAATAAGCCGCAACGACGCCGGAAACCGCGCCGGATGCACCGATCAGCGGTCCCTCCGAGGTGGGCGCGACGAAACCGTGCAGCAATGCCCCGGCAATGGCGCAGGCGAGATAGAAGATCAGGAACCGGAAGTGGCCGAGCGCATCCTCGACATTGTCGCCGAAAACCCAGAGAAACAGCATGTTGCCGGCCAGATGCCAGAAATCGAGGTGGAGGAAGGCATAGGTGATGACGGTCAGGTCGTCCGGCACCACCTGCAGGGCTGGTTCCAGATAGGCGTAATCGAACACGACGGCGGGAATGAAGCCGAGGCCAAGTGCGGCGGCATTGGCCTGCGTGTCGCTGGCGATCACGCCGGTAAACAGCCAGACCACCACATTGACCACGATCAGGCCGATCGTGACATATTGCAGCCGGATATGTTTGAGGGAATTCGCATCGTGCAGCGGTATGAACATCGAATGCCCTTTGTCTGAACGGTTGTCACGCTCTGTCAGCGGTTCTTGCCGGGAACCCATAAAATATCGGCCCTGCCGGTGTCATTGGCAAAACGGGCGGCCACGAACAGGAAGTCGGACAGGCGGTTGGCATATTTGATCGCCGCCGGGCTGACAATCTCGTTTTCGGTGACCGAAAGCGCCACCATCAATCGTTCCGCCCGGCGGCACACCGTGCGGGCCATGTGCAGACCGGCCGCTGCCGCGGTGCCGCCCGGCAGCACGAAGGAGGTCAGCGGTTCGAGCGTCGCGTTGAGTTCGTCGATTTCGTTTTCCAGCCGGGTCACCTGGCTTTCGACGATACGCAGCGGCTCATAGGACAGCGGTTCGCCGCTGTCAGGCGTGGCGAGATCGGCGCCGAGATCGAACAGGTCGTTCTGGATGCGGAAGAGCATGGCGTCGAGCTTTTCCATGCCGGCATTTTCATGGCCGCCCGTATGAAGCCGCGCCATGCCGATGGCCGAATTGGTCTCGTCCACCGTGCCATAGGCCTCGACGCGAAGATCGTGCTTCAGGCGGCGCGGGCCGGAAACCAGCGCCGTCGTGCCCTTGTCTCCGGTGCGGGTGTAGATCTTGTTCAGTTTCACCATCTCAGCGGCCGCCGCCGGTGAGCCAGAGGGTGAGCATGATCAGCACGATGGCGATGGCCTGCAGGAGAAGGCGAAGCTGCATCAGCTTGTTGGACCGGTTGGCGTCCTGTCCCTTCAGCATGTTGAAGAGGCCGCGTATCAGCACGATGACGACAAGGCCCATGACGATTAGGGCCAGAACAGTGGTGAAGCCGGACATTTAAGGGTTACTCCTCCTCAATCGAATCTGCGCAGCAGACGATAGAACAGTCCGGCAGGCAAGAGCCGTTTCAGCAACAGACCCTGTTTGGCTGGAACGGTGACGGGATAATGCGGTTTCGGTTTCGCTGCGGTGAGAGCGTGTTTCAGCACGGCATAAACGGCATCGGGGCCGAGCTTGTGGCGGTTGACGGGGCCGGAGCCATCCATGCGCGCCAGCTGGCGTTTATATTCCGCCGCATGCGCCGAATTTTCGAGATCGATGTGTTCCTTGACATGCGCAAGCGCGGTCGCCGTGAATTTCGAGGCGATCGGCCCCGGCTCGATGAGGCTGACATGGATGCCGCTGCCCTGAAGTTCCATGCGCAGCGTGACGCCCAGCCCCTCGATCGCGAATTTCGACGCCGTATAGGCGCCGCGATAGCGATAGGGCACGAGGCCGAGAATGGAGGAGCAATGCACGATGCGGCCCGCACCCCGGGCGCGCATGAAGGGAATGACCCGCCGTGTCAGATCGTGCCAGCCGAAGACATTGGTTTCGAACTGCGCCCGCAGCACCTCGACTGGCAGATCCTCCACCGCGCCCGGCTGGCCATAGGCGCCGTTGTTGAACAGCGCGTCGATGCGACCGCCGGTCCGGGCCGCGACGGTGTCCACCAGGGCGGCGACGGTTTCGGGCTTGGTGTAGTCCATGATCAGGGTTTCGATGCCCTGGTTCTCGAGGGCCGCCATGTCGGCGATGCGGCGCACGGTGGCAAAGACCCGCCAGCCGTCCCGATGAAGCGCGCCGGCGCAATGGGCACCGATGCCGGATGAACATCCGGTGATGATGATGACGGGCTTTTCAGACATCTGCCGCTCCGGGAAACCGACTGTTGTTCTGGCCCGGTTGACCGGCCCGTGAAAATCGAATTGCGCAAAATCCTTTTCGGTGACGGAACCGAAAGCCGGCCTTGTGCGCTGTACAAAGCGAAGCTGATTTCCCATATTCGGCTTAAAGTTACAAATGAAATGCCGATGAATGGAGGGAACATGGTTGCCGCAGTGCGCCTGGCAGGCAAGGTTGCCTTCGATGCCTATTCCCATTTCGCCGAGGATGACGGCTGGGCGATGGCGAGCCATATGGCCCTTTCCATCCTGCTGGCGCTGTTTCCCTTCCTGATCTTCGGCACGGCGCTGGCCGGATTTCTCGGCGCCGACCAGTTTTCCGAAACGGCGGTGCATCTGATTTTCGACACCTGGCCGGAGGCGATTGCCGGGCCGCTTGCGGCGCAGGTGCAGCAGGTTCTCACCATTCCGCGCGGCGGGCTGCTGACGATTTCGGTGCTGGCGGCCGCCTATTTTGCGTCCAATGGCGTCGAGGCGCTGCGGATTTCCCTCAATCGCGCCTATCGTGTCACCGAGACGCGCTGGTGGTATGTCACCCGCCTGCTCAGCCTGCTTTATGTGCTGATCGCGGTGGTGGTCTTTACCGGCATCAGCATCGTGCTCGTCGCAGTGCCGGTCGCCACGTCCTTTGCCGAGGAACGGTTTCCGTGGCTGACGGACGTGCTGAACACCATCTCCAGCCTCGGTCTTTACGGCACCATCGTCGTGCTGACGGCGGGGCTGGTGGCGGCGCATCTGTGGCTACCCGCCGGCAAGCGGCGCATCTGGGATGTCTGGCCGGGCATTCTGCTGACGATGATCTTCTGGGTCATCGGTGCTGCGATCTTTGCCTATTATCTCTCCACCTTCGCCAATTATGCCGCCACCTATGCCGGTCTCGCTTCGGTGATGGTGGTTCTGGTGTTTCTTTATATGGTCGGCGTCATCTTCATGCTCGGGGCGGAGGTGAATGCCGCGCTGATGAAATACAAGGTGCGGCAGATCATCCGCCGCAATATCGGCGGCAATGGCGTGCGCCGGGAGCGGGCGCTAGAGGAGGCCGACAAGCCGGCGGATATCTGAGGGTATCATCCCTTCGCCACGAAGGGCGGCAAGGCCGGTGCTGCCTTCGCTTTTTGAAAGCTTGCGCCCGTCCGCGCCCAGAATCAGCCGGTGATGGTGGTAGGCCGGCGGCGGCAGGTCCAGCAGATGCTGCAGCAGCCGGTGGATGGCGGTTGCCTGGAACAGATCCATGCCGCGCACCACATGGGTGACGCCCTGCAGGGCATCGTCAACCACCACGGACAGATGATAACTCGAAGGCGCGTCGGAACGCGACAGCACCACATCGCCCCAGAGCGCGGGCAAGGCCTCGATCTCTCCCGTCGCGCCATCGCCGCTCTCCTGCCAGAACAGGGGGCTGCCGGCGGCGCGGACCGCCTTTTCCATGTCCAGCCGCCAGGCGTGCTGCCGGCCGGAGGCAAGCAGTGCCGCCCGTTCCGCCTCAGGCCTCTCTCGATCGATCGACGGGTAAAGCGGCGCGCCATCGGGATCGCGTGGCCAGAGCCCTCCCTCCGCCTCAAAGGCCCTGACGATGGCTTTTGTTTCACCCCGGCTCAGAAAGGCAGGATAGGCAAGGCCGGCCTCGATCAGCCTGTCCAGCGCCACGCGGTATTCATCGAAATGCTCCGATTGCCGCCTGACCGGCTTTTCCCAGTCCAGCCCCAACCAGACGAGATCATCGTGGATCGCCTGCTCCAGTTCCGGCGTGCAGCGCGTCTGGTCGATATCCTCGATGCGCAGCAGAAAGCGGCCGCCATTGTGCCGCGCCATATCGTGGTTCAGGAAGGCGGAAAGCGCGTGGCCGAGATGCAGCGGGCCATTGGGACTTGGCGCAAAACGGTAAACCGGCTTTTGACGGAGAGGCGAAGGCATGGTTTCTTCTGCCATGTTTTAAAGCACCCCGCCAGCCGGCTGGCGGCATAGGGAATGACGGACATGAAAATCATTGCCGGGATGGACGACATCAACGAAGGGTTGGACTATCTCGCCCGCCTCGATCCGGCTCTCAGCCGCACCATCGAGAAAGCCGGTCCGCTGGAGCTGCGCATTCACGAGCCCGGCTTTGCCGGCCTTGCCCATATCGTCGTCTCGCAGATGGTGTCTCGCGCCAGCGCCAATGCCATATGGGCGCGCATCCTTGCCGGCAGCGGCGGCGTGGTCACGGCGGAAAATTATCTCGGCGCACCGGACGAATTGCGCGCCACTTTCGGCCTTTCGCGCGCCAAGGCGACGACGCTGGAAGGTCTGGCCCGGGCCGTCACGCAAGGGCAGATCGATCTTGAAGGCGTGGTGCGCAAGGAGGCGGATGCGGCCCTTTCGGAATTGGTCGCGCTTCGCGGTATCGGCCCATGGACGGCGGAGGTCTATCTGATGTTCTGCGGCGGGCACCCGGATATCTTTCCGGTGGGCGATGTGGCGCTGCGATCGGCGGTGGCGCATGCGCTTGATCTGGAGGTCAGGCCGGAAGCGAAATGGCTGGCGGAGCGCGCAGCACTCTGGTCGCCGTGGCGCTCCGTCGCCGCCCGGCTTTTCTGGGGTTATTATGCCAATATCATGCGGCGCGCCATGGTGCCTCTGCCCTGATATCCTGTGGCGCTAGAAGTCGGCGATACTGTAGGGCAAGGCGCCGCGCGACAGATGATCGAAATGCAGCTTGCGTTTCAGCGGCGGCACGGCGCGCTGCACACAATCCACTCTTTCGCAGACCCGACAGGAAATGCCGATCGGTTTGAAGGAGGCCGCATTGCCGAGATCGAGCGTATCGGCATAAACGAAATTCTGCGCATGCGAAATTTCGCAGCCAAGCGCGATGGCGTAACGCGGTCTTTCCGTATTGAAGCCGGCGCCGGCCTTTTCGATCTGGGTGGCGATGGAAAGATAGCGCACGCCGTCAGGCGTTTCCGCCAGCTGCCGCACGATGCTATCCGAGCTTTCGAAAGCCTGATGGATATTCCACAGCGGACAGGCCGCGCCGAAACGGGCAAATTGCAGCCGTGTGGCGCTATGGCGTTTGGTGATGTTGCCGGCCCGGTCGATCTTGGCGAAAAAGATCGGCACGCCCTTCATGCCCGGCCGTTGCAGCGTGCTGAGCCGATGGGCCACCTGCTCGAGGCTTGCGCCGAACCGCACGGCCAGAAGTTCGAGATCGTGGCGCAGCTCCTGCGCTGCCAGATGAAATTGGCCATAGGGCAGGATCAGGGCTGCGGCGAAATAATTGTGCAGCCCGATACGACAGATTTCCGCGGCCTCCGCATTGCGGAAACCGGCGCCGGAAAGCACCCTGTCCACCGTTGGGCCGGCGTGAAGCTGGGCGATCTGCAATGCAAGCTGAAAACAGCGGGTCGGCGCGGCCATGTAGGAGCTGAGGGCGAGCGTCTTGTCGGCAGGGTCGAATTGCCGGATCAGGCCGCCCGCCGCCTCCGTTCTTGTGACGTGAATGCCGTAACGGTTCCTGAGATGGGCGGCCAGAATGCCGTAGGTCTCGCCGCCTTCGATTTCCAGCTCCTGCGCCAGTTCCTCGGCCAGAAGATCGATCTCGGCGACGTAATTGTCGACGAAATGGAAGAAGTCGCGCACCTCCTCATAGGGGGTTCGTTCCACCTGCGCGGTTCCCCGGCCCAGCCGGTCATCCAGCTGCACCAGCTGCTCGCTGTTTTGCCGGTAGGCCTGATGGGCGCGCAGCAGCGCATGGGCAAAACCCGGGGCATTCTGGGCGATCAGCTTCAGTTCCTGAAGCCCCGGCTCGTAATTCATGAACAGCGGGTCTTTCAGCGCCTCGCGCACGGCCGAGACCAGCCGATCGTTTTCGCCCGTCGCCAGTTCCGCCATGTCGAGCTTAAATTTTTCCACCAGCGTCACCAGAACGCTGGCGGAAACCGGGCGCTGGTTGTTTTCAATCTGGTTCAGATAACTTGCGGAAATGCCAAGCCGTTCGGCAAATTGCGCCTGTGTGGCGCGGGCGTTTTCGCGAAGGCCGCGTACCTTGCGGCCGATGAAGAGTTTTTCCGTCGCCATATTGCAACTTTGCAAAATTAAATATTGCAAATATTTATGGCACGCATACGCGCACGATCAAGGCTTCTTGGCGAATATTTTCTGGGCTATGGATCGTCGGGACAACACATGGAGGAGACATGTCCAGCATTCTGGAGCAGTTGGAAACGCGCCGTGCCGAAGCCCGCCTCGGCGGCGGTGCGAAGCGCATCGATGCGCAACATGCCAAGGGCAAGCTGACGGCGCGCGAGCGTATCGATGTGCTTCTGGATGAAGG
>NZ_JBJDMY010000044.1:0-8604 GCF_044900305.1 Agrobacterium sp. NPDC089420 | reverse complement strand
GGTCGGCGCTCTGATGCGACGCTTCACGCCAACCGAATGCGCAAACTATTTTAGGGCAGCAGGATATGACCCCGATTGAACAGGATTTGCTCTAGACGCTCGGCTATTTGCTGGGCACTTTCCTCTCCACTGCAAAGATCAAGAACCGCGACTTGTTTCAAAGCGTCGGGATAGGCCGGACGCCAGGATCGACCAACCATCGAAGTTCTCGCCTCCGGAAACGCCTCTCGAACCCATGCGGTCAAAGTTCCACGACCCGGATAGCCTAACGCTCTCATCGTCGCAGAGATACAGTGATCGTGAGTGCGGTAGTGCTCAAGCGCCGTCTGCTTCTGGGCCTCAGTAAACTTCGGCGCGCGAGCCACACAACGAACGCGTAGGTCTTGATGCTGCTGGTACTCGCGATACCAGTTCCGCAGCGCATTCTTGGTCGGATAACCCAACTGGCGGATCGTCGCCTTAACCCGCTTGCCGAGCTTGATATACAGCTCGAACGCGCGAATTCTGTCAGCATGGGAATACATGAACTACCTCCTGGTGGTCCAAGTTTTAGTCCGCATCCCCTCAACAATAAAACAGGACAAAGCCATTCAGGCAAGTGCAGGTGATGTTTCCGCACGGCTTCCCGATGAGCAGCGCCGGGCGATCGAGCATATTACGGAGCCGGAGCGGATAGCGGCGGTTGTCGGGTTCACCGGCGAGGCCGAGGCGCACGGGGCGGAGATTGTCCTTGTTGGCGACCATAAGCAGCTATAGGCGATCGGGGCCGGCGCACTATCTTTCAGACCAATGACGGCAGCCAAACGTTCGCGCCGAGCGACAGATCGTGTTCCTTGAGAATAGTCGCGATCTTGGCGTCAAGAACGGCATGTTGGGAACAGTAGAAAATGTCGAGCCGGGTCTTCTCGACATCCGGCTCGACAAACGTGCTGGCGGCCAGACTTCCGACCGCGTCATCTCTTTATCAACAACAGATTACGAAGCCGTTGACGACCGCTATGCGACGACGACGTTCCGATGTTCAAGATGATTTTGATATTCTCGGCGGTTCGGCCGACATATTCTGCCCCAGGGCGGCAGCGTGGGACCTACTGTTGTTGCGGATTGCGCGTCGACATGGACCAATGCCCGCGTTCAGCAGTTCTCAACTGCCAGGAAAGTTGAGTTGCCCGGAAGCGACGCAACATCGTTTAAGGGGGCTGGATAGATGCTGTACTGGGGCATCGGTGTCTGATATCTCATCAAAATTCCTCCCATTCGCTCTTGTTGGCATCGAGCGCGGCATTGCCGGAAAAGGCGGATGCAAGCTTGCGGCCAAGAGCGCGGGCCGGTGATGTCTCGCGCTTCTCGTGGCCTGCCATATGGCGGACCGTAGGAGCGGGCGCTGCCATCAGGGAGCTGTTGTCAACCAGCTTGAATTGCGCCAGAAGTCCATTCAGGGACGCGGCTTCCCTGGCGAGGCTATGGCTGGCAGCGGTTGATTCCTCGACCATGGCCGCGTTTCTTTGCGTGTCCTGGTCCATCTGGTTGACAGCGCTATTGATCTGCTGGAGCCCCGAGGACTGTTCCTGAGCTGCCTCAACGATGGCTACAACGTGCCGGTTGATCTCCTGCACTTCGGAAACGATTGTTTTCAGCGCCTCGCCGGTATCGCCGACGAGCTGCACACCCGTCTGAACCTGCACGTTCGATGTAGTGATCAGGCCCTTGATTTCCTTCGCCGCATTTGCGGATCTTTGTGCAAGTTCTCTTACCTCCTGCGCGACGACGGCAAAGCCCTTGCCGGCATCACCGGCGCGAGCGGCTTCAACACCCGCGTTCAGCGCCAGGAGATTGGTCTGGAATGCAATTTCATCGATCACACCAATGATATTGCTGATTTCGCTCGCCGAGGTTGCGATCAATCCCATGGCGGTGACGGCCTTACGCACCACTTCACCCGACTGCTCGGCGCCTGCCTTCGCACGATTGACTAGCTGGCCGGCTTCCTGCGCGCGTTTAGTAGAATCTTTTACCGTGATCGTGATCTCTTCCAGTGCCGCAGCTGTTTCCTCTACAGCAGCAGCTTGCTGTTCTGTGCGCTTGGCGAGGTCATCGGCAGCCGACCTGATCTCGCTTGCGCCAGCGTTGATGCCGTGCGCATTCTGCGAAACTCGTACTAACGCCTCCTGAAGCTTGCTCGCCGACTGGTTGAAGTCCTTGCGCACTGTATCGAGGCTTTCCACAAAGGTGTCATTGATCCGATAGGAAACGTCGCCATCCGACAATTTCGACAGAGCGATCGCCAGGTTGTCGACGGCGAATTTTACATCGGCTGCCTCTCTCACCCTATGCTCCTCACGGATGACCCGTTCTTTCTCATTCATCGAGCGATTAGCTTCTGTCTGCCGCTCAAGCCGGATGCGCTCAATGGCATTCTCTCGGAAGATCTGAACGGCGGCGGCCATTTCACCGATCTCGTCCCTGCGACCCATGACGTCAATTTCTGCGTCCGTATCGCCATTCGCCAACGATGTCATCTGTTCACGAAGGCGGGCGATGGGTGCTGTAATTCCCCGTGACGATACGAACACGGAGCCAGTTATGCCGAGGAGGAACACTATACCGATAATGACCGACACCTTGATGATGGTGGAATCGGTTGCCGCTGTGATTGCGTCGGCCGTCTTGTTCACGGCTGCAACGTTCTGCTCTGTCCAGTTTCGGAGGTCGACACGCCATGCGTTAATCTGTGGGTCAATTTCAGAGAGGATCGCCCGCGCGATATCTGTGCGCCCTGCGTTCTGATGGACGATGATCTGGTCGGCTTTGCTGACGATATCTTTTAATCGAGCGGCAAAGACGTCTGCTTCGGCACCATATTCTGGTGCCAGCTGCTTCGCACTCGCCAGACGGCTGAAGGTCGTATCGAGGTTCTCCCGATAAACCTGTTCAATTTCGTGGGCCTGTGGCGAACCCGGATCGAACGCCAGTATTTTGAATGCCTGCGCCATGCTTGCCATATAGGAGGTCGCAGCGCGCGCGACTTCAAGCGTTGCGGCGTTATTCTGGTCTATGAATATGCTGTAGGTCGTATCCGTTTCCTTGTATGCCTTGGAAACCATTCCTATGCCGCCAAGTCCCAACAAGCTGATGGGGATGATAAGTGCCAGAATCTTCGCCCGAATTTTCGTATTTTTGAAAAATGACATCTGTAAACTCGCTATATATAAATGTTCCGAGCCTTCCGGTGTCGACGGCTGCGCGGAAGCGGGGGATTGAACATCACACGTTGTGCACCATACTCCAGAGCGGAGCAGGATATTCGTCCGTCGTCATGACGTAACACTTGGGTTGCGACTGAGCTACCCCACTGACCTGAACCTAGGGTTTTAATAAATGCCTTAGTGGGTTAATAAGAAATTACTTATGCAGATAAATGCAATTTTTAATTGTTCCGATTTACGCTTAAGCCGCGTTCAACTTCTCTTGAAGGCAATTGAGTACCAAAGTTCGCGAACTTTGATCTCGTGGAGGTTCTGTCGTTGCGTTGTGCTGTGTTCCTCACCGCATCAGGATATTGGTTGTCGTTTCCCAAATTGAGTATCTGAGCCTTTAATCTCAAGCACGAGAAGACCCGCTCGTTGCGGAATTGTACCTTGCCTTTGTTCTCTATTAAGGCACTCGCCAAGCAAAGTTTCAGGAGGTTCTTAAATTTGCTGTTTCCATCCAAGGGTCAGATTACTGTGATAGATATGGGATGTCTGATGACCCGACCGGAATGTTAGGCTCTTCTGTTGCGATTGGTCATTTTAAATATTAATTAAGAATCGAATGAGCGGCCGATTCGAATCGGTGGGCATGACGCCAAAGCCTTCAAGCGGGTAACCCGTAGTGAATTTTCCTGGTAAATTCAAAGGATTGAAGTATGGCTAGCATCCTCACCAATTCTGCCTCAATGGCAGCACTCCAGACGCTTCGTTCGATTGATCGTGATCTAGCTACAACGCAGGCGCGTATTTCGTCCGGCCTAAAAGTTGAATCCCCTGCTGATAATGCGGCATACTGGTCGATTTCGACGACTATGAAGAGCGAAAGCTCCTCTCTAGGTGTTATCGGAGAAGCCCTAGGAATGGGGGCGGCCCTTGCCGATGTTGCGTCAACAGGGACCCAATCGTTGATCGACCTTTTGGCTCAGGTCCGCGACCGTGTTGTGGCGGCGGGTGAAAGCACCAATGATAAGGACAAGATTCAGACGGAACTTGATCAGCTCTACACTCAGATGACGGATACCGTTGAATCGGCCTCGTTCAACGGGCAGAACTGGTTGTCCGCCACGAACAAGGCTGGAAGCGACCTAGGAAGTGGAACAAAAGTCATTTCCGGCATAACGAGTGGAGAACTCCAGTTTATTGGTGTCACTTTAGATGCCGCAGATGGAAAGAATACTGCTCAAACTGTTGCAACTGTCACAAGCCTGGACGTGGCGGATCTGGAAGACACCGCGATTTCAGCAACGTTGGGCATTATTGATGCTGCTATGAAAAATCTGATGGAGCTCGGTTCGACGTTCGGTGCAGCTTCAGCACGTATGGACATTCAGAAAGATTTTATTTCAGCTTTGACGGACGCAATTGATCGCGGCATAGGATCACTGATCGATGCCGATATGAACGAAGAGTCAACCCGTCTCAAGGCACTTCAAACGCAGCAGCAGCTAGCTGTGCAGTCGCTTTCTATTGCGAACACCAGTTCCGAAAACATCCTTCGGCTCTTCCAAAACTAACAGCTTGGCAAATTGCAAAGCCCGGTTCCAATCGGGCTTTTTCGCACGACGTCGTGTACACGTTTTCTTAAGAAGTAGACGATAGTTTCCTTTCCTGAATGAGCAGCCGACGATAGACATCGGCGGGCATGATGCCGAAGCCTTCAGCCGGAATGCCGGAATGAATTTTCTCATAAAATTCAAAGGAAACAACCATGGCGAGCATCCTCACCAATTCGTCCTCGATGGCAGCCCTCCAGACCCTGCGTTCGATTGACAACCAAATGTCGACGACCCAGTCGCGCATTTCTTCAGGCCTCAAAGTTGGCTCTGCTTCGGACAACGCCGCTTACTGGTCAATCTCCACCACCATGAAGTCCGAAAGCTCTTCGTTGAGTGTTGTCGGTGAAGCTCTCGGTATGGGATCGTCCCTCGCAGACATCGCATCTACTGCGACCCAGTCTCTGATCGATCTCATGAGCCAGGTACGCGATCGCGTAGTGGCAGCAGGTGAAAGCACCAACGACAAGGACAAGATCCAGACGGAACTTACTCAGCTCTACACACAGATGACTAACACCGTTGACGCTGCATCGTTCAATGGTCAGAATTGGCTCAAGGCTACCGACAAGACTAACGCTGATCTCGGTGCGTCCACGAAGGTTCTTTCCGGCATCACGGGCGGCACTCTGAATTTCATCGATGTTAACCTGGAGACAGGCTCGACCAATACGAGCGAGGTTGTCGCTACGGTCACTGCTCTCACGCGGACCGCCCTCGATGATACAAATATCCAAGCGACGCTTACAACGATTGATACTGCAATCAAAGGCCTGACTGAACTCGGTTCAACGTTTGGTGCTGCTTCGTCCCGTATGGGTATCCAGAAGGACTTTATCGCATCCCTGACGGATGCTATCGACCGTGGTGTTGGTTCGCTGGTTGACGCTGACATGAACGAAGAGTCCACTCGCTTGAAGGCGCTTCAGACGCAGCAGCAACTGGCGGTTCAGTCGCTGTCGATTGCCAACTCCAGCTCCGAATCGATCCTCCAGCTCTTCCGTTAATTCAAATTGTTGCGCCAGAAATTATGGAAAGGCCCGCGTTCAGCGGGCCTTTTTTTCATGGTTGAAATAGTTGGTGTTAAACCAGTTCCCTGCTTGCTCGGCGTATCTCTTGAGCAAATGGATGTTGGCGAATTCTGCAATTTCATCACGCAACTGAGGCGACATGCTACACAATGGCGACCCGTTGATCGATTTGGGCGGAAATACGAGATTTTTCCCATCTGGAGCTTGAAGCAATTGCAAATCGTACAGCATTAACCCCGCTGTGATCTGCAGATTGAACGTGCACAGGCACTTAAACCCTTTGGGGCTGAGTTTATCTTCGTTCATTCTTACGTTTTCAATCTGCATGACCGCATCTCCGTTACTTTCAGCCGCCCTTTGATATCACTCAACCAGTAGGATTCCCAGCATGGTCTCAATCGCGGTTTTGGTCTTTTCCTCGTAGAGGTTCAGCGAACACCTTGTTTCTTCTAAACAACGCCAATTCTTTTACAAGGGCGTGATCTCACCGTGCTGTTAGGACGGGAAAGGAAAATTTGCTCGTGCCTAAGTTTGTGCTGCCCGCTTGCAACCAGTTCAGGCCGGTAATTCCCATGTTTGGATTCCATGCGGAAAAGATATTCGGCTAACATTTATCACTCGAAGCTTTCGCGACGCTGGCCCCTAAACATTAAAGGGGCACAGATATACTGTAGGCAGATCAGACGGTGAACGATAATGGACGGAAGCCAGTTTCATCGACGGCAGGCTTGTCTTCCCAAAGATAATCGCCGGTCAAATTCACATGCTCCCATGTGAGAGGCGACAGACTGGAGAGCATATGCTCTGGGACGGCCTGTCCAGCGGTTTGTAGTGCGTCGACGACACGACCGGTATAGATCGTATTCCAATGAATGATGGCGGTGACGACCAGGTTGAGGGCTGACGCCCGGATCGACAGGCTTTCCTGGCTGCGATCGCGGAAACGGCCAAGACGATGAAGATTGACGGCGCGGACAAGACTGTTGCGGCTTTCGCCTTTGTTCAGTTCCGCCGTGGTGGTCTTCCGTAGCTCCTCGTCATTGATCTAGTCGAGGGTGAACAGCGTGCGTTCGATCCTGCCCATCTGGCGCAATGCTTGGGCGAGACCGCTAGGGATCGGCTGGCCAGCAGTTCAGATTGAGATTGTGATTGTGATTGTGATTGTGAAAGGAGACTGCGGTAGTGGCTGTAGGGCGGGAGGGCGTGAATTGGCGCCGATACGCTCGATAGCATCGCACATGTCGGTATCTTGTGAGTTGGGAGGTACCCGTGACCACAACGTCACCAGTCTGCAGGGGGCGTGGGCAACGATATCGTTGCCCGGCGTCCAAGTAAATGTTCTGGGCGTTCGAAAACTGCGATGTCTTCATCGTCTGCCGTCCCTTCTCAGCCAGGAATTGTACCGGGAAATTCTAATCAAAACAGTATCCGCTCGAAGAGTTCAGATCAGCTTCGCCCGATGTGCGTGAAGCCAGCAGCGTGCGATCAAAATTCCTAGATAATAAGATCTTTTGGTTGCATTTTTACTGGAATCTTGCATAAAAGTCGCTCTATGCAATCGTATGATTGTATTAATTCATTAAGGTAGGACATATGAATAAAACTTTGAAATTTCTTTTTCTCACAGCTGCGGTTTCATTGGGTACAACCGTAGCCCATGCAGCGACCGTTAATCTTTCGATTAACAATTTCAATGGGGGAACTGGAGCGCAAGCCGTTTCCATTGACGCGGTGTCTTGCACTGGTTGCACGACGTCCTCTACGACATCTATTCCTTTGAATACAACGCGTACCTCCTCTGCGACCGTGAATGCGGATGCTACGAGCATGACATACGTCATCGCGTATTACTCTTATTACGGCACATCTTTCCAGAAAAAGGGTTGCCGAGCGACTATTACGTTGTCCACCGCAGCAGGAAAAGCCACTGGGATTATGAGCTCCTCTTGGCTTGCTCATGCGGGTAATGCAACGTGCACCACTTTGTCTTCGCCCACCCTAAACACAATTACAGGTGAGGTTGATTGGAGCGTTCGGATTAACGCTAAGAATTGAAACTTTTTCGAAGGCGCTCTTTTTCGAGGCGCCTTCGATTTCATGTAGTCTACTGTCAGTACCGGAGCAATACTCCCCATTAGGAGGTGCGGACAAATTCTTGGACTGCTTATGCTGCAATTCCAAGATTCCGGCGGTATTCGGCTGGGCTAATTCCGCCCAGTGAGAGCTTTATCCGATGCTGGTTGTACCACTGGATGTAAGAATCCAGCTGATGCATGAAGTCGAGCAGGGTCGTATTGATCCAGGTGCGATTATAGTACATCTCGTTCTTGAGCCGCCCAAAGAATCCTTCGCAGGCCGAATTGTCCGGCGAGCACCCTTTGCGTGACATGGATCGGGCCAATTGAGCATTTTGCATACGTGACAGCCAGCCGGGCCAACGATAATGGGCACCCCGATCCGAGTGCACAACAGGGCGGTCGGCACTGCCGGTGATTGTTTCAATTGCGGCATCGAGCATTGTGTTCACCAGCTCTGCGTCTGGCCGCGTGCTGACAGACCAACTGACGACTAAACCATCGAAACAATCGATTATGGGCGACAGATACACTTTACCGGCTGGCAACTGGAACTCGGTGATATCGGTCAGCCATTTCTCGTTTGGTTTCGCAGCGTGGTGACCTTGCCCCGTTAAAATAATCCATTTTGAAGTAAGCTCTGGCCCATTGAGAGGACCAGAGAATGAAGCGTAACCGTTTCACGGACGAACAG
>NZ_JBJDMY010000043.1:0-9744 GCF_044900305.1 Agrobacterium sp. NPDC089420 | reverse complement strand
ATCCGGTTCCGGCAAGACCACCTTCGGTCAATCGCTGCTGCGGCTGAACGAGCCGGTGGGCGGCGAGGTGGTCTTTGATGGCGAGAGGGCTGAAGGCGGAGAACGCCTCGCTGCGCCGCGACTTGGACCGCATGAAGAGATTGAGCGCGGTGATCGCCGAGACGGGTAGACTTCCATGATTAGGTGTCTGAAGTCTGGTCCTCGGAGCCGCGCCGTCGTGGCCCCGACAGGCCGTGGGAACTGGATCGCAGTGAATGAGGCACAGGGACCCGCGACGTCCCGTCGTGGGTGGCCGCAGTGAACGGAGAGCCAGAGCCCATGGCAGGGGCCAATCAACGACGGGGTGGCGCAGAGGGGCAGACGTTCCTGGTCCTTGGTGAGCGTTCTGAGCAGTCTTCTTGGGAGCTGTCCATCACCTCCGTTCATGCCAGCCGGTTCGGCGACCATGTTATCATTGGCCGTGACGCGACCGAGCAGCTCCGTCGTGCACTTGTCCCTTCGAAGAGGTCGCCGCGCGATCCGGCCGTGGGCGAGACGTGGCGCGTCACGGGTTCCATCCAGCTCCATTCCGAATATGGACCGCAGCTCCATGCCGAGGTGGCCCTGCCCTTGGTGACCAAGGGACGGGCGATCATCCGGCATCTCGCCGCCGACAAGCGGTTTGTCGGTATCGGCTGGGCGACGGCGGAGAAGGTCTGGGATCGCTTCGGCGAGGCCATCTACGACATCATCCGGGATCGTGACCTGAGGGCGCTCGCGGATGTCGTCGGCGCAGACAGAGCCATCGCAATCATCGACGGGTTCGGCATGCTCGCCGAGGAGATCGAAATCTTCCGATGGCTGGATCGATACGGCGTCTCGCCTCGTGTGGCTGGTGCTGCCGCCCGCGTATGGGGTGTTGGAGCCATCGACCGCATCAAGGCCGACCCTTTCACGATGACATTGCTGGAGTCTTGGAAGGACGTCGACGCAAGAGCGTTGCGGCTGGGCGTCGCCCTCGACGACCCGAGGCGGCTGACGGCCGCCGTCGAGAAGGCGTTGGCCATTCGCTTCCGGGCAGGAAACATGGCCTCCCCTTCCCCGGTTCTGAAGCCTCTAGTGAAACGCCTGCTCGCACCTTGGCCCGGCGATCCGGTGACTGCCATCGATCTGGCCTTGGCCAACGGTCGCGTGGTCTCACCGTCACCCGATCTTCTTCAGTCGAGAGCCTGTCGGTTCATGGAGGAAGAGGTCGCTCGACAGATCGGCGAGCGCATCGGCCGCGAAGTTCCGGGATTCGACGGGAAGCTGGTTGTCGAGGCGGTGGCCAAGGTTGAGGCGGAGATCGGCTACGCCTTGACCGATGCGCAGCGCGAGGCGGTCTTCATGGCCACGACCTGCGGCGTCTGCGTGATCAGCGGCGGCGCTGGCACGGGCAAGACGACCGTCGTCAGGGCGATCCTTGCCGCCTTGGAGGCCGTCCGAGACGGCCTTCCAGCTTCGCAGCGCCAAGGCTTCGAACACCTGCAGGTCGCCCTGGCAGGTCGTGCCGTCAGGAAGATCAGCGAAGCGACAGGCCGCCCGGCAAGCACCCTCTCGCGACTGGTGCACGAGATCGAAAATGCTGGCCGCCGTGTCCGGGCAGGAACCGTCATCTTCGATGAATCCTCGATGCTCGACACACCCTCGATTTATCGGGTGCTCGCTCAGTTGCCCATCGAGGTGAACCTGATCTTCATCGGCGATCCCGGACAACTTCCGCCTATCGGTCCCGGCCTGCCCTTCCACACCATGGTGAAGGCGGCAAGCATTCCATCGGTCACCCTGGATGTCGTTCACAGGCAGGATGACGCCACTGGCATTCCTTCCGTTGCTTCCGCCGTGCGCACCGGACAGGCGGTCGGTCTCCGGCGTTTCGATCCGAATGTTGCGTTGGCACCTGGCGTCTATCTCTTCCCGGCGTCGAAAGACGACGTGGCGGCAAAGACAGTAGCCGCCTTCCGCGCTATGTGCGGGCGGGTTCCTCTCTATGGCAAGACGGCGGCCCTGCACGAGATGGATGTTCAGATACTCACGCAGGTGAAGAACGGACCCGCCGGATCGAAGGAGCTGAACCGAGCCATCGAGGTCGAATACATGGGCAAGCAGCCCAATGTTGAGGATTGGGGTCTGAGCGTCGGCTCGAAGATCATGTGGTTGAAGAACGACTACTCGAAAGCCCCTCAGGTAGACGCGGAAGGGAAGCCTGTCGTCGACAAGGTGACCGGCGATCCGATCTGCGCTGGCTTCATGAACGGCTCCCTGGGCGTCGTCACCAAGGCCCATCCCAAGGGTGCCTGGGTTCAGTTCGACGACGGCGCTGAAGACGTGATCACCACGGCCGATCTTGAGAAGCTCACTCATGGATGGGCGATCAGCGTCCATAAGGCGCAAGGGTCGGCGTTCAAGCGAGTCATCATCCCCGTCGTCCGGTCGAAGCTGCTGGACCGGACCATGCTCTACACCGCGATAACTCGGGGCATTGAGACCGTCGTTCTCGTCGGCGACATCGATCTGATCAACGAGATAGTCTTGTCAGCTCCAGCAAGTTTACTGCGCGATCACGGCTTAGGATTCGACAGCTAGATCATCAGATTTATGTTGCGAGCGAGCCTGACAGCGCCGACCATGTAATAGAATGGTCACTCCGAGGAAATGATGCCAGCCGCTTCCCCCGCCCTCCAGTCGCCAGATGAGTTGTGTCATCATATCGAGTCGAAGCTATCCGGCACGGCCATCCTTGTCGTGGGAGTCTGTGGAGCTGCGGGTGCCGGGAAGTCGACGTTGTGTGACAAGATGGTCGGCATGTTACGTTCAAACGTGGTCCGCCTGGATTGCGATCAGTTCTCGTCTCACAGCTACATGGAGCGACAAGGCCGTATTGCTAAGGCGACGAGTTCCGGAAACCCAGAATGGATCGAACGCGAAGAGAATCCGAAAAACTGGTACGCCTTCGATGATATCATCTCGGCTCTCCGCGATCTCAAATCCAAACGCACTCACACCTATGATAGGGCTTGGAACAGGCAAACAGGCGAGTTGGACGAACGATATGAAGTGGCGCTGGATGGCGATGGCCCGTCTATCATCCTCTGCGATTGCATTTACCTTCTACATCCACCAATCAGGGCGGCACTGGATGTCGCGATCCTTGTTGAAACGGACGCGGAAATCGTCACAGAGCGCGGGCGACTTCGCTCGAAGGGAGATACGGGTCGCGCGTCCTATATGGAAAGCCTTCGGCAAAAGTATTCTGTTCCATACTTTGAGACGTTCGGTCGCCACGCCGACATCCGCTACAAAGGCGAGAGTTAGGCACACCTTGAAGCAACATATACCCGTCACCGATATCAGCAACTGATCGCCTGCAATCTGCTAATTGAACGGAGACATCACCGTAAGCGTTTTACTGTCTGCGTCCAAGACAGCCTCAGTGCCGATTGGGATAGCCACAGCGTCTGCACCGTGCCCAAGTGGCAGCCCACCCAAAACTGGAATTCCAAGCTCCGCAAGTCGATCCCGCAGAACGTCGACCACGGTCCAACCCTTAGACGGGGCGAAGTTCGTGAATTGACCGACAGCCACCCCCTTCACGCCTGCAAGGGAACCACTTTTGATTAGTCGTGTGAGATTGCGGTCGATGTGACCGAGGCCTTTCTCCACGTCTTCGATCAGCAGTATCGCGCCATCAAGGTTAGGAAGTGTCCAGCCTGCCGCCGTTGCGATCATGTCCAGGTGGCCGCCTATGAGTGTGCCGCTGACCTTCCCAGACGTCGTTAGGGCAGCGCTCGGCTCGTCTCTATCTGAATAAATGATAGTGTCAGCCACAGTTGAAATGATCCGTTCGAACGATCTGGAAGAGGTCTCACCTGATTGAACGGGGTTCCATGCCGCGCCATGTATTCCTGGCACTGAACACTGCTTCCAGATCGCCAAATGGAGGATCGTGATCTCGCTAAAGCCGATCAGGACCTTCGGGTTCGCACGCATGGCAGCGAAGTCGAGGCCATCTGCAATCCGGTAGGCACCCTTTCCGCCCCTTGTCGCTATGATGGCTCGGACGGTCTCGTCCCTGATAGCGTCATTGAGGTCTGCTAGACGGTCTTCATCCCGCCCAGCCAAATAGCCATGTCGATCGAGGGCGTGGGTTCCCAATTGCGGTTTGAGGCCGAGTCCCTCAAGGAATGCGATGCAGCGATGCACGTCAGCTTCATCAGGGGGGCTTGCTGGCGATACCAATCGGACGATGTCTCTGGCAGCTAGTGCTGCTAACTTCGGCGTCTCAATCGATTCCATTGTCACCTCAGTTCCAGCCCAAAGGAGCCACTTGCTCAATTAGGTCTTTGATTATCGAATTGAGTGCGGCGGGTTGTTCCATCGGCACGTAGTGTCCACAATCCGGGATGACGTGCAAATAGCCATTGTAGGCCGAGGCTGCCTGGTCCGCGCATGTGGACGTTCCTGGCAATACGTCCGTGTCGCCCGTGACGACATACACGGGGCCACGAAATGTGGATAGAACATCGCCTCTGCTTTGACGGCTATGGAATGCCCTCACGCCTCGCACTACGTCCTCAAGCGGCTGACGCATAAGTATATCCTCCGCTTCAGCGATGATCGCAGGGGAAGTGTTCGGGGAGAAAGCGGGCTTCCACCACTCCTGCCAAGCAGCCTTTAGCCCTATCCGCTGGAGGTCATCGGCGTAGGTTGGGTTCACCCTTGAATCCACCCGCCTTGCAGCCGTCGTCCCTATCAGGATCACCCCGGCGACACGATCCGGCGCGAGTGCTGCAACCTCCAAGGCGCATGAGCCGCCAACCGAGCAGCCGACGACAATGATTTTGTTGCCCTTAGGAAGCTTCAGGGCTTCGGCTGCCCAGTCTTCCACGCGGTCACCAAGACCATAAAGAGTCGGCGCATACGTTGCACCTGGTAGGAGGTCGAGTTGAGCGGCCCACATCGAACCATCAAGAGGTAGCGCGTGGAGCAGAAGTAGGTCCGGGTTCATGTGGATGGCTCTAACGTTAGCGGATCACGCCAGCGATGGGGCTGCGTTTCTTTGTGAAGATCACGATATCGTTTTATGTTGTCGGCAGATACGACCGTGATCGCCCTCCCACCAACCTCCATTAAATCTTCATGCAGCAACGGGGTATCCCAACGGAAAGGAACGTCGCCCCAAAAGAGCGTAAAAGGCCCCTCCCCATCCTGTACCAAGGTTATCTCGCACAGCGTGCCATGAAAGCGAAAGGCTCTTTTGTGCCGGAAGCGCTTCAGCGGAACCTCTTCGAACTCAGGAATGTCCCTAAGCTTGGAATCCAGTTCTTCGAAGGTCTCGTTGCGATAGAGCATGTCGATATCACGGTGAGCGGAGGGCTCACGGAGCCCCAAAACTTCCTCCGCCCAACCACCAAAGAGATCGCAGATAATCCCTGAACTTCCTAGCTTGGCTATAACGGTGGCAACTTTCTCTCGGGTATTCTCCATTGGCCTGTCGATCCCGCGTCGAGTTGTCTCTGTGCTGTGATGGTCGCCGTTCAGAACTTCTAGGTCAATGACGTATTATACGCGGGCGGTAAGCAACAGGGGCCTACCTTGTGCCCTGGAATAATGGCGGGGGGTGTTGCGATTCCAGCCAGTGCGCAAAGCAACAAAAGCATGGAAAACGGGCGCGCAACACCCGTTTCGATCTCGGGACGTCGAAAGCCCTTATCGTATCAGGCTTCGTGGTTACTCACTCACCCAGCTTCAATGCCGAAACCGCACTCTTTGGAACTTTATCTCATATGTGCTGCCATTGTTGACATCTAAATACGACTTATGTCCTTGGGCGGTGCTTTAGGCCAAAATCCTTGACTGATTGAGATGTCTGGATCAAGCTGAATACACTTTAGGCATTCCGCTCGCTCAAAATACTTGGAATTGGCCATGCCTGCGAAGCAAAGTGTTGCCTCAACGCAAGCCGGCTAGCACAGATGATCACGGCATCGGTGTCAATCAAAGCATCCGCAGCGGCCACACCAGTAGTAGCCGCCCACCTTTCGCTAAGGCTCGGAACGATCAAAGCCACGCGCGGCGTGATCCGCCTTGCTCAGGTTGGTAGCCATCGGCGCCCCGTGTTTCCAAGGCCGATGCAAGTTACTGTCATCATGGCAAATTCTCCTCAGCGAAAATGGGTCTCGGGTGCGGCACGAAATAATTACTCACCACGCTCGGCTCGACTTCAGCCAGCGATCTCGGTGTCCATTGCGGTTTCCGGTCCTTATCGATCACGGCGGCGCGGACACCTTCGTAAAAATCAGCGCTCTTTAAGACCGCTTGCGTAGCGGCAAACTCTCTCTTGAGGCATTCCTCAAGCCGTTTATCGCTCGCTCCGAGACGCAGTAGACGCAGGGTCACTTCGAGTGAAGTCGGCGACTTGGAAAGCAGCATCTTGCAAGTTGCTTGGGCGAAATCTTCCGTCATCGTTTCAAGCGAACCAATTATTTCCTCGACTGACGAAGACCTGAACGCGGTTTCCACGATCGCACGGACCTCCTCCGTAGCACCCGGTTCGGGCGTCGTCGCGAGCGCTGCAATAGTCTCCTTTACCCGAAAGGCTGAGCTCCCCGCGGGCAACGTGCAGAGCCTGTCAGCCAACTCGTCCAGCTTCTCATGCAGTAGATGGAAGTCGGCAAGACCGGCAGCCATTGCATCCGCCGCCCCGACCTGCGTACCAGTGAGGCCGAGATAGGTGCCCCATTCCCGGTTCGGCCGGGAGAGCAACCAAGTTCCGCCGACATCTGGAAAGAAGCCAATGCCCGTTTCCGGCATGGCGAGCCGCGTCTTGTCAGTGACGATCCTATGGCTGCCATGCGCTGAAATGCCGACGCCGCCGCCCATAACCAGCCCGTCCATGATTGCCACATAAGGCTTGGGAAAGCATCCGATGCGGGAATTGAGAACATACTCCTCGCGCCAGAAGGTTTCGGCAAGCGGCGTGCCGGCCTTGCCGCTATCATAGAGCATACGAATGTCACCGCCGGCACAAAGCCCGCGATGACCTTCGCCGGTAAGCAACACAACGATTACGTCTGGATTCTCTTCGAAGGCATCCAAGGCAGCGTTAATGGTGCGCACCATATTCAGCGTTAGGCTGTTTAATGCCTTCGGCCTGTTCAGGCTTATATGGCCAAGCGAGCCGGAACGGCTGACCAGCACTTCAGGTTCTTCGATCATTCTGTCCATAAGCGCTCCTCTTACCCTCCGCCGACGATCGCGCGGGAAATGATCACGCTCATGATCTCGTTGGTGCCTTCGAGTATCTGGTGGACACGAAGATCACGGACAATCTTTTCGACACCATATTCGCTGACATAGCCATAGCCGCCGAATAGCTGCAATGCGCCGTTGGCCACCTCGAAGCTCCGGTCGGTAACGAATTTCTTCGCCATGGCGCAGAGCAGCGTGGCATCCGGCGTGCGGTCGTCCAACGAGCGTGCGGCGCGCATGAGGAAAGTGCGCGACACTTCAAGCGACGTCGCCATGTCAGCAAGCCGGAATTGGAGCGCCTGAAAATCGATGAGCGCCTGACCGAAGGCGCGACGCTCGCGCATATAGGCCACCGCCTTCTCGTAGGCTGCCTGTGCGCCACCAAGCGAGGCAGCCGCGATATTCAACCGCCCGCCGTCGAGCCCCGCCATCGCGATCTTAAATCCGTCACCCTCTTCGCCAAGTAGGTTGGCGGCAGGAATGCGCACGGCGTCCATGTTGACCGTACGCGTTGGTTGAGCGTTCCATCCCATCTTACGTTCATCGGCACCAAAGGAGAGACCCGATGTGTCCTTTGGAACGAGAAACGCCGAGATACCTTTCGGGCCGTCCACTCCCGTTCTCGCCATGACCAGGTAAACATCTGAGGTGCCTGCGCCGGAGATAAACTGCTTCTGCCCGCTCAACACATAGTCGTCGCCACTACGCACAGCCTTGGTCCGGAGAGCCGCGGCATCCGAACCGCTACCGGGTTCGGTCAGGCAATAGCTGCCGAGTTTCTTCATCGTCACGAGGTCAGGAAACCACAGCGCCTTCTGCTCGTCACTGCCATAGTGATCGACCATGCCTGCCACCATGTTGTGGATCGAGATATAAGCGGCAATCGACGGACAACCACGCGCCAACGCTTCAATGATCAACACCGCCTCCAATCGGCCAAGCGCTGAGCCGCCAGATTCCTCTCGCACATAGATACCACCCATGCCAAGCTCGCCGGCTTTCTCCAATGTGTTGACTGGAAAGACCTTTTTATAGTCCCATTCGATCGCGTGCGGCGCAAGCTCTTCTTCGGCGAAGGCACAGGCCATATTAACGATCGCGGTCTGTTCTTCTGTCAGTAAAAAATCCATCGGTCCTCCCATCGTTGGATGCTCAGGTTTTCGCACTATTTTTTGCACCGTGATATAGGCAATTATCAACTATTGCTGTGCAAAAATTCACATACGAGCACCATTGAACGGAGATCTTTATGATCTTTCCTAGCGGTGGTGTGCGCCGGAAATCTGATGGCCCGCCCGCCGCTTAGAGGTCAATCATGCAGCTCTCAGTCACAAGGCCGCCCCAGGCAGCCTTAAATGCAGAACTTTTCAACCGCATGTAATGGGCTATGTACTGACGCCGCAGGATCGCCGCCTTTGTCCCGCACCGAAAACATAAAGAGCACCATCTACCGCATTCAACATAATATCCTAGTGCTTTGCCCCCAAAAACTGGACCATTCATGATAGAGCTTGACCTGCCACGGGTAATTTCCTCCAGAATTGGTTAGAGTCCGGCCCATTGAGGACGGACGCATGAAGAAGCAGAGATTTACGGAAGAGCAGATTATCGGGGTGCTGCGTGAGCAGGAGGCTGGCGCGAAAGCGGCTGACCTGTGCCGCAAGCACGGGATTTCCGAGGCGACATTTTACAACTGGAAAGCCAAATACGGCGGCATGGAGGTCTCCGAGGCAAAGCGGCTGAAGGCGCTTGAGGAGGAGAACGCCAAGCTGAAGAAGCTGCTGGCCGAGCAAATGCTGGATGTTGCCGCACTCCGCGAGCTTCTTTCAAAAAAATGGTAGGGCCTGCCGCCAAGCGTGATGCCGTCGCGCACCTGAAGGCCGTCATGGCTCTTTCGGAACGGCGGGCCTGCCAGATCATATCCGCCGACCGCAAGATGGTCCGCTACCGATCCCGCCGACCACCGGAGGTCGCACTGCGGACGAAGCTGCGCGATCTCGCCAACGAGCGGCGACGTTTCGGCTACCGACGGCTGTTCATTTTGCTTCGGCGTGATGGAGAGCCATCAGGCGTCAATCGCATCTATCGGCTGTATCGCGAGGAGGGTCTTTCCGTTTGCAAACGGAAGGCTCGGCGACGTGCCGTGGGCACACGTGCGCCGATCCTGGTGGAGGCGAAGGCCAATGCGCGATGGTCACTGGATTTCGTCCACGATCAGTTCGCCTGCGGCAGGCGTTTCCGCGTGCTTAACATTGTCGATGACGTCACGCGCGAATGCCTGGCGGCCATCCCGGACACGTCGATCTCCGGCCGTCGTGTTGCTCGCGAACTGACGACACTGATCGAACGGCGCGGTAAACCCGGAATGATCGTCTCCGACAACGTCCTATATTCGGAATGCAGCGCCGTTTTGGCAGCAAGTCGTTATCGCATCGGTTCTGCCGATGCGTTTGAATTATGATGTAGGCCAGGGCG
>NZ_JBJDMY010000042.1:0-9921 GCF_044900305.1 Agrobacterium sp. NPDC089420 | reverse complement strand
TGATCGCATCGCAAACCTCCGGTTTGCACCAGAGATTCAGATTCATCGCGTTTTGGGAAGGCCAAAGAGTCGAGATCAGCGAGGCGGCGTATAAGCCGAGCCATTGTCCGAGAGATGCTCGATAGCATGCGGGGCTCGGGTTGCTGCGAACCGCTTCTCGACTGCCTCCAGCATCATGTCGCGCACGTCCGAGCCGGAGATGCCTGCATTGGCAACAGCCGTCCATGCGATGATCTCGCGGTCGAAAGCGTCGATGATGAAGGCGAGACGGATGACCTCGCCGTTCCAGCAGGTGAACTCCAGACCGTCGGAGCACCAGCGCAGATTGGAGCGCATGACCATGACCTTGCCGTCATGGATGCGGCCCTTGCGAACGGCCGTATGCTTCTCCAGCAACATGGCGTGGTTGCCCATGATGCGGTGAACCCGCTTGGCGTTGACGACCGGCTGATCGGCGGCTCGCCTTTCGCGATTGAGGAGCGCGGCGATCCGCCGATAGCCATAGGTCGGCCGAGCATCCACCAGCCTGCGAATGGCGGGCAGAAGCTCTGCATCCTCGGCCTTCCGATAGGGTCCGCGCGGCTTTGATCTGCCTTTCAACCGCTCCACGAGGTTGGAACGGGACACCCCCAGCGTGTCTGCGACGGCTTTCATCGGGAACCGTCCTTCGGCAACAAGATCGGCCGCGATATCCGTTTTTTTGAGTCTGCTTTCGAAAGTGCTTCGCGGAGTATCTCGACCTCCATCGTTTTGCGGCCGAGCATGCGCTCCAGCTCGCGGACGCGGTCTTCAAGCTTCTTCACTTCCGAATTGCCGACAACCGGCTCGTCTGAATCCACGGCGGCAGCACCTCCCTCACTCAAGAGCCTGCGCCACCGGTAAAGCAGATTGGGCGCAACGCCATGGCGGCGAGCGGTCGAAGATACCGTCTCGCCTGGTTCGAAACTCTGCTCAATGATTGTCAGCTTCTGCTCGGTTGTCCACCGCCTGCGGCGGATATCACCCGTCAGCAATTCAACATGTCGATACTCGTTAGACATAAGCCTGTCCTCAAGCCCGTGCTTGAGCCTTTCTGCTTATGCCGACTGTCCGGTCGAAAGGGGGTGCAGTTCATATGGCGTGCGCAAGGTCTGGCGGCAGTTGCAACGCGAAGGCTACGACATCGCCCGCTGCACGGTCGCTCGGCTTATGAGGTCGATGAGCCTGCAGGGGATCATTCGAGGAAAGCCGGTCCGCACGACATTCTCGGATAAGGCAGCCCCGAGCCCGCTTGACCGGGTGAATCGCCAGTTCAAAGCCGCAGCACTAAACAGGCCATGGGTTTGGACATCCTACCCCAAGCGCATCATACCGGTTTGCAGGGTAGGGGATTACCCCTCTTCCTGCAAATTTGCCATGAACACCTCAGCCGGGTTTTGTATCCGAGGCATTTTCGCGGTTGATCGTTGAGGTGGCGGGCAAGGCGGGTCAAGTCGCGCTGAGAGACGGCGGCGATCACGGCACAATTCACCCTGATCGCTGCGCGACAACTAAATTTACCCTAGCCGTAGGTCGGAATGCCCTACGTCCTGCCGACCGACTGAAGGAAGAATCGTGCGCGCTCAGTCTGCGGATTGAGAAAAAACGATTCCGGATCAGCCTGTTCTACAATCTGCCCTTGGTCCATGAATACAATTCTATCTGAAATCTTTCTGGCAAACGACATCTCATGCGTAACAACAACCATCGTTACACCTGTTTTTGCTAGGCTCTGGATAACATCAAGGACCTCTCCAACCATTTCAGGATCTAAAGCCGACGTGGGTTCATCAAATAACAACACCTCCGGTTCCATGGCCAATGCACGAGCGATTGCTACTCTTTGTTGCTGCCCACCCGAAAGTTGATCAGGGTATTTCTCCATGTGCTCTCCAAGACCTACCCTCTCCAGAAGACGTCTGGATGTCTCTTCTGCATCGCTTTTTTTAAGTCCGCGAACCCGAATAGGAGCAATGGACACGTTACGTATAGCAGTCATATGAGGAAAGAGGTTAAACTGCTGAAAAACCATGCCGACCTCCGCCCGAACCTTTGCGAGATGTTTCCCCTCTCGGACCAGCACCCCATCAACTTCGACCCTTCCAGAGGTGTAAGACTCCAGTAGGTTAACACATCTGATCAGCGTGGATTTTCCAGATCCAGAGGATCCCAAAATTGCAACGACTTCCCCACGGTTAATCGTCAGATCGATACCTTTGAGTGCGTGAAATGAGCCATAGTGTTTTTCAAGCTTCGATATCTGGATGATCGCGTCTGAAGCATGCGAGTTTTCATTGCTATTTGTCATGATATAGACTCACAAATTCGTCTAGGCTCGGTGAAGCTTTTTGGCTTCAAGCAGCGCGACAATTCGAACAAGAGGGACCAGCAGGAGTAGGTACAGAGCCGCAGCGCCAATGAGCGGCGATGGATTGGCGTAGAAGGCCTGCGTCTGCGTCGCTTGCTTCAGGAGATCAGGAAGAGCAACGACGGAAGCCAAAGCGGTATCTTTTACAAGACCTACAGCAATACCAGTTGCGGGAGGGACGACTATCCGCATCGCCTGGGGAAGAATAATGTCGATCATTAGCTTTGGCCAAGTAAAGCCGAGCGCTTTTGCAGCCTCAAATTGCCCACGTGGTACAGCCTCAATCCCTGCCCTGAACGTCTCGGCCATGTACGCGCCGGCGACCAAGGATAATGCCGCTGCCGCTGCCCAGAATGAGCTCAATCTCGGCCCCAAGAATGGAAGAGCAAAGTATATCAACACCAACAATACTAGAAGAGGGATAGCGCGAAACAGATCTATGTAGATAACAGCGAGAATCTTCAATGGATTTATTGCGTACAATCGAATAAATACCAAAAAAAGCCCGATTACAATAGACAGCAACAAGCTGACAGTACCTAATAGTATTGTGACCACAAGCCCATTTATAAGCATAGGTCCAGATGACCTAAGGACATCCATATTCAAGAACGTAGATAAAAAATCCATTTATGCTTCCTTAAAGGTTAGGAATAGCTTTTTCGGAAACAGTGCTCGATGCTTCTTCTGCTTTTATACCGAGCCATTTCTCATAAAGCGCCGCTATCTCTCCGGATTTCTTCAACTCCGCGATCGCAGAATTGAGTTCGCCAAGGATTGGGCTGTTTTTTGAAACCATAAATGCGAACTGCTCAACTGTAGGAATCGTTGCCACTATGGAAAAACTAGGCTTGTCTTTGATGTAGTATGCAGCGCTCGGGCAATCATAAACATAAGCGGAGACCCTGCCAGTAGCGATGTCCAGCAGTGCCTCATTAGTTGAATCATAACGTCTGACTTCGCTGACACCCATTTCTTTTTGATTTGCAGTGGCCCAGATTTCTCCTGTGCTCCCGGTCACGACTGAGAGCACTTTTCCTGCCAGGTCTGAAAGACCCACAATTGTGCTTCTAGACGAAGTAACCACGCACTGATTGGAATCGAAGTATGGCTGAGTGAAAGACACTGAGCCCAGCCGCTGTTTTGTGACGGCGACGGTGCCCATCGCAACGTCTGCGCGTCCGGACTGCACAGCATTAAACAAGCTATTAAATGGCATCGACGTAAAATTCGGCGTCTTTCCCATCCGTTTCGCAAGGAGCTTAACGAGATCGATTTCGAACCCCGACAACGTCCCGGCACCATCTACAAATGCAAAAGGCACATTGTCAGTGTATGCCGCGATACTAAGTTCTCCAGCAGCGGCTGAACTCAGCATAAATGATCCTGTCAAAACCGAAAAACAGGTAAACTTCCACATCCTCTTATCCCCTTTTATGTTTTCTAACTCTTGCCGAATCCCACCAGCTACAACCGTGGTACGGCTACGGAGTGACATAGAAACGCCTCATCGGGCGGTTGAATCCTATGCGGAAGCTTCTGGCGCTTTCCTAGCAATGTGTTAATTTATCGAGCTAATATCTCTGATGTTTGCCAGATTCGATTATTTTTTGGAGATTTCTCGTGAGTATGGATACATTCGACCATCGCCTCTTGGACGAGTTACGCAAGAATGCGAGGATAAGCAACGTGGACTTAGGACGGCGGATTGGCTTATCCGCTTCGGCTTGCGCTAGGAGAATACGCGAACTTGAAAACAGTGGCGTTATCCGCGCCTACACTGTCGTCGTCAACAAAACGGTAGAAAAGATTGGGAAGCCAGTTTTCATACAGGTAAAACTCGCGAGTCCGTCGCGTGATGCAATGCGACGCTTCGAGGAAGCCGTCCGTCACTGCGAAGAGATACGGGAATGCTTTTTGATTACCGGGGCGTCCGACTACATTCTTCGTGTTGAAGTTGATGGGCTTGACGAATTTGAACGAATCCATTCCGAGGTTCTGTCACACCTCCCTGGCGTATCCAGTGTTTTGTCTAGCTTCACAATCCGTAGCGCTTTCTCTTATGAAACAGCGCCTGGCAAATTCCGATCACAGAAAACAAGGGTATTGCCTCAGATCTGACAAGGTCGATCAGAGGCTATATTTTTTTGGAGGGATGCGCCTCCATTCTTCAAATAATTGAAGCCTCTGGCAACACATCCTCTATTTTCAAGCAACTCACGGCATTTTTCTAAGGCATGTGGGGATTCATCGAGAATTGATAACGGCAGCGGCGAGATAGGCCACACCAGAGAAGCTGCGGTCTGTATTGCAGGCATGCATGGTGATGCACTTGAACTCCTTAAGCTTACAAAAGAAGTTTTCGATGAGATAGTGCCACCTTAGAGCTCGCGATCGAACTGCATCGGTCTGGCGCGACGCGGATTCTGTGAGATGACGATCTTGGCACCACGTGCATTGAGGTCGGCGACGATGGAGGCCTTGTCGACGATCAGGCTTCCAAACTCGATGCCATCGAGCAACGGTGGAACGCCCACCGTGTCGAAGCGATGCCCATCATGAGATGGAGGTGAACCAGATTGCCCAGCACGTCGGTGAGCGCGAGGATTTTTTTGGGGGGGCATGCGGCCTTTGGAACGACCGATGGCCTGGCTTTGAGCCCCCCTCTTTCGCCCTGCCCTGCCGGTGAGCCTTCACGATCGTCGCATCAACCATAGTGTTTCCATATCCTGCTCGTCCGAGCATGCCTCGAAAAGCCGGATGAAAACATCGTCATCCGAGCCAGTCCGTGAAGCGCCGGAAGGTAGTGCCAGTTGTCGAACTGAGCAGGTGAGCCCGCTACTGACTGCCTGTTCGTACAATCCACAGCACTGCTTCCATGGACCGACGATTGTCACTTCCATTCCGGTCGGGTCACCAGACAGTGTGACGCCATTCCTAACCCATTGGGCGTCAGTCGCAGCGTAGCGATCCATCCAAAGCATGATTCACACTCGTGAATCCCCACATGCCTTAGTATACCAAAGGCTGCAATATAGCCAATGCGTACAATCGGTCGGCCTGTATCACTTTGGCGCCCTTCGTCTGTTGTTTGCGCAGCAGGACAACGCGCTCAAATAGAAATTCGATATTGCCGCTGATCAATCTATAGTTCGGTGGCAATTGAGTGAAGTCTGTTATCTGATCGCGCCAGCATCGCTGCTCAAGGCCAATCACAAGGTGCGGCAACGATTTTTCACGTGAGGTGCAACCGCTCGTTTTTATCATAATTCCGTTATTTGTAGCCACTTATCGTCAAAAATTGGCAAAATTCGCCGATATCGCGCGCTTAAGGCTAAGACACGCGCGTTCACGGCAACTATAGTTTAATTCGAGATTAAGGCTTTGGCGCTGATCTGTCGTGCGGAGGAGTAAGCCAACGATTGGCTGTGTCCAGCGCGAACTAGGCATTCGTGACAGAGCACAGCAACAGATAGGAGAGAATGCATGTCTGGAGTTGCAAAGGTATCACGACTACGTATACGAGATACTGTCAATCACCTTCGCTCCTCGCAGATTCGTGAGGTGGCCAATTCAGCAATGGGTGAAACTGGCGTGGTTCCGTTCTGGTTCGGCGAACCCGATGAGCCGACCGCCTCAGCCATATGCCAAGCGGCAATCGACTCACTCTTACTCCGCGAAACAAAATACGTGCAGACACTCGGGATACCAGCTTTGCGTGAAGAGGTCGCGTCTTATGTCTCGAAGCTGCATGGCGCTAGAACCAGTCAAAACATCGCAATCACTGCATCGGGAACTGCTGCGCTGTCCTCAGTCATCACCGGTATTGTTGACTACAAAGATCGAGTAGTCGCAGTGACCCCTGTTTGGCCAAGCTTGGTCGAGATGCCAAAAATTCTCGGCGCGGAAGTTACGACGGTCAGCCTTCAATTCCGCACGCAAGGCTGGAGCTTAGATGTTGATCAATTGCTGGCTGAACTTACTCCAGGAACAAAGGCCGTACTGATCAACTCCCCGAATAATCCAACGGGTTGGGTAATGTCCAAGGAAGAGCAACAGCGCGTCTTGGAGCACTGCCGTTCACATGGTATTTGGATCATTGCAGATGATGTATACGAACGATACTACTTTGACGGTCCTATAAGTCCTTCGTTCCTGGATATCTGCGCTGACGACGACTTGGTTGTCAGCTGTAATTCGTTCTCCAAGACTTGGTCAATGACTGGTTGGCGGCTGGGCTGGATCGTGGCACCGGCAGAGGTCATCAATCAACTCAGCAAATTGATTGAATTTAGCACAGCCTGCTCGCCTGTCTTTGTACAGAAGGCCGCGCTTTATGCCTTAAATAATGGTGATGCGCTCATTCGAGACACGGCATGTCGTTTGAAATCTAGCCGCGATCACCTCGTATCTCGGCTCACTACGATACCGGGAGTTCGGGTGGGCGCCGTCCCGAAGGGTGCAATGTACGTCTTTTTCCAAATTGATGGCCTCACGGACAGTCTTGGATACTGCAAAAGGTTGATCCAAGATGCTAAGCTTGGTCTCGCACCTGGAATAGCGTTTGGTCCGGAAGGAGAGGGCTTCTTACGGTGGTGCTATGCAGCGAGTCCTTCGTCTCTGGACGACGGCATCAACCGCTTAAGCGAATATCTAAGAAGCAACTGACGGTTCTTTCATTGCATCTCATGGAAGACGTCACATTAGACACCTCGCCATAAATAATCAGAACATTTCAAAGGATTCCCAAATGGAGCGCTGGCGCCAAGTTCCTTCTGCGGTCGTTGCCGACATTATTCACGATAGCTCCATAGACCCCGCCATAAGGCCACTGCGTCCTGCAGGTCAACAGCCGCGTCTATTTGGACCAGCTCTGACCATAAAATGCGAGGGGCATGATGTCGGAGTCCTGATCCGCGCCCTGGACTTGTTGAACAAGGGTGACGTTCTTGTAATTGACGGTGGCGCTTTGCGAGATCGCGCTTTAATTGGCGAGATTCTATGTGGGCATGCTCGCCAGCGAGGCGCTGTCGGGATCGTGTGTGACGGTGCCGTGCGTGATTCTGCCGAACTTGTAAAATGGGAAGATTTCTCAGTCTTTTCCCGTTTTATTGCTGCACAAGGCCCCAGCATAGGGGCGGCCGGCCAGTTGAACGTGCCGGTCCTTATTGGTGGAACAACTGTCTTCCCAGGGGATATTATTATAGGAGACGATGATGGCTTGACTGTCGTGCGTCCAGAACAACTCAACGTCTTCATTGATGCAGCCAATGCCAAACTTAAGAAGGAAGATGTCTGGAAGCATAGCTTGAAAACGGGCACTTCCGCATGCGAGACCTTCGGCCTCACTCCAAGGTGATGGAGAGCCGAGTCCTTGGTGCTTCACTTTCCAAACGCACCAAGCTCCAAGGAGGATTGAGTGCTGTAGGGTGGAAGTCATCTTTAATGGCAAGGCTTTTAGGCCCATTAAAGCAAACTCTTCGCTCATCGCATGTTTACTAAAGTGCGTCGACCATCTCGTGTTTCAGAGATGGTCGCCTTATCTTAGGAAGTATCCCTCTGCCGCCATACGCAGAAACGGCATAGCTGCTCCTCAGGGACAGCCATGCATCTCTTGGTTTCCTGTCGCAGACGACTATTAGTCGATCCGTGATTTCAGACTTGAGTATGCTCGGAAATCAACGGAGTGAAGAGAACTACGGCAAGCGGGATATCAAAGCCATCACTCGAGTAGTTGGTGCTCAACATCACCGGTATCGAACGTGATAAAGGGCAGATAGCAGCGTGGCCAGCTCACAATGAGCCGGATCTGACCAAAAAACACCGCACCAGCCGATAGCCGGCAGTAACAAGAATTGCTTCATCATCACCTCCCCCGGCCCATTCCATTCGGCGGAGGCAAGATGGTCGATCTTCCCAGAAGCACGTTCTACTATTGGTTCACGATGACTGCAGGCCTCTCGGCATCGCCATAAAAAAGACGGTATGGGGCACATTACAGCCCCTTGCACGTAGATAACGACTGCGCGACACGACCGGATAGAGAGGCTAGCATTACTTTGGCAGAATGCATTTTGGCGGTCTGAAGCGGATTCTGCAGTGCGGACATCGTTCTGGGACTGACGTTGATAGGAGGGTGTTTATGACCGCGCGTCGGATGGCTGGCAGTGTCGGTTTAGGCGGGCCGTGCCTCTTGGTTTTTTTTCCCGCTTGGCCTGGTGTAGGCGCTGATGTTGCAGGAAGGCATAAGCGATCATTGTCATCAGCGCGTGTCGATGCAGACCTTGCCATGATCGGCCTTCGAAGTGATCGAGGCCGAGTTCTTCTTTCATTTGTTGATGCGCCTGGTCGCAGACCCATCGGGCTTTGATGGCAGCTGCTAGCTGCTTTAACGTTGCTTCGGCCGGCAGATTGGAGAGATGGTATTTGCGCTCGTCGTTCGAGCGCCATTCGCCCACCAGCCACGCCTCTTCGCCCGGCATATGCTGCTGTCCCTTGTCGAGGATACGTTGCGGACTACCATCAGCGATCCGAATGCGGAGCGCAGCAAAGCGCGCTGTCAGGCGACCTTTCGTGTCGCGACGCCAACTGACCTTCTTCCAGGAGGATGCTTCCAGGATCGTTTCGGCCGCCATCGACAGGGTGTCGGGGATCGAATGCTTGCGCGGTCTGCCATGACCGGAAACCGGAAAAGTCAGGGCGACATTATGGGGGTAGACCTTTTGATGTTTGGGAATACCGACAGCCCATGTGAGGCCGCGTGCACTGAGCCCCTGGCGAAACGCGGCCGATAAACCATAGCCGGCATTGGCGAGCACGGTGCCCCCCCGCGATCAGCCTGTCGATCTCATCGAGCGCGATCGTCGGCTTGGTGCGGGATATGCGCATCTCCTCGGGGACGACTGCCTTCACCATCCGATCTTGGTTACTGGTCCAGCTTTCCGGCAAGAACAGTCGCAAACCAACCGGAACGGGAACCTCATCGCGTGCCAACGTCAGCGATACCAACGTCTGGCAATTGGCGCGTTTGCCAAGCATCGAAGCATATTGCGGAGCGACCCCGACCGAATGATCACCCTTCTTCGGTAGACCCGTATCGTCGACCACCAGAAAGGCGTCTGAAGCTCCGACTATTCTGTCAGCCTGCACAGCCAGTTCCGTCTCAAGCGGACTGGCGTCCCAAATCCCATCCGAGATGAAATGATGCAGACGGTCGTAGTGATCGGGCGCAAGGCGTTCCGCCATCGGCTCGATACTCTTGCGATCACCCGGTCCGATCAGGCCTGAAATATATACCGGGCACATATGCCGCCGCTTTTTGTGACCAAGCTTCTCAACGAACGGCTTCAGCCAATCCGCCAGTGCAATATCCTGCTCCACCATCCACCGCACCCCTTTTGAGGGGCCAAAGATGGCCGATCATCGTTAACCGTCGATTAATCTGCCAAAGTAGATGGGATGGTTGCCGCCCTCCCCAAACGGCATCGCAATGTGCCAAAAAGGTGGTGTTGAGACCACGAAACAGAGAGAGCGGC
>NZ_JBJDMY010000041.1:0-11155 GCF_044900305.1 Agrobacterium sp. NPDC089420 | reverse complement strand
TGATCGCATCGCAAACCTCCGGTTTGCACCAGAGATTCAGATTCATCGCGTTTTGGGAAGGCCAAAGAGTCGAGATCAGCGAGGCGGCGTATTACAGGTGGGGTATAATATATAGATGTAATGTTTATATAGATGCGCTTCTGGCGACAATTTCTATATTGTACGGATCAATTTGGTTTATATTTCTTGTAATAGCTTTGATATCAACGGCTATATCTTATTGCATAAATTTTATATTTTTGTATATTTCTGTAACGAATATATTCTCTGTGATTCCCATACTAATGCTACTCGATGGCAATAAATACATTGTGTCGCGATCTGGTGTGAATGAGCTTTGTGTATTTGATGGCTTTTCACCAAATATAGTCGTAGTAATGACGTTAATTCCCGTATGTATTTATATCTTGATCGGAAATATTTTGGCCGTCCTTAGAAGAGTTATTCAGAATGGCAAATAATAATGATGCTCACAGCCTAGATCAACTCTCCAAAACTGTCGACGTTGTTGCTGCTTTATTGTCAGGACTTCAAGTAATAAAGCCAAATTTGCTTCCTGATCTTCCGTATTTGCAGCCTTACATTCTGGATTGTTTCGGCTCGCTTGCTGGCTCCATCACACCGGAAAATCCGAGGGCAGGTGGCCGAAAATGTTGCTCACGACGTGCTGGTGCTGCTTTGGGCGGGCACGTAGCTGCGATCGTTATAGCAAGCCTTCAAACTGCGGGAATGTTCTGCTCCCCGAGGTAACCATCCTCATCTGCCTTACCGCGAATGACCTCGCGCTTGTCATCCGCAAAGGGTTGTTTCCGGCGCTCTAAATGCCGTCAACGTTTGCCCGAAAATCCTTTCGCGTTCGGTCATTTTACGGTTACGGACTCATCATGGCAGCATCTTTTCTGCGAATTGAAAATCTGTTAAAAATTGCACATGGAAAACCCTGCACAAAACCGGGCGGTGTCACTTTCTGGAGGGCGGCGATGGATTCTAAAAAAATCAAAAAACGTTATCCAAACAATGTTATTGAGTACTCCACGGCTATATACGGGCGGAAGCCGAAAAATATAAAAGAAGCAATTTTTATTACTTTTGTAATAACTATAACCAATCCATTTGTTAATATTCTTATGGGATCATTATTGTCTCTGTTTGTGTTAATATTTTTTGTTGCTGTAAATATAAACCCTCTAATTCCATCCGCTCTGACTTTTATTTGCGTTTTTTTGTTCAATCCCAGAAAACGTATTCTGGCGAAGTTTGTTCGTGGAGAGAAATCTTGACATACACGGCGCTTTTTGAAAATTCGAAGATTGACTTGCTTGTTGAGGGTATCGGAAATGATCTCAAAGAGGTCGCTCATCTCATGGGAGAGTCTCTTGATACGCCTGCGAAATATTTACAATCAGCGGGTTCCGCACTCCAGCAATCGAATAATCCGCGTGCTGTTGCACTTGGCGAAATCTTGGATGGTGTCGGAAAATCTCTGGAAACCGGATCTACGGTTTACATAGAGGGTATTTCACCCGACGCTGTTGCGAAAGTTTTTATCGGTATGGGTGTGGGGGCCGTTACAGGTATTGGCGTTCTGGCCGCCGTCTCTTTTGTCGCAACGATTGCACTTGCATTATCTCCAGTGCCAGCGTTGTGGCTAGGACTTTTGGCAATGAGTCCGATAGGGAATATGCTGGCAGTGGGCGTTCTCGCTATTGCGCTTTATTTCGCGGACGAGATTTTTACCAGCCCAATTAGCGACTGGATTTTCGACAACCTATACAAACCGCTTCTACAGATTTTAGCCGATCCCCTCATCCTCGATCTTGACGGGGACGGTGTTGAGCTTGTTTCTCTCGACGTTTCGAATGTTCATTTTGACTATGATGGTGATGGGTTTGCAGAAAAGACAGGTTGGGTTTCGCCAGATGACGGTATTTTGGTTGACGACAAAAACTCAAATGGAAAAGTAGATGGCGCCTACGAGTTGTTTGGCTCTGCGTCAAAGGATGGATTTGCTGTTCTTGAAACTCTGGATAGCAACAGGGACGGCAAAATCAGCGCGGATGATGAGGTTTTTGACAGGCTGAAGATTTGGCGTGATCTCAACCAGAATGGCGTCACGGATGACGGCGAGTTGTTAACGCTGACAGAGGCTGGGATCGAATCGATATCTTTGGACCGGGCCGTTGTGGATGGTACCAACACTGGCCATGGTGTAGGTTTCCAGGCGTCTTTCAATTGGGCGAGCGGAGCTTTGGGAGTTGCCCAAAGCATCTATTTCCAGACGGATCGCCAAGATACGAGATCGGACAATACGCCAGATTTCACGGCCTCCGAGATCGGCGTAATGCTGCCTCAACTACCGGGAAGCGGTCAGATAAATTCCATATTATGAAAACTATCCAGCGACTCGGCATTCCTTGAGGACTGGAAAGCGCTCACGGACAATGCTGCCAACCTCTCTGTCGGCGATCTGCGTGAAGATTTTTCCGCGCTGATCCTTCGTTGGGCTGGCGTTGACAATATTGATCAGAATTCCCGGGGCAACTATGTTGACGCCCAAAAGCTTGCCTTGGTAGAGCGTTTTTTCGGTGATACATATCGGGAAATGCAGTTCGGTGGAGAGGTCAGTACGTCGCCGAACACAGTTCAATCTGGCGCAGCCATTGCAAGCAGCTTCGACCAGATTACCGACGTGCTGCTTACCCTCTTTCTCACCCAGATTGGTCAGAGTATAATTCTGCGCGGAGGGGATTTGTCAACCATCTCCGATAGCCCGTACTTTGCATTCGTACTGCTTAATCTGCCGCGGTCAGAAGACAAGCCACTCACAGCAGCTGAAGCGGCCAGCAGTGTAAAAACTATATTCGATGTCATGGAGGCGCTTCTCCCAACCCGGCACGGCGGGGCCGTCGAGTACGTCGTTAAAGCGTTGAGTGGTCTTCAGGGATTTTTGACGGTTGGTTTTGGAGGCGACCAAGACAATTATGCCCTGGCAATCGAGCAAGCCGTTGCAGGCTGGTCAGATCCAGTTTTGAAAAATATCATCAACACCGCCGCAAGAGGAGACATCTTCTTTGGCGGAAGTGGTGAAGAAGGACTTGCTCCAGACAGCAACGGCGTTTTTGCCGGTGGGCATGGAGATGATATTTTAGTCTCTGGCCCTGGAGAAAGTACCTACATTTACACGTCGGGCGACGGTTCCGATCTTATCCGAGACAGGGACACAGATATCGGCGAGACCGATACTCTTATCCTGACCGATCTAAATCTGGCGGATGTCACTTTTGAAAAGATTGGCAATGCGCTCAGAGTAAATATCAGTGCTACACAAGGTTCGATAATCTCCGAGGGTTTTTACGATGAGTGGGGTCACAGCGCCATTGGAATAGACAGGATCATTTTTGCTGATGGAACTGAGATTTCACGCAATGAAATAGCGGCACAAGCCACGTCTGTGGGCAATAATCGCAGTAACGTTATTTATGATACATCTGGCGATGATCGTTTGCGTGCTGGCGCAGGTAACGACAAGATCAATCTTTCACAAGGCAATGATACCGTGATCTTTGCTCCGGGTGATGGACGAGATGTTATCGAAGATATCAGCGGCAGCGCTGCCGAAACAGACATCTTGAAGTTGCTTGGGACCGATCCGGCAGATGTCGAACTCACGCGTATTGGCTCTGACCTTCTGGTCTCTATCGGTGCTGACGGGGACAGTATTAGTATATTGAATTTTTTCCGATTGGACTCCGAGACGGGGGAACTCGGCAATTGGGGCATTGATAAAATCGAGTTTCAGAATGGGATAATCTGGGACAGGGTGACGATTTCCCGACTCGCGTTCTTTCGTGGGAGTGACGAGCAAAACTACATGGTCGGAACGGATCAGGCTGACACGTTCATCGGTGGGGCCGGTTCGGACACTCTGTTGGGCCAAGGTGGAGATGATAAGTACATCTGGTCAATGGGAGACGGAAACGACATCATAGAAGAACTTAGTTTTTCAGGGGTCGATACGCTCGAGTTGTTGGGCCTACGCAGCGGTGATGTCGAATTTATCCGGCGCGGCACGAATTTGCTCATTCATGTCAAATCATCTGGCGAGGTTATATCGATATTAGACCAATTCGTCGGCGTTGAGAACGTCTTGGATGATTGGAACGAGTATAGCGCCGGCTTGGAGCAAGTTGTGTTCTCGGACGGATTTGTGTGGGGCCGTTATACGATCATGTCGTCTATAGTTAATACGGCAGCCGATCTGGATATACGAATATATGCTATAAATGGGATCATACAGTATACAGTATTTTATGATGAGCTCAGACGCGCGAACTCCGAAGTTTACGAGCCTCATCTGTTAGATTCAAAAGATCTTGGAAATTATTACGATCTTGAAAACGGAATTACATATACAAGATATTATTCTATTTCAGGGAATGACATCGCTCTCGGTAGCGGCGATGCTGATATCATTGGTGCCTATGAAGTCATCTATAAAGGTGAATATAAATATCTTGATATTTATCTATTTTCACAAGGCCATAATTACTTTGACGGTCGGGGCGGCAACGATATCCTCGTTGGGAGGGCCGGTCACGACACACTCTTAGGCGGCGATGGCAACGATCATCTGTACGGTGACGAGTATTCAGCCTCTTCAAGCGAGGGATCAGGGGTAGATACACTTTATGGTGGAGACGGTGATGACGTTCTCTACGGCGGTGGTGGCGCGGATTATCTTGATGGCGGCCATGGCAGGGATCAATTGTATGGCGGAGACGGTGATGATACGCTGGTAAGTCATGATAGTGGCGAAGGGGAAGAGGCTGCCGATATCTTCATAGGAGGAAAGGGTGACGATATTATCCTGTCGACAGCGTCTATGTTTTCAAACGGTAATGATGTTTTCATCTACTCGGCTGGTGATGGGAATGACGTTGTCACAGACAATTCGTCTTCCGTATCAGAAATAGATATTCTCAGATTGACCGACATTGCTTCAAGTTCCGTGGTGTTGTCCAGAATTGGTCTGGACCTCAAGATAAGCTTTCAAGCCATAGAGGGTTCAATTACGTCGCTTGGCTTTTTCGACTCTAGTCAAACTGTTTCGAGTGGAATTGGTATTGACCGAATTGAATTCTCCGACGGCGTCGTATGGAGTCGTGCCGAACTTTGGGATAAGGCTTGGTTCCGTGGCACGAGCGGTAAAGATATAATCACCACGTACTCCCTGTCTGACAATACATTTATTGGATACGAAGGCGACGATACGATTGTTTCAGATATTTGGGCCAGCGCTGATAACGGCGCAGATACATTCGTATACAGAAGTGGCGATGGCAATGATGTCATAATAGATGGTGGCATCGTGAACGATGGCGCCACTGACACCCTATTGCTTGTCGATCTGCTCAGTTCGGAGGTCGAACTGAGCAGATATTCCAATGACGTCTATGTCAAGGACCTTAAAACCGGACAAGTGATTACCGGCGTAGGTCTATTCGATGGCCTCCGATACAGCTTCGATGAAATAAAATTCGCTGACGGTGAGATTTGGGATCGAGACCGCATCTACAGCGAAAGTTGGTACAGGGGAAGTATCGGCAAAGACACACTCGTAAGCGGTGAAATCGGCGATAACACTTTTATCGGGGGTCTCGGCAACGATGCGCTTGTCTCTTCTTCGAGCTTAAGTCATGTTCAGCAATATAATGGAAATGACGCTTTTATTTACAGTCGTGGGGACGGTAATGATATAATATATGACGGTTCTTATTCAAATATTGAAATTGACACGCTTTTTTTGCACGGTTTTCTGGCCGAAAATCTCCGCCTCAGCGTGGATGGTAATAATCTCATTATCAGATTTATTGACGATACACAGTTTATAACGGACGTGAAGGCAGTTGATAGCTCTTACAACTATGGGATTGATCGGATCGTTTTCGACAACGGAACGTCATGGGATAGAGCCGATATAAAATTCTGGTCGCATGAGGGGTCTCATTTCTTCCAAGCCGACGGTCGGGATGACATTATCACCGGCTCTTATCTTAACCAAAGGCTTGGCGGAGGCGGTGGCGATGACGTCATCGATGGCAAAGGGGGGAGCGACCTTATATTTGGCGATAACGGTGAGGACGAGATAAAAATCAGCCTGTCGAATATTGGTGATGTAGACACAATTAACGGCGGCGACGGCAATGACACCCTCAACTTTGAGAGTTTTGCAGGCGCTGTACATGTCGATCTCGTTGCGGACGGCGGTACGGCCTACACATCCGATAGCGCGATAATTGCGACACCACATGATCGTTTAATCGCGACCGTTTCAGAAATCGAAAATATAACAGGCACGAGATTCGGTGATTACCTGCTTGGGGATGACGCCGATAACATACTCCTTGGCGGAGAAGGTAACGATGTCCTCGACGGTCGCTTCGGCAACGATAAATTATATGGAGGTAGCGGCAATGACAGTCTGCTCGGATACCTCGGAGATGACACTCTTGACGGCGGGGCTGGTGATGATCGGTTGGAGGGTGGAGCTGGAACCGATGTTCTTAAGGCTGGTAGCGGTAATGACACCTATATCTATCGTCGCGGAGACGGCAACGATACTATAATTGAAGACGTTTTAAACGGTGCAGACGACCAACTTGTCTTTCTCGACATTAATCCTGAAGAGGTCAGTCTGGTCCGAGGTGGTCGCGACCTTACTATCTCTGTCGCTCCGACCAGCCAAAGTGTGAATAGTGCTGGGTCTATTTTGATTTTGAACGCCCTCGGAGGCGATGCCGAGCGTGGTATTGAGAGAATTGTCTTTGCCGATGGTACAGTGTGGTTGACAACGGATATTGCCCTAGCGCTGGGTAGTGACCCAGAGGAAGCGACCATTGTTGGCACGACTGCCGACGATAGCCTCAATGGAACGTCTGAGAACGATATTTTCTATGGTGGGTTGGGTAACGATGTATTCAGCAGCGGTGCGGGTAGCGACACTTATATCTATCGCTCTGGCGATGGACACGATCAAATTAGGGAGAATTCAGGATCAAATGCCGACATAGATACACTTCGCCTTGACGATCTAAACGAAAATGATGTGGAATTCGGCAAAAATGGCGATGCTTTGACTATTGATGTCCTCGAAACTGGTCAGAGGATTACGATTGACTGGCAATTTTACGCAGCGAATGAATCTTGGGGTATCGACCGCATTACGTTTGCTAATGGTACGACTTGGAACAGAGATCAGATTGAGGCTGCCGCGATATCCCGAATTAAGGGAACGTCTGGTGACGACACACTATCTGGCACCTCTCTAAATGACCTATTCCATGGCGGACTTGGTGATGACGTTCTCAGCGGTGGCATTGGTAGCGACACCTATATTTATGCGCCGGGCGATGGAAACGACCGTATCACAGAGAATTCCGGTTCGAATTCGGAAGTTGATACGCTTCGCCTCATCGATCTTAATACTGCCGACATTGAGTTCAGCCGATCAGACGACACTTTGCTGATCCGTATTTTTTCGACCAATGAAACTATCACGGTCGACTGGCAGTTTTATGCGGCGAATGAATCCTGGGGGGTTGATCGTATCGAGTTTGCCGATGGCAGTGTTTGGGGACGAGAGCAGATCAGGCTCGCTGCGATATCTCGGATCAATGGTACGTCCGGTGGCGACACTCTTTATGGCACGTCAGAAAATGACGTGTTCCACGGTGGATTGGGTGACGATGTATTCAACAGTGGTGTTGGCAGCGACACTTATATCTATGTGTCTGGGGATGGAAACGATCATATCAAAGAAAACTCTGGCTCGAATGCTGAAGTAGACACGTTGCGCTTAGTTGACCTAAACCCGTCCGATGTTGAATTCAGCCGATCCAGCGACGCGTTGCTGATTAAGGTCTTTTCGACCAATGAAACCATCACGGTCGACTGGCAGTTTTATGCGGCGAATGAATCCTGGGGGATTGATCGTATCGAATTTGCTAACGGAGTCGTTTGGGATCGCAGTCAGATCACTGATGCCATTCCAATTCGGGGTACCGCGAACAATGATACGTTCGTAAACCAACCTGCAAACAACACCTATATCGGGTTTACTGGCAATGATACTTACACCTATGCCCAAGGTGACGGTGAGGATGTGATTGTCGAAGCTTTGGCGGAGGGGGATTCTGACAGTTTGACAATGACTGATCTCGCTTTCTCCGACGTCGGTTTCTCTCGGCTGGGAGAAGACTTGATTATCACGGTTCCCGAATCGTCATCAGGTGCTAGTGATGGTGGATTCATCCTTGTGAAGAATACGCTCCTCGATGATGACGCAGGCGTGGAGAACTTCGTATTTACGGACTGGACCTACAGCAAGGCTGACATGCGTTATGTGCTTCTTTCGCAACTCATCACACCTGGCGACGATGTGATCGAAGGTTTCAGCAACACGGGCGATTATCTTGAAGGTGGCGCGGGCGACGACACTTTCGTATTCAAGCCTGACTTCGGCTGGGATACGATCGGTGACTTTGTTGCGGGAGCAGGAACAGATGATGTTCTCGAATTCCGCGGTGGCGTCCTGGCGGATTTTGAGGCCGTTCTTGCAGCAGCCTCGCAAGTCGGAAATGATACGATCATCAATGTCGACGGCACCAACGGTCTCACGCTCGTAAATGTCAATCTTTCTGACCTGCATCGGGATGACGTGCGGTTCATTGCATAGGATCTGACCATTGCCTCAATATTTTAACGGTGACACGCGGCGAGGGAGATGTGGATAAAAAGTTGGACTGCTGTATAAGTTCAGGCCGAGGCTCTTACGATATTCGACCGGGCTGAGCGATCCCAGCGATATCTTGATGCGCTTCTCATTGTACGAGCGGATATAGGCATCCACCTCGGCAACGAATTCCTTCCAGTCGCGTGGATAGAAGAGTTCGGTTTTCAGTCGGCCGAAGAACTCTTCGCAAGTGGCATTATCTTGTGAGCAGCCCTTCGGGATGTTGATTGCCACTGAGAACTGACCCGGCGTGGCGTGATATTTCCATTGAGAATTGACCCATGTTCCAACCTTCCCTCGCATGTTTTCAGCGAGGGCTATGGAGTGATCGACATGGCGTTATTGAGCGTGATCCGACGCTGGCATTTTCGAGAACATTTATCGATCCGGGAGATTTGCCGCAGGACTGGCCTATCCCGGAATACCATCCGCAAATACCTGCGTCTGGACGGCGTGGAGCCGAAGTTCAAGGTCCCGGAGCGGCCGAGCAAGCTCGATCCTTTTGCCGATCGGTTGTCTGCCTGGCTGAAGACCGAATCCAAGAAGAACCGTAAACAGAAGCGGACGATGAAGCAGTTGCATGGTAAGCGACAAGCTGAGGCCGTTCAGGCCTTGTAGCTCCACGGCATCAGGTTATGGATCTCGCTGCTGGGCCAGCCATTTGCGAGGCGCTCGAGCGTCTGCGTCAGCCAAGCCTGGGGATCGACAGAATTCATCTTTGCAGTCTGCAGCAGCGTCGCGATTGTCGCCCATGTCTTGCCGCCGCCGTCGCTGCCGGCAAAGAGACTGTTTTTTCTTGTGATCGCCTGTGGTCTGATCGCTCGCTCGACTATGTTGGAGTCGAGCTCGACACGGCCGTCCGTCAGGAAGCGTTCGAAGACGTCACGACGCTTGATCGAGTACCGTAGAGCTTCGGCGAGTTTGGATTTGCCTGATACTCGCGGCAAAGTCGTCTGCCAGAGAGTGAAGAGGTCACGGACTATCGCCGCCGAGCGTTCTTGTCGGGCAGCGACACGCGCCTCAGGGCTTTGGCCACGGACGGTATCTTCTATTTCCCAGAGCGTTGCCATTCGCTCGACTGTCTCTGTTGCCACCTTGGAGCTTTTGGCGACATGCAATTCATAGAACTTGCGGCGGCTATGTGACCAGCATCCAGCCAGAATAACGCCGTCGTTGCCGCCGTCCTTGCGTACGAGTTTGCTGTAGGCCCCGTACCCGTCAACCTGCAAAATCCCGCGATAGCCGCTGAGGTGCCGTGCCACGCAATCGGTCCCCCGACTGTCTTCGAAGCGATAGGCCACCATGGGCGGGCTGTTGCCTCCGAACGTTCGGTCATCCCTCGCATAAGCCCACAGCCATGCGGTTTTCGCCGACCCGGATCCAGGCGCCAGTGTCGGCAGGGTCGTCTCGTCGGCAAATATTCGTTCCGCCTTCTTGATTTCGTTCAGGATGTAATCGGCGAGGATGTCGAGCTCGAACCCCAGCTTTCCCATCCATTGAGCCATTAGCCTCCGGTCAAGGTCGACCTTGTCGCGGGCGTAGATCGCTTCCTGCCGATAGAGTGGTAGGCCATCGGCATATTTGGAGACCGCAATCTGGGCCAGAAGCGCTTCGGTTGGGATGCCCGCCTCAATGATATGTGTCGGGGCCGCAGCCTGGATCACGCCATCTTCGTTCTTAAAAGCATATTTGGGACGGCGCGTGACAATGACACGGAACTTCGCTGCAACGACATCCAGTCGTTCGGATATGTCTTCTCCGATCAGAATTTTTGTCTTGCCCGCATGCTCCGGCAAGTCTTCCGGCTCGATCACCACCTCGATACGCTCCAGATGCGGCGCAAAGCCCTTGCGTGGCCTCGGTGGACGTTTGCCATCTTTGTTGATGCCGTTCGTAACCTTGGCCCTGATCGCCGCAATGCCGGTCTCGATCTCCTCAAAGACAAAGGCATGCTGCTCGTCATCGACACTGGCCGCTGCAAGTTTCTCTGAACGCCGCCCAAAACGCGCGCGGTCAAAAGCTTTCAGGATCTGTGTCAGCCGCTCGATGCGCTCATCGGCATCAGCATTTCGGGCCTCGAGATCGTCGACCTGCTTTTCCAAAGCCTCGACGCGAGCGGCCTTTTCGGCCATGGCAAGAACCATGGCCTTGAGTGCCTCTACATCATCCGGGAGTTCTATATCGGGTCGCGTCATGGATCTGATCAGAGCATATTTCGCTGTGATCCGCCCGCAGTTTCAGGTGCATGATTCAATTCGCCGCAGGGGTTTTATACGCCGCCTCGCTGATCTCGACTCTTTGGCCTTCCCAAAACGCGATGAATCTGAATCTCTGGTGCAAACCGGAGGTTTGCGATGCGATCAG
>NZ_JBJDMY010000040.1:0-13926 GCF_044900305.1 Agrobacterium sp. NPDC089420 | reverse complement strand
GATGCATGGCGAAAGCTCGAAAGCCAGCCTTGGCGCATCATGTCCATCGGACGAAGAGAATGGGCGAATGAGTTTTGATCAGCGAGGCGGCGTATCAGATAATATGCAGGCCGTTCTGAAGATGGGCGAGTATGCGCGCAGCCGGATGAGCGGCAATGTGCTGGCCGTGACCGGCAGTGCTGGAAAAACGACAGTTGTCGCCATGCTGGCACATGCGCTTTCAGCCTGGGGCGATGTTGGCAAAAGCCACCATAATGCGAACCTGCCTGCTGGCGTGGCGTGGAACCTTGCCTCGATTCCATGGGACACTCCACATGTGGTGCTGGAACTGGCCGTTGGCAAAATGGCGATCAGCGCGCGCATGGCGCGCCCGAGGGTTGCTGTTTTTACAAATGTGCTGCCTGCCCATCTTGGCGAGAGGAGCACGGTCGCCGACATCGCCCGTACCAAAAGCGCGATTTTTCTCGGCATGGCGCCGGGCGGCAAGGCCGTTCTCAACCGCGATATGCAGGAGTGGCACACGGTACATGACGCGGCTCAAAGGCAAAAGCTCGACATTTGGACTTATGGGACTTCGGATGAATGCATGTGCCAGCTTTTGCGCTACGACGCGGCAGGCCGGCAGGCTCACGTCAGGATCAAGGATCGCGAAATCAGTTTCCCGATTGGCGCGGCTGGATACCACATGGCTTTGAACGGCCTTGCTGTGCTTGCAGCCGTTTCGGCGCTCGGGCATCCACTCGAGCCGGCGATCGCGCAGCTGGGAAGCTTTGCCGCTCTGCCCGGACGGGGCGAAGAAATCTCTCTTTCGCTTGACGGGCGCCGGCTGACCGTGATCGACGACGCCTATAACGCTAATCCAGGTTCGATGCGCGCGGCTCTGGCTCGATTGGGCGACTATGAAGGCGGGCGGCGTCGGATCGCGGTTCTTGGCGAGATGGCAGAGCTGGGGCCCGGGGCGGCCGCATATCACACCGAACTTGCTGGGTTCATACAGGACCGTTCAATTGATGAAGTCCATGTCGTGGGCGAGCTTTATGCCGACTTCTGGAAGGCGCTTTCTCCTGCCTTGCGCGGCTCCCATGCCGGATCGCGCCAGGTGCTCAGTGAAATCCTTCGCGAAAGGCTGGCGGACGGAGATGTGGTTCTGTTTAAAGGTTCGCACAGCACCGGCATGCATGAACTCGTCGCGCGGCTGAAGAAAAGCGCCGACGACGGCGCCGTCGTGTAAAACACGCTATTTGAATTGTTCGAGTTCCATCTCGTGGACAGCACGACGAATTTCGACCTGCGACCGGCCCTGCGCGACAAGCGCGGCGGCTAGGCGGCCGTGATAGGCCAGAATATGGCGTTGGCGGTCTGTCGCCTGAACATAGATGTGGTGCGGTTCGAAGCCTGCGGCGCGCAGGCGCCTGACATAAAATAGCTGACTGAAAAACGGCACGGCGCGATCCTCCGGGTCGGAGAGAAAATAGATGTCCGGTCGAGGATCGGTCTGAATCCGGTCGATTTCATCGATGGGATCGTAAAACGCGGCGGCATTGTAGAGGAGCTTGCCCGGAAGCCGCCGCCGCCGCTCCCAGAAGGCGGATACCTGCTTCACCGAGACGAGACCGGAGGTAATGATGGCCGCCGAGATATCCCTGCGTTTATTCATGAGACCCGCGACGATCTGGCCGCCAGCGGAGTGGCCGGTCAAAATGAAGCTCGATATTTTGTGCTTTTCCCTGATCAGGTCGAGCGCGCGATTCATAAGCGTTATTTCGTGCAGATGGCGGCGATTGTTGTGATCACCCGAGGAACCATAAATGCCGGGACGCGCCATGAAGATGACGGGGTGGCCGGCCTTTTGCGCCCATTCCGCCATTTCCGTCGCGATCGAGGCGGGTGATTGCCGGACATAGGAATCGGTTATGAAACGCACGCCCTTGGAATTGCGCAACATCACGTCACCGCCGAAATAAACGAGCACGGTCTGGTTCTCGCCATCGGCCAGCGCTTGCGGATAATAACGGATACAATCTCCCTTGCCGTCCATCTCGATCCATAGGCCATTGGGAATGGCGGCACAGCCCTCCGCTGAGGTGAAGGACCCGTTCAGTGCTTCATAGGGGCTGAAAGCCTGGTCGTTGAGGAAAACGCTCAGTTCGCTTGGCTTGGGCAGTTCGAAAGGCCCGAGGCGCGGTGCATCGGCTAGCGCGGATTGTGAAGCTCCTGGAATGGCCAATGCGAGCAAAATCCAGCGCGCGATCCACCAGGCAAGCCTCGGCTCCTCCTCGGTCATGGTTTTACTCCAACCTTCATCGCGTCGTTATTGGGAAGAACTGCAACCAATTTCAGGGCTCCACCGACCGTATCGGTTTCATTTTGCCAAATACAGGCCGCTACGTCACCTCCTTCGTCCGGTGCATCGCGCTAGCGCGTCAAATTCACGAACCGGATTGAAACCAGGTCGGACAGACGCAGCGACCGCCGTGCTACTCCTTTCATTGGTAGAAGGTGCCTGCTTGAAAGCCGGAACGAGTAGCTTACCGTCATTCGGACTCATATTGAAAGCTGGCTTCATGAAAGTATGAACGGATTGTGAGAACTATATCTCGCTGGCGGGTGAGGTCGTGCTCGGGTTAGCGTTTTGAACACATCCCTGAGTATTGATGCTGCGTTCAAAAGGCCGTGGAAGAACTGGGGCAACCCCAAAATCGTCAGCACTGGGTTCGGTGGGATGTTAACAACGATCCTCTTCCTTTTGATAGCTTTGCCGGTTCTCGATGTTGTTTACTCGCCATATATCGCCGCCCTCACTACTGAACCGCACGAGGTTTGCCGGAGGTCAGGTGGTTTAAGCTATGCGGCCGCGGCTGGTGCGTCCAGCGTGGCGCAATACTGTTTTTTCGGATTCGGCTGGCGGTATGTGCCGATAGATTCCAGAATTCACCAGCGGTTGAACCAGTCGACCCTTTCCGGGGTAGCGAACTCAACCGTCTCGATGTTGCGCCACAACCCGCGCCGATGGATGATCTCTGCCTTCTAGAGCCTGTGAGGTGGTCCTGCGCCATGTTTTTGAACGGGCGATTCGGCGTCAGAAGCGCACTTGCGGACAGAGATGGGATAGAGCAGCAAAGAATGCTGGTAAGTCAACGCTTGTTGAGTTATATACGCGGTTGCCGGACTGGTAATAACGCCATTTGGTCGGACAGGGAGCGATATGACGCAGTGGTTCGGAAATCGGATGCATGGTCTTTTCCCCTCTCGGCCACGCTGAGAGGCAAACAGGCTTCGGGGTACGCTGCGTGTCATGATGTCGGCTCGAGAAGTTTTGCGTCCTGATGCCCGTGCGGCACAAGTGGCCCAAAATCCCATTGTGCTCTTCTGGTTAGCATGTGGGTGCCGGGTCTCGAGATCAGGAATAACCGAATATCGAAGGAAACTTTCTATGACATCTATACGGAAGAGTATTCCGGTCTTTGGCGCTGTCGCTCTTTGTGTTTTGCTTGCGGCATGTTCAGACGAGGCGCCGAAGCAGCCAAAGGCGGCTGCTCCTGCGGCAAAAGTCGCCGTCATCGAAGCGCGACCTGAGCGAGTGCCGGTCGTTAGCGACTTGCCTGGGCGAGTAGCTCCAATGGTAACTGCTGATGTACGCCCACGGGTCACTGGTATCGTGCTTAAGCGCGTGTTCGAACAGGGGGCGTCGGTGAAGGAAGGGGACGTCTTGTACGTCATCGACCCGGAGCCATTCCAGGCCAAGGTCGCCTCAGCAAAAGGAGTTCTGGATTCTGCCGCTGCAGCCCAGATTTTGGCGAAGCAGCGTGCTGACCGGCAAACGCAGCTTCTTCGCGGAGGTACAGCCAGCCAGGAGAGCGCGGATAGTGCGATTGCAGCGCTTGCACAAAGCAACGCAGACGTGGAAAGGAGCCGCGCCGACCTCAAAATCGCTGAGCTTGATCTACAGTATACCAAAATCCGGGCACCGATATCCGGCACCATCGGACGAGCCCTCGTCACGGAGGGCGCATTTGTGAGTCCCACCTCCGACGTGATGGCCGTGATTCAGCAGATTGATCCAATCTACGCGGATTTCACTCGCCCCGCTGAGAGCCTGATTGCGTTGAAGAATGCTGTCGCCCAAGGAACACTGAAGGCGGATGCAGCGGGTAGTGCCCAGCTAAAGCTGCTCTCTGGGGGTGGCCAACTCTACCCGCATGATGGCAAACTGCTATTTACCGAGGCTTCAGTCAACTCCGCAACCGGTCAGGTTATTCTCCGTGGAGAGTTTCCAAACCCAGACATGAACCTCCTTCCGGGCATGTATGTGCGCGGTCGTGTCGAACAGGCGGCTCTCGACGAGGCGCTGGCTGTGCCTGAACAAGCCGTCCAGCGTGACACCGCCGGCAAGGCCCAGATTTTCGTCGTTGGCAATGAAAACAAGGTCGAAGTCAGGCCGGTTGATCTTGGTTGGCTCGTGGATGGCCGTTGGGTCGTCATGAAAGGGCTGGCACCGGGGGATAAGGTTGTCGTGGAAGGGTTCCAGCGGATTGCTCCAGGCGCGCGCGTTGAGCCTGAACCATGGGGCAATGTCTCTTCCTCACCGAAACAGAACTCGGATAAGGGATAAAATCGATGGCCGCTTTTTTCATTGACCGCCCGGTCTTTGCCTGGGTGCTTTCCATCGTCATCATGCTCGCCGGGCTTCTGTCCCTCACCATGCTGCCGATTTCGCAATATCCTAATGTGGCGCCGCCGCAGATACGGATTGCTGCTACATATCCAGGGGCCTCTCCCGAGGACACCTATGAAGGGGTCACCCGTCTGATCGAGGAGGAACTGAACGGCATCCGAGGACTGCTCTATTATGAATCGACCTCCGATGCTGCGGGTGGCGTCGCCATTACCGTGACTTTTGAACCGGGAACTGATGCGAGCACGGCCGCTGTCGAGGTGCAAAACCGGGTACGTCGGGTTGAATCACGACTGCCTACGTCGATTGTCCAGCAAGGCATCAGCGTAGACCCCACCAGTGCGGATACCCTTCTTCTGGTAACGCTCAGTTCGAAAAGCGGCAAGACGGACGGTTTGTCACTCGGCGATTACATGAGCCGAAACATCGCCGGTGAATTGCGCCGAATTCCGGGTATAGGCAACGTGAATATCTTCGGTAGCGAGCGCGCTATGAGAGTGTGGGTCGACCCGGACAAGCTCGTCGGTTTCAATCTATCGCCTTCTGATGTTACAGACGCAATCCGCGCACAGAACGCTCAGGTTGCCGGAGGACGTATCGGTTCCGCACCTGTCAGCGACCAGAGGCGAACCACAGGATCGCTGCTTGTCAAGGGCCAGTTGACCTCTCCCGACGAGTTCGGCGCCATTGTGCTTAGAGCCCAATCCAATGGTTCGACCGTCCGTCTGCGTGACGTTGCCCGCATCGAAGTCGGTGCGGAAAGCTACAGCACCTCCACACGGTTGAATGGAACGCCGGCAACCGGCGCGGCTATCGAGCTTGCTCCGGATGGAAATGCTCTGGCTGTCGCAACAGCCGTCAGGGAGCGAATGGAAGCGCTTGCGCCGTCCTTTCCTCAAGATGTAGAATGGTCTATCCCCTACAACACGACGCCCTTTGTTAAGATTTCAATCGAAAAGGTCCTCTACACGCTCCTGGAGGCCGTAGCGCTCGTTTTCGTCGTTATGTTCCTGTTTCTGCAGAACCTGCGTTATACGATCATTCCGACCGTGGTGGTGCCTATCGCATTGCTGGGAACCTGCGCGGTAATGTTGGTTCTGGGTTTTTCCATCAACGTACTCACGATGTTCGGCATGGTGTTGGCAATCGGCATTCTTGTGGACGACGCGATCGTTGTCGTTGAGAATGTCGAGCGCATCATGATGGAGGAAGGATTGCCGCCCAAGGCGGCCACAAAGAAAGCGATGGGCCAGATTACCGGTGCGGTTATAGGTATCACGCTTGTCTTGACCTCGGTCTTTGTTCCAATGGCGTTCTTCCCTGGCGCTGTTGGCATTATTTACCAACAGTTCTCGCTAACGATGGTCGCGTCGATCCTTTTTTCTGCTTTTCTCGCCTTGTCATTGACGCCCGCCCTATGTGCCACTTTTCTAAAGCCCGTTAAAAAGGGGCACGCTCATTCAAAAAAGGGCTTCTTTGGATGGTTTAACAAGGGCTTCGACAAAACCGCGCTCGGATACAGTAGCTGGGTGGGAAAGTTGTTACACAAGAGCGGACGTGTAATGCTCGTCTATCTCCTTCTGGCCGGTGTCACCTGCTACATGTTTCTCAGGTTGCCGACGGATTTTCTTCCCGTTGAGGATCAGGGCGCATTGATAGCACAGGTTCAAGCTCCTGCTGATGCGACGTCTTCGCGTACGCTTGAATCCGTACAGAGCATGGAAAAGATCGCAATGGACAATCCCGCGGTGAGCCGTGTGGTTGCGATCAACGGGTCGAGTTTTGCCGGTGCGGGCGAAAATGCCGCCCTCGTTTTCATGACCCTCAAAGACTGGAGTGAGCGAAGTGCAGAAGAAGCCGCCACGGCAGTCGCGCAACGACTGAATGCAGGGTTTCAGAATATCAAGGATGCTGTGGCCTTCGCGACCTCCCCGCCCGCCATTCGCGGCCTTGGCACTACAACTGGTTTTTCCTTCCGTCTGCAGGACCGTGGAAACAGAGGCATGGTATCTTTGGGTGCTGCCCGTGATCAATTCCTGGCGGAGGCTCGCAAAAGCCCCATACTGACAGGTGTTCGCGTGGAGGGACTTGCCGATGCCTCTCAAGCCGTTCTGACAATAGATCGCGAAAAGGCCAATGCCTTCGGTGTCACTTTTGCCAATATCAACTCGACGCTCAGCACCAATCTTGGGTCGTCATACGTGAACGACTTCCCCAATCAGGGGCGAATGCAACGGGTAACAGTGCAGGCAGAGCCGGAGAAGAGGGGTGACATTATCGATGTCATGTCTCTTAACGTTCGCAACAATGAAGGCGGCATGGTGCCCATGTCACTCTTTGCCACTTTTGAATGGTCCAAGGGGCCAGCTCAGCTCGTGGGCTATAACGGCTTTCCCGCAATCAGGATCAGCGGACAAACAGCACCTGGGTATTCTTCCGGTGATGCCATCGCGGAAGTCGAGCGCATAGCGGGCCTGCTTCCAAACGGTTTTGGTTACGAGTGGACCGGACAATCCCTACAGGAAATTCAGTCAGGAGCCCAGATCCCGATGTTGCTCGGCCTCTCGTGCCTCCTTGTTTTCCTTTGCCTGGCCGCACTCTACGAAAGTTGGACCATCCCGCTTTCCGTAATGCTGGTCATTCCGCTAGGAATTTTCGGGTCCTTGGCGGCAGTCATGCTGAGAGACATGCCCAACGATGTTTATTTCAAGGTCGGCCTCATCACCATCATCGGCCTTTCTGCAAAAAATGCCATTCTGATTATCGAGTTCGCCAAAGATCTCAGGGCGTCCGGAAAGTCACTTCATGACGCCGCCGTCGAAGCCGCTCACCTGCGCTTTCGCCCGATCCTCATGACCTCACTTGCTTTCACGCTAGGCGTGGTGCCACTTGTCATCGCAAGCGGTGCCGGGTCGGCGAGCCAGCGAGCCATCGGGACGGGTGTAATGGGGGGGATGATTTCGGCGACAGTTCTCGCCGTTCTGTTCGTTCCTGTATTCTATGTTTTCGTTATGAAGATGACGAAAATCAACAATGAGAACGAGCAGCCTGAGGGCGAGTTGGAGAAAAGCTAGTCTCCGATCTTTAGCGAAGAGCTGATCACGAACACACCTGACCACGTCCGCGGGCGTGGTCACACATTGGGAAGGTGTCAGGACGCTCACCGACGAGCTTGCGCTTCCCGACGAGGAGAACCCTCTTGAATATGCGTTCCTGCCTTCTGGTCTTGTTTCTTTTGTTGTTTACCGCGTTTCAAGCCGGTGCTCAACGCACTGACACGTCCTTGGAGCACTCCATAGCTCTTATCAGTGAGAAAGCCGGTGAAGTCGAGGCGGTTGCCAACACGCTTCAAGCCACCCCGGATACAACACAATTGCAGTCACTGAAAGAGCGTGTGCTTGCGACGCAGGTTGCCGTCACGGGGGCAATTCTCGCCATCGAACCTCAACTTGGTGAAATCGATGCCCGTCTTGCCCAACTGGGGGAAGCCTCTGATGGAGAGGGGCATGATATCCGGGAGAACCGCAACAAGTTACAAAACCAGCGTGTCGAACTCGATTCCGCAATCAAGCGGGGACGTCTCGTTGAAGCAAGCGCCGGGGACCTGCTTGCGACAATCAACCGTGCGATTGCCGAAGCATTCAATCGCGACGTATTTGAAAGGGTTGGATCGCCGCTCTCACCATATTTCTGGAGTGACATCTGGCATACGATGCCTGTCGATGTCTGGCAAGCCAAAGCATCAGTGCAGCGGGTTGTCACGAATACGCACCAGCACCTGACGATGTCGAGCGTCGTACTTATTGTCGCAAGTTTTGCGTTGTCTACTTTTTTGTTGGGGCCGGCCCGGCGCCACCTCGACAAGATGGGTTTGAAGCTTGCGATGAATCACGCACCAGGAACCCGCCTTCGTCGGTCGGGACTTGCCCTGTGGTTTACAGTGGGGGGAGCATTCGCCAGTTTTGTTTCCGTTACGGTCGTTGCGGCGGTTCTCAGATGGACAGGCATACTCGCCGCCGCTGAAGTTGGTAGTCTTACCTCAAGAGTCATCGGTACGATCTCTTTTGCCAGCTTCGTAATGTTTTTAGGCAATGCGATGTTACTGGTCCGGCGTCCCAGTTGGCGATTGCCACCGATCAGTGATGGTGCGGCATATGCGCTTCGATGGCTTCCCTCCATGATAGCGTCCATCCTTGCATCCGGTGTGATTTTCCTCGACATTATCCGAATAGGAGGACTAAGTTCCGGCGCGGTCGCCTTGGCCTCCCTGGCAATCTCGGCTTGTTACGCTGCGCTCTTCATGTTTGTGCTCCACGCCTGGAAGAAACTGGAGAGGCACGCGACAGGCAACGGCTTGCGCCTGCAGGCCGGCCCATGGATGCTGGTGTGCAGGTTTGCCATTCACGTGGTGATCGTGGTTACCGTTTTTGCTGCACTTTCGGGATATATTAATTTTTCCCTTTTTATCGGCAGATCGATCGTCTGGGCGGCCATCGTTGCTACCGCGGCCTATCTGGTGCTGCTTTTCGTCGATGATTTCACGATCGCCCTTTGCTCCTCGGAGGGCGGCCTCGCCAGAAGCCTGCAATCATCTTTTGGGCTGCGCGCAAAACTCGTGGAGCAAGCCGGTATCGTTGTCTCCGCAGCACTAAGGCTTTTGATCGCCTTCGGGGCCTTGTTTGTGGTGTTTGCACCATTTGGTCCTGGCACAAGCGATCTTTTTACCGGTATCGGTGACCTGTCGAGCTTCACCGTCGCTGGCATTACATTCGAAGTTGGTGCTCTTCTGCGTTCGGCGCTTGTCATGCTCGTCTCTCTGGTCGCCGTACGGTTGGTCTTGAGCTGGCTTGATGGCACTTATCTTCCTGCCACAGAACTCGATGCTGGAGCGCGCAACTCAGTACTGACGATGGTGAAATATATCGGCTTCATCCTCGCCGGACTCTGGACAGTAAACACTCTCGGAATAGGCATGGAGCGCATCGCTCTTGTTGTCAGTGCGCTTTCCGTGGGTATAGGTTTTGGCCTTCAGGCGATCACACAGAACTTTATCTCGGGATTGATCCTCCTTGCAGAGCGTCCGGTGAAAATAGGCGACACGGTGCGGCTTGGGACGGATGAAGGAGATGTAAAAAAGATCAGCGTACGCTCCACGGAAATTCAGATATCGGACCGATCGACGCTCATTGTTCCCAACTCGGAACTCATTACGAAAACGATCCGGAACATGACACCGGGTGATCCCATCGGTCGTGTTCAAATACCATTTGCAGTGTCCATTGCAAACGATCCGCATCAGGTTCGTCAATTAATACTAGATATCTACGAGGAACACCCGGGGATCGTGGCCGAGCCGAAGCCTGGTGTCCTTATCGAATCCATCGCGGACGGTAAAATCAACTTCGATAGCTATGCGTTCGTCAGCTCATCGCGTTTAGCTGCCTCTACCAAAAGCGATCTTCTCTTTACCCTGATCGAACGCTTCCGGGCAGCAAACATCCCGCTACATACAACATAAGGCAATAGTCGCGCCTACTAATCGGGACTCACTTCCTTCACCGGCCAATCTTCCGGGAAAGTCCCTTTCCCCTCTGGCGCTTTCTCGAAATTAAATATACTATGCGGTACCTTTATTAACGGAACGAGTAGAACGATGTCGTTGAATGCCAGCAAGGTGGAGCCAATGCGTGCGATGGACCAAAGGGCAACTGAGGAAGAGGAGGTCGAAAGCCCGGCTATAGTGTCGCCCCATGTGGCCCCACAACATCAGAGGAAAAAAATTCGTCGAGTTCTTTCAGTCGCCCTGCTGGCTGTCCTGGTTGGAGGGGCCACATGGGGGTGGCATTACTGGACGGACGGACGGTTTACGCAGTCGACGGATGATGCTTTTCTGCAGGCGGACCAAACCGCTGTGGCCCCAAAGGTCCAGGGTTACGTCGAGCAGGTCTTCGTCACGTCGAACCAGAAAGTGGCAGCAGGCGATCAACTGGTGAAAATCCGGTCTGAGGATTACGAGGCAAAAGTCGCACAAGCGGAAGCGGCTCTCGAATCCTCCAAGGCAGATTTGGTTCGCGCGAGAGCGGACGCGAAACGTCAGGTTTCCGCGGTTGGTCAGGCCGAGGCGCAGTTGTTGGCAACAAAAACCCAAGCCAGTTTTACGGAAAGTCAGGTCACACGATACCAATCCCTTGCAAAGACAGGGGCTGCCTCCAATGAGCAGATTACAAATCTCGTCAGCCAACGGGATCAGGCGAATGCACAGGTCGTCATTTCGGAGGCCGCTCTTGCTTCGGCGAAAGAAGCGATCAACACCGCAGACGCGACCATCAAACAATCCGAAGCCGCAGTAAAACAGGCAACGGCCCAATTGGCGACAACAAAACTGGATCTTGACGCTACCCTTATAACCGCACCCGTTGCCGGTACCGTTGGCGACAAAACCGTTGCTATCGGGCAATATGTCCAACCTGGCACGCGATTGATGACACTGGTGCCGGTCGAAGACCTGTATCTGGAAGCCAATTTCAAAGAAACGCAAATTCAGTACATGAGAGTGGGGCAACCGGTCTCGATTCATGTCGACGCCCTCAACTCAGTAGCTTTGACAGGACGAGTGGAAAGTTTCGCACCGGGTACAGGCGCACAGTTTGCTCTTATCCCCGCCGAAAATGCCACAGGGAACTTTACCAAAATCGTGCAACGTGTCCCCGTGCGTATCAAGGTGACTGCAGATTCTGATGCCCGTCGATTGCTTATTCCAGGTCTTTCCGTGACAGTTGATGTCGACACGCGGACTGCTCAGCAGGGATACGATGAAATCGTTCACACAGCCCCGGCTTCGGAGACGCAGAAATGAGTGTCGGAAGCTCCGGCCTGGAACTTCACCTCGTGGAGGAAAAGGCCGACGCGGCGGCTTGGATTGCGGTTGCCGCGGGCATTATCGGTGCCTTCATGGCAGCGTTGGATATTTCGATTACGAATTCCGCACTACCGCAAATTCAGGGTGAAATTGGCGCGAGTGGTACCGAGGGAACATGGATTGCGACCTCCTATCTCGTTGCCGAAATTGTCATGATCCCGCTGAGTGGATGGTTCGTGAACCTGCTCGGCCTGCGGCGATTTCTCTTGACCGTGACGGTTCTATTCATGGTTTTTTCGATGATTTGTGGGTTCTCCACGTCACTCGGAATGATGATTTTCGGTCGCATTGGACAAGGCTTTACGGGCGGGGCCATGATTCCGACGGCCATGACGATCGTATCAACAAGGCTGCCACCCGCCCAACAGCCGATAGGAATGGCCTTTTTCGGGCTGACTGCTGTTATGGGACCGATTGCAGGACCACTGGTCGGCGGCTGGCTGACCGAAAATGCGAGCTGGCACTACGCCTTTTTTCTCAATCTTCCGGTCGGATGCGGTCTTGTCATTTTCCTGCTCCTTGGACTTCCTGCGTCAAAAATGAGACGGGACTTTCTGTTTGAAGCCGACTGGATCGGGATAGCGGGCATGTCCATTTTTTTGGGATGCCTGACAATCGTGCTTGAAGATGGGCAACGGGATCATTGGTTTGAGTCCAGTTTCATCTTGTTAATGACTGCACTGGCCTTGTTCGGTCTCGCCATGCTTGTTTACGGACAAATATATGCGAAGCGTCCCGTTATCAGGCTCCGGATCCTCTTTCACAGGACTTTCGGTAGCGTTTTTATTATGGCGCTTGTAACCGGAGCTGCACTTTACGGAATAACCTATCTCATCCCCCAATTCCTTGCCCAGATTAGCGGCTACAATGCGCTGCAATCCGGCTCAGTCGTTCTGCTAAGCGGTATTCCGATGCTTTTTGTGATGCCGTTTTTTCCTTTGCTGGTCCGGCATCTCGATCTTCGCATCGCCATAGCCTTTGGACTTTGTTGTTATGCGGCAAGTTGCTACATAGACAGCTCGCTGACTGCGGGTGCTGCGGGTGGCGATTTTTACACTTCGCAGTTCCTGCGAGGTGTCGGCCAGACCTTCGCCTTGATATTCCTGAACCAGGCTGCGACACGCTCTGTCCCCAGGGAATTTGCCCAGGATGCTGCAGGCCTTTATTCAGCCGCACGCAATCTCGGAGGCTCGATAGGCTTGGCACTCATCGCGACATTGTTGGACCGCCAAACATCCTTGCATACGCAACGATTGTTCGAGACTGTAACATCCAACTCGATCGAAATGCAGGACAGGCTTCGCCCTGCCGGCACGGATATCCTTGCAATACAGTCGACAATCGGCAGCCTGTATCAAACCATGATACGACAAGCGACCGTTATGGCCTTCAATGATATGTTCTACTTCTTCTCGGTGGCTCTTGTCCTTATCATTCCTCTCGTATTAATCCTCAAGCCGATCCCCAAAAATCTGCCAGTTGCGGTTCACTAAGGCTTACCCGCATCCATATCGGCGTAGTTTCATCGACAGCGGAGAACTGCATGTCCAAAGCGAAAATCGACCCGGTGGAAAATGATCCGAAGAAAAAACGTGAGTCTCGTCGCCGTGGACGGCCGGTTAAGGGAAGCGAAGCGAAAGTCGCCGAAGATATAATCGCAGCTGCGCAGCAATTGTTCTTTGATCGCGGGTATGAAGGAACAAGCACGGATGACGTGGCGGCCCTTGCCAATTGTTCCAAGCGCACGATGTATTCTCGTTTTGCAACGAAGGCGGATTTGTTCGAAGCGGTCATATTGAAATTCGTGCAAGACAAGCGTTCTTTCGTGGACATCCCTGTAATGGCAGGGCGGAATTTGGCCGAGAGATTGACGATGATGGGGGAAAAAATGACCGAAACGCTGACGCGACCGGATATCCTCGCCCTCCATTTTCTTTTTCACAAGGAAGCGGCCCGTTTCCCGGAGCTCGTCCGCATCGCGGATGAGGCTGGGCGAAAGCCTTCCCGTCAGGTGCTGATCGACATTCTGAAAGAGGGGGGCGTGGAAGGAGACCTGGTTTTTCTCGCGGATCAGTTTCACTTCCTGATCCAAGGGCCTGTTTCCCGTTATGCAGTAGCGGGAAATGTTAACGCGACAGAAGAACTTTTGGAAAATGCCCGGCGCGCGGTGGATTTTTTTCTGAAAGGATGTGGGATGGGCAAATGAGTAGTTTCTCCCATCGGGCTCGTTTCCAAGAACTTCTGTGGTTGCCGCCCGTTATGCAAGAAGTTTTTGCCCATATGAACGTGTGATCGAGTGCGGTCTTCTGTCAGGCCTTTAATTGCGGCATTT
>NZ_JBJDMY010000039.1:0-15919 GCF_044900305.1 Agrobacterium sp. NPDC089420 | reverse complement strand
TGATCGCATCGCAAACCTCCGGTTTGCACCAGAGATTCAGATTCATCGCGTTTTGGGAAGGCCAAAGAGTCGAGATCAGCGAGGCGGCGTATTACTTATTGGTTTGTAAGCCAAGCAAGCCGCGGCTGGATGGAGGCCCAACGTAGAAAAGAAGAGTCCAAAGGCAAATATTCCATTCCCAAACACACTAAAACGCATGATTTTTCCTACAAGCAGAGTACTGTTCCTCATGCGTATCCACAAAAAGCGCGCCTGTCCGCTGTTTCACTCGCACACACAAGATAGCCATGCTGAATTAGGCTAGGAACAGGTCAGAGCCCACCCAATAAATATCAACTCTGCCTTACAATCAGCATCTAGCAGCACGCTTAGAAGGTATAAAAATTTAACCGAGAGTTTCTTTTGACTATTTCACGCCACTTTCGGAAAGCAAGTGGTGTCTAATGCGCCTAACAATTTTTCGCTTAAGTGATTTATAAATGGAGGCCGAGTGGCGTTGCCCCTTCTCTCCCCCAAACAGGTCTTCCGCCCAGCTTCCTTCATTCCGCTGCGCTGCATTGCGTGCAGCCGGTTCCTCGCGAATCCCTGTTGTCCCCTTCCAGCCCCACCGCTCGCGCGGCTCCGGGAAAGCAGGACGGGGTCCTATTTCCCTGTCCATTTCAATCGAGACGAGGGACAAAACCATGACAATCATCCGTATCCGTGAACTGAATGATGTATTCCGAACCACCTGGCTCACAGGCACGACACTTTTTACCTCCAGCGTCCAGAATCTGCCGGACATCACCCAATCCCGCATCGTGGAGGCGTTCCAAGGCTTCGGCCGCACCCCCAAGGGGTCAATATTCCGAGCCGATTGACACACAACGTCACGCTGGACTTCTCACGGCCCTCAGAACCGACGGATAACGGCTTCATCGAGGCTTTCAACAGCAAGCTCCGAGCGGAGTGTCTGAACTCTCATTGGTTCCTGCCCCTTGCGGATTCGCGCGAAAAGTTGGAGACTCGGCGTCGATACTATAACGAGGATCGTCCTCACAGTGCGATCGGACATAGCGTCCCGTTTGCCATGCATAATCCCGGCAGCCCAACCAGCCAACCATCGTGATCAGAGCCGGAAAATCCAGTTCTCGGCGGTCCAAACTTGGGACTCAGAGCATAATAAATCTCAATATTTCAGAATATGATTTAATCCTTTGGACGACGAACCTTCGCTAAACTTTTTGCGAAATACCGTACCGGAGGTGTGCAGTCGGAATGACCATATGAAGTCAGCCACACGATCAAGCGTGAATGTCATCTGCATGAAATGGGGCGATGCGTATGGCCCAGCCTATGTGAATAATCTTCATCGTGGCGTATCACGCCACCTGGGCAGGCCACACAGGTTCATATGCTTTACCGACAATACAGATGGTATCGACCACCATATTGAAACCCTTCCCCTTCCGGATTTGAACACCCCTGAAGGAGTTCAGGATACACGTTGGAGGAAGCTTACTCTTTTCTCGTTCCAACTGGCTAACTTGCGTGGCCCGACCCTGTTTCTCGATCTGGATGTCGTCATCGTTGGTGATCTCGATGTATTTTTTGACTACCCGGGCGAGGTCGTGATGATACGTGACGACGATCTTTTCCGCCCCAAGCCCCTTCGGAAGCTCAACCCGCAACGAGATGCCTTTTTGGCGTCAGTGGGCAACAGTTCGGTGTTCCGCTACGAAATCGGGGCGTATCCGTATGTCTTGGACACGTATCGTGCACATCCGCGACTGGCACATCGCCGATATGAGATTTCCCAGCAATTCCAGAGTGCACAACTGCTTAGACGCGGTCATCTTTCCTACTGGCCGAGCGATTGGTGTGTCAGTTTTAAAAACAAATGCGTTCCGTCACGTCTTCGAAGCTTCTGGGAGCATCCAGTAGTACCGGAAGGCGCGAGGATTGTAGTTTTTGCCGGCCGCCCCAAAATGGAAGATGTTCTTGCGGGTCGAGGTAACCGTTGGTACCGCCGCATCGGCAACATCGAATGGCTTCGCACCGCTTGGCAACCCGATGACAAACATGCCCTTGTCCCTGATAGCGCTGTTTTCACGCCTCCCCTGAAACGAGAAGCGTGAAAGACGGAACCGGAGCGAATTTTTCCGTTTCGGTTCCGTCACTCCGATCATCGTCCCGATGCACAGGCAGTACGGTTCTGTTTGCCAGATGTAAGCCGACAAGACTTCGCCTGCAGACTTCAAGGCGAAATCCAAAATCAACCTTCCTCCCCCTTATCGTAGCCGTGTGAAGCTGGGCTCAGGACTCATTGATCAGAGCCAGAAGATAACTGCGGCTGCGATGCAGATTGCCGAGAAGAAGGTGTGAGCACATCGGTCGTAGCGCGTCGCTATGCGCCGCCAGTCCTTGAGCTTGGCGAACAGGTTTTCGACCTTGTGGCGCTGACGGTAGAGGACCTTGTCGTAGACGAAGGGTATCTTGCGGCTCTTCGATGACGGGATGCACGGCTCGATGCCTCTGGCCTCGAGTTCCTCGCGGAACCAGGTGCTGTCATATCCGCGATCGGCAATCATGTGATCGGCGGGAGGCAAGGCGTCGAGCACGAGACGTGCGCCCTTATGGTCGCTCATCTGACCTTCTGACAGAAGCAGGATGATCGGCCGTCCGTCTCCGTCGCATACGGTGTGGAGCTTTGAGTTCAGCCCGCCCTTGGTTCGCCCGATACGACGGGGAACATCCCTTTTTTAAGCAGGCTCGCCGCAGTGCGGTGGGCTTTCAGATGCGTCGCGTCGATCATGATGCGCTCCGGCTTCGGCCCCTCGCCGGCGAGCCCGGCGAAGATGCGGTCGAACACACCCAGACGGCTCCAGCGTACGAAGCGGTTGTAGAGTGTCTTGTGCGGACCGTAGCCAGTCGGCGCGTCCTTCCGCTGGAGACCGTTGCGGATCACGTAAACGATCCCGCTCACCACCCGCCGGTCGTCGACCCGCGCAACACCATGTGAAAGCGGGAAATGCGGCGATATCCGCGCCATCTGGCGCTCGCTCAGCAAAAACAAATCACCCATCACGGCCTCCTTCTCGGAAGCCGTGAATCACATCTCAAGTCAAATTAATAGGTCCTGAGCCTAGTGCTTTTGCCTAGCATCAATTCCTTTCTTCAGTGACAGCGTGTACCGGGTATGCCGACGTTCGCCTGCGCGCGTCAGTGCACCGATCTCCACGAGCTGTTGAAGGTCGCGTGTTGCTGTAGCGCGGGATGTATCTGTGATCGAAATGTAGTTTTCGGCACTTAGCCCCCCCTTGAAGCCAGCCGTGCCTTCCTTGAAGATGCGCGCGACTACCTTTTCCTGCCGCTCGTTGAGCTGGCCCCGAAAACGATCATAGAACTTTGCCTTCTGAATGAAGAAATCTATGCGCTCAAGCGTCGACCGTTGAGCGTCCAGAATAGTTTCTGAAAAGAAGATGATCCAGTCGGTGATATCAAGCGTGCGCTGGTGGCGCTCAAGCTCGGAGTAGTAGGCCTTACGGCACTGCTCGATTGTGAAGGCGAGAGAAATGAGGCTTGGCTGCCCTATGTTTTGCGCCAGGGATTTCTCAGCGAGCGCGCGCCCAATTCGGCCGTTGCCATCCTCAAATGGATGTATGCTTTCAAAGTACAGATGGCCTACTGCTGCACGTGTCAAAGCTTGAAGCGAAGTTTGGCCATCTGGCCCGGATTTATTGAACCAGGCGATGAAAGTCTCCATCTCTCCGATAACTTGGCGAGACGGGGGAGCCTCGAAGTGGATGATGGGCTTGTCCAATCGACCTGACACGATCTGCATGGCGTCTTCATGCGTCCGGTAAGCACCAACCGTTTCAATGTATCGGTTTCCGGCCATCAGCATTGAGTGCCAATGGAACAGTCCTTCATGACGCAGCGGCGTATGCCAGCTTCGATAGACATCCGCCATCATCTCGGCGATCCCCTGCTCTTGGGGGCGAATTTGTCTATCATCCGTGTCCAGCCCGAACTGCCGGCGGAGTGATGATTGGACACTCATGCGGTCCAGAAACTCCCCTTCAATCTCTGAGGTCTTGACCGCTTCGTCACTCAGCAATTCAATACGAAGTTGTTTGCTGTCATCATCGTTGAAATGCCGGACAGCACCGATAACCTCGCCGGCGGACTGCAAGAATTTCTGCTCCAACGGTAACAAGCTTGCGGTGTCGTACCTGAAGTTTGGCCAATCAGTGTTTTGCCAGTTCCATTTCATGAGTTATAGCACCCTTCTCTATAACTCATATTTATTGCCATAAATGAGCTATTGCAAGCCCGTCTATCGCTCAGCACCACAAGCTGCGGCTCTCCATTCAAGACGTAGCGACCGGTGGGTAACCACTTATCCTGAACATATTTTGCTAACGGGCGCCCCCTATTTCCGCTCGCCCTCGGCATCGGGACCAGAGCGAAGGATAACTCTCGACAATTTCCTGATGGAAGCCGAAACCACCATGAATGCTGGCTTTGCCGGTTTTACTAAGGCGATGACCACTGTAACATCCCGCTGGCCCGGACGCATTTCTGCCGCCGGTTCGAGCGCGCGCAAACAGGTTGTCGGCAGTGCGACCGACCGCTGCAGTGGGCGTCGCGGTCGGCGCGAGTGTGGCCTCCGTCAGTCATGATGATAGATGACGTGAAGTTTCCGAATGCCGACGCCCTACTTTCTGCTTGTGGCGCGCAAGCTCCGCGAATGCTTACAGCTTGGAGAGCCCAAACGTCTTCCTAATGCCGCTATCCAATGCCTTGGCTGGAACAAAGCGCTTCAGGCGACTCAGAAGCGCAGCCTGTTTTCCAACCGGCCTGCGCATTTTGTGAGGACCTGTGATTGCTGCCATGATTTCGGCGGCGACAGTCTGAGGACTGCTTGCTGCCTTAATGGCTGAAAGAACGGCCTCATTGGATTTGGCAAATTGGTGAGCGTAGTCGCCAATAAGCGCCTCCGTCTGCTTCGCATTGACATCGAGCCTTGTCCTCGTGAACGTTGGCTCAACCAGGACGGAGCGAATATGAATTGGCGAACTTCATGGTCGAGCGTTTCGGACAGTCCCTCCAGGGCATGCTTGCTGCTGGCATACAGGCCCATATACGGCGCGGGGAGGAAGCCGAGGACCGAGCTGACATTGACGATCAGGCCGGAATTCTGCTGCCGCATCGCAGGCAATACCGCTCTTATCATGCGCAATGGGCCAAAGACATTGGTTTCAAAAACGGCCTTCGCCTCATAGTCCGACGTGCTTTCGACCGGCCCGACAAGAGAGACGCCTGCATTGTTCACCACGACATCAATCCGGCCCGAACGGGACAGAACCCAATCGACGAATTGCCTCACCGACTCGTCATTGTCCACATCGAGACGTCCGTACTCGACACCAGGAACCGGTCCACTTTTATCCGGATTGCGCGATCCTGCAAACACCTTGAACCCATTCTGTGACAGCAACCTCACGGTCGCCTGCCCTATGCCGGAGGATGCTCCGGTTACTACAACAATCTTGTCTGTCGACATCTACGCTCTCCAAAATTAGCGTTGGATTAGAAATCATTATAGATTTCATACGTAATCTATAATTCCGTTAGATTGCAAGTGAAATAAAACGCGTTTAAAGAAATTGAGAAGGTAGATGGTTGCCCCACACGACACTGGGACGAGTCTCCTCGACGCGGGAAACATCGGTCGAGTTAATGCGGTGGTTCTCGGCTAACGGATGACGGGTGTGACGAATGCTTATGCCATCAAGTCACGCCGTTCGCCTGTCCGCTGGTGGATTGCCGAGCGCACGCTGGAATGCGGATCGTTGCTCGCCTCTTTCGACGTAATCCTGCAAGCCAGGGCTATCCAGCAGGATATCCGAGTGCTTGAGCGGCCGCAGTACGCTCACCATCATCAGATCACCGGCGCTGAACTGAGCCCCCTCAAGCCACTCTTTCCCCCCAAGCGTATCGCCCAGTTGCTGGAGCCGCTGACTGAGATGACCCACGCTGCCGGAGGCGATACAGGGTTCGATCGTATTGACTGCTGCAAACATCCACATGATGGAACGCGAGCGCGCTTGCGCTGCATTGGGAAGGAGGCCGGCGAAACGCTGTGCAATGTGAAGCACGATCGCACCGGATTCAAAAAGAACGAGATCGCCCTCCTGATAAATTGGCATCTGACCAAATGGCTGCATTTTCAAATATTCGGGCCGGCGCATCTCGGAAAACGTCAGGTATCGTAGAGTGTAAGGCTGTCCGACTTCCTCAAGAGCCCATCTTACACGCATATCGCGGTGGTATCCTCTGCCCCCATCCGGAGGATTTTTAAAAATTGAGACGATAGGGTTCATGTCAAGTCTCCTAATGGGCAGGGTTCAAGCGGAACGAAGGCATGGCTTCCTAAGGGGGCCTCTAACCAAGCAGATCACAGCCATATCCTGCCGAGCAAAATGGACTCTCCGCAGCATCATCTGCTGCGGAGCGGGTGACTATTCCGCGGCAAGCGCATCGTGAGCCTTTTGCGTGTTCGCGTTTACCGCCGGATGTGTGTCTGCCTTGGGCGGCTTGATGCGGAACCATGCAGCATAGAGTGCGGGCAGGAAGAGCAGGATGATGAGCGTGCCCACCGCCGTTCCGCCGATAAGCGTGTAGGCCATCGAACCCCAGAAAACCGAATGCGTCAGGGGAATGAAGGCAAGGACCGCAGCAAGCGCTGTCAGGATGACGGGCCTCGTTCGCTGCACCGTGGCTTCGATAACGGCATGATAGTCGTCCAGACCCGCGGCCTTGTTTTCCTTGATCTGCTCGGTCAGGATCAACGTGTTGCGCATGAGGATGCCCGCCAGGCCGATAAGACCCAGGATCGCGTTAAACCCGAAAGGCTGGTTGAACAGGATCAGGGTCGGCACGACGCCTGCAAGACCGAGCGGGGCTGTCAGCATCACCATCGTCATTGTCGACAGGCTGCGTACCTGAAGGATGATGACGATCAGGGTCGCTGCGATCATCAGTGGGAACACCTTCACCAGAGCAGTATTCGCCTTGAGTGACTCCTCGATATTGCCGCCCATCTCGATTGTGTAGCCAGCAGGCAGAGATGCAACGAGTGGCTGAAGAGCGGTCATCACCTGTTGCGAAACCTCCGGCGGTTGTGTCGCCTCGTTAATGTCAGACCGGACCGTCACCACAGGCGTTCTGTCACGACGCTTGAGGATCGGCTCTTCGAAGCGCACCTCCGTGTGGCCGATCTGGTCGAGCGGGATCGCACGGCCGTCTCTCGTCACGAGCGAGAAGTCAGCTAGCCTTGCAGGATCGAGGCGGATTTCACCGGCACTTCTCGCCACGACAGGAACGTTTCGGATGTTCTCACGGACTTGCGTGACGGGAACACCACTCAGCAGGAGCTGTATCTGCTGGGCAGCCTCGGCGGACGACATGCCGATGAGGTTCAGGCGATCCTGATCAGGAACGAACCGGACAACAGGTGTGCGGTTACCCCAGTCGCGATTGGCATTTCTGACGTCAGGTACCGAGCTCATGAGAGCAAGTGCCTGTTCGGAGAGCTTGTACAGCTCTTCGGCGTCCGGTCCTTTGATCCGAAACTCGACGGGGAATGGCGTGTAGGGGCCAAAGACGAGTTGCGTCACACGGACGAATGCCTCGGGCGCCAGCCCTCGCGCAACGGCTTCCCGCAGACGCAGTTTCAGCACCTCACGCTCATGTGCGTCGGATGTCAGCACAACGATCTTCGCAAAGGCAGGATCGGGCAGTTCGGGCGCCATGGCGAAGAAGAAGCGGGGCGCGCCTTGGCCGATGTAGCTGGTCGCGATCTTTGTTTCGGGTTGCTGCTTCAACCAGGCCTCGAGTTTTTTGACCGTAGCGGTCGTCGTTTCGATGCTCGTGCCTTCAGGCATGCGGACTTCGACAAGAACCTCAGGGCGGTCCGATGTCGGGAAGAACTGCTGCTTCACCGCACCCATCCCGACGACAGAGAGCGCCATGACGACGCCGACCACGGCACAGGTCAGGAATTTGTGCTTGACGGTGAATTCGATCGCACCGCGCAGGCGCCTGTAGTTCGGCGTATCGTAAATCGCATGATGGCCGCCTGCCACCGGCTTGATATCGGGCAACAGCTTTACGCCGAGATAGGGCGTAAAGATCACCGCCACGAACCAGGAAACAATCAGTGCGAAACCGACGATCCAGAAGATGTTGCCTGCATATTCACCCGCTGCAGAGGCGGCAAAACCGACCGGCATCAGGCCGATAATGGTCACAAGCGTCCCCGACAGCATCGGTGCCGCAGTGTGGCTCCAGGCATAGGCAGCCGCCTTGATGCGATCCATGCCCTCTTCCATCTTCACGACCATCACCTCGATGGCGATGATGGCGTCGTCGACAAGCAGGCCAAGTGCCAGGATCAATGCACCGAGCGTGATGCGGTCGAAGAAGCGCCCCGTCTCGAGCATGATGATGAAGACAACAGCGAGCGTCAGCGGAACGGCGAGAGCCACAACAATTCCCACTCGCCAGCCGAGCGCAATGAGGCTGACGAAGAGCACGACGCCGAGGGCCATGGCGAACTTCACCATGAATTCACCCACCGCCGCGTCAATGTTGACAGCCTGATCGCTGACCTTCGTCAGCGTTATGCCAAGGGGTAACGACTGTGCGATCCGGCTGGAGCGCTCCTCGAGAGCCTTGCCAAGTTCCAGACCATTCCAGCCCTGTTGCATAACCACACCGAGCATAATGGCAGGCTCGCCGTCATGACGGATGACATAGCTTGCCGGCTCCTGATAACCCCGGCGTACCTCAGCAATGTCGGAAAGCTTCAACGCACGGCCGGAAGCGACGATGGGCGTATCAGCGATAGACTGAACACTGTCATAGGCACCGTCGAGACGAATGAAGACCTGCGGACCCTGCGTATCGATCGAGCCAGCGGGCGTTACGGTATTGCGCCGTTGAAGGGCTGCGGCAATGTCCTGAGGAGATATGCCGAGCGTGGCGAGCTTCTCGTAGGAGAACTCTACGAATATCTGCTCCGGCTGTTCGCCGAGAATATTGATTTTCTTGACGCCGGGAACATGAAGCATGTCCTGCCTGATCTTTTCGGCCTCCCGGACGAGATCGCGCATCGGCATGCCCTGCGCCTTGAGAGCGTAAAGGCCGAAGCTGACGTCGGAATATTCGTCGTTCACGAACGGTCCCAGAACACCCTGCGGCAGGTTTCTGGCTTCATCGCCGAGCTTCTTGCGCGCCTGATAAAATTCTTCAGCGACGGCGCTTGGTGGCGTATTGTCCTTGAGCGTGACGGTAAGATAGGCAAAGCCGGGGCGCGTCGTTGTCTCGACCCGGTCGTACCAGGCCAATTCCTGAATGCGCTTCTCCAGCGGCTCGGCAACGAGATCCTGCATCTCGCGCGCGGTTGCGCCCGGCCAGACCGTGGTGACCGTCAATGTCTTGATGGTAAAGGAGGGGTCTTCAGCGCGTCCCAGCTTGACGAAGGCATAGACGCCGGCAAGCGACAGAAGGACGATAAAGAACAGCGTGACGGCGCGTTCGCGAACCGCAAGGGCGGATAGATTAAGGTTCATCAGTTTGCCGCCTCTTTTGTCCCAACGCTGGTGCGAACTTGCGCTCCATCCTTCAGAAGATGTGCACCAAGCGCAACGACCTCCTCTCCCGGCTTGACGTTAGTGACGACCACATTCTCTTCGCTCACCCGCTCTACGTTCACATCACGAAACTTCACGACGGACGATTGCTGATCGATTACCCAGACGCCTGTCCGCGTCCCGTCATCCAACAGCGCGCCTATCGGCAGTTCGGCATGATTCTGCACATCTCTGTTCTCGATTTCGATGGTGACGGTCGCCCCCAGGGGCGCATTTGCAGCCCCCCCTTCAAGCACCCAGCGCGTTTCATAGGTGCGGGTCTGCTGATCGGCAGAATCGGAGATCTGGCGCAGCTTGGCCTTTTCCGCATTGTTTCTGCCATAAACCGATGCGGAGGCTTGAGCTCCAATGTCAGGACGCATGGTTTCGGGAAGCCAGACAATCGCTTCGCGCGGACCTGACTTCGCGAGCCGGACAACCGGCTGCCCGGCGGTAACTACTTGGCCCGGCTCACCGAGCGTCTCGACAATGGTTCCATCCGCATCGGCAACGAGAACCGCATATCTGGCCTCGTTTTCGGCAACATTCGCCTCAGCCTGAGCGGCGGCCAACTGTGCCGTCGCCGTATCCAGCAGGGCCTTCGATCGTTCATATTGCTGCGTCGAGGCAGCAGAAGTCTTCACCAGCACGGCAAAGCGTTTCTCATCGGCTTTCGCTTGAACAAACGTCGCCTGTGCTGCGATGACAGCGTTTCGCTTGGCCGTCAGAGCAAGGCGAAGATCAGTCTCGTCAAGCCTCATCAATGGCTGTCCAGCACTTACCTGCTCCCCGACGTCGACAAAACGTTCAACGATCTTGCCGGGAACGCGAAAGCCGAGATTGCTCTGGACCCGGGCACCAACGGTTCCGGTAAAGCTGCTGCTCGAATTGCCAGGAAGCCTGGCCGTCGCCAGGTTGACCAATGGCGCCAAGGTCCGGGGATCGGCAGCCTTTGCCTCAGGCGCCTGCGCCGGAAGCAGCAGTGCGGCGGCTCCGCCTGCGGCCAGCGCCAGCACTGCTGCTGCAGTGACAACAAGTTTCCGTTTCATTTCATCGCCCCTTCTTGACGGCCTGTTCAAAAATATTAGATTGCACTCTAACTCTAAAAGACATATAGATGTCAAATGAAATCTAATTGGAGGTCCACATGAGAGTGAGCCGCGTACAGGCAGAGGAAAACCGCGAGAGGGTGATAAACGTCGCCAGCCGGTTGTTTCGAGAGCATGGTTTCGACGGGATCGGCCTTAAAGACCTGATGAAGGGTGCAGGCCTCACCCAGGGTGGATTCTACAAACAGTTCGCATCGAAAGACGATCTTGCGGCGCTCGCATCACGGCGTGCTCTCGAGAGCGCCACGAGAAGGTGGTCTGATGCCGCAGCAGACACGTCAGATCCCCTGGAGTCGATCATCCGGCTCTACCTCTCCAAGGATCATAGTGGCGAGAAGGCAGAAGGATGCCCGCTTGTGGCTCTCGGCTCCGACGCTGCGCGTCAAACTGCCGAAGTTCGGCGCCCGTTTGAGGATGGTATCCGGGCGCATTTCGAGGTGCTCGAAGAACTCATCGGAGAGGGTGACGATAGAGCTCGAACCGGAAAGGCCATGGCAATATTGTCCATGATGGTCGGTGCGGTGACGCTGTCCCGGATCATCGACGATGAACTGCTGTCGACGAGTGTACTCGACGCGGCAGCGAGCGAGGTCCGACGCATTGCTGGCCGCGATCGCAGCGACTAACAGACAGTTTTTGGATATTCGTCGCCGATGGCTGTCACGGCTCAGCCGAATCCGCACGTGTATCAGGCGAGTATAACGCGAACCGCATGTCCCAAGTTCACGACCGGTCATTCGGTCGGACGCCGAAGGCATGCCAAATTTTTGATCATAGACAGGTGGAATGCAAATGCGTCGTGTCGTTGTCACGGGAATGGGAGCCGTCAGCCCCCTCGGTGCGAATGTCGATATCTCCTGGTCCCGGCTCCTTGCTGGCAAAAGCGGGATCCGGCGACTGGGTGACGACATCGTCGGGGATTTGCCGTCAAAAATCGGAGGCGTGGTCCCTTCCCTGGCTGAAGATCCTGAAGGAGGTTTTGATCCTGAGAGGACCCTGCCCTCGAAGGATCAACGCAAGGTCGACCGCTTCATCATCTGTGCGCTGGCAGCGGCGGAAGAGGCTCTAGCACAGGCGAACTGGAAGCCAGCTTCCGAAGAAGAAAGACTGAGAACGGCGACAATCATCGCATCGGGCATCGGTGGCTTTCCCGCGATTACGGAGGCGGTGCGTACCGTCGACCAACGCGGCGTCCGCCGTCTTTCGCCCTTCACCATTCCATCCTTTCTCGTCAATCTCGCCGCCGGACAAGTCTCTATCCGGCATGGCTTCAGGGGCCCGCTGGGAGCGCCGGTGACGGCATGCGCCGCCGGCGTTCAGGCGATTGGCGACGCAGCGCGACTGATCAGGTCAAACGAAGCCGACATTGCGGTTTGTGGTGGCACTGAGTCCTGTATGAACATTGTCAGCCTCGGTGGTTTCGCAGCGGCAAGATCACTATCAACAGGCTTTAACGAGACCCCGGCCAAGGCCTCACGTCCTTTCGACACCGCGCGCGACGGCTTCGTCATGGGTGAAGGTGCGGGCATTCTCGTCATCGAGGCACTCAGCCACGCTCTCGCCCGCGGCGCCACCCCGATTGCCGAACTCGTCGGGTACGGCACGACAGCCGACGCCCACCACATCACCTCAGGCCCAGAGGACGGAAGCGGCGCCCGCAGGGCAATGCAAATCGCCATCGCCCAGGCGGGTATCGCGCCGCACGAAATCGGCCATCTGAACGCACATGCGACATCGACCCCGGTTGGAGATCTCGGAGAGCTCAGAGCGATCAAGAGCCTGTTCGGCCAAAGGAAGTCGATCGCTGTCAGCGGCACGAAGTCGGCGACGGGGCACCTGCTGGGCGCCGCCGGCGGCCTTGAGGCTATTTTTACGATCCTGGCGCTCCAGCACCAGATCGCGCCCCCGACCTTGAATCTCAGTTCACCGGACCTTGAGGCCAATGGCATCGACTTTGTCGCAAACGATGCCCGAGCGCTCGATGTTGAATATGCGATATCGAATGGCTTCGGCTTCGGTGGTGTCAATGCCAGCGCAGTGTTTCGACGCTGGCCGAGGAGAGGCATCCGTACGCCATTAGCTGACTAACCCCCGCGCGTGGTCCCCTTTGAACAATGTCTCCACCAGGACACTCCCGACTATGCAACCAACGACTGTCGTTTCACCGCCCAGCATAACGCTCCTCAAGCCCAGAATTGCCGTCATCGGCGTCGGCGGTGGTGGCGGCAATGCTGTCAATAACATGATCGCGCACGATCTCGAGGGCGCGGAGTTTATCGTTGCGAATACCGATGCCCAGGCATTGTCGATGTCGAAAGCGCCACGGCTTGTCCAGCTTGGCCCAACGGTCACGGAGGGGCTTGGTGCCGGATCATTGGCTGATATTGGACAGGCGGCAGCCGAAGAATCGATTGACGAGATCATGGACCACCTCGACGGAACGCATATGTGTTTCGTGACGGCGGGCATGGGCGGCGGCACTGGAACAGGTGCAGCACACGTTATCGCCCATGCTGCGCGCAAGGCAGGCATACTGACAGTCGGTGTCGTCACCATGCCCTTCACATTCGAAGGTACGCAGCGAATGCGAACGGCGCGGCACGGGATCGAGCGTCTCGGCGAATGCGCGGACACGGTGATTGTCATCCCCAATCAGAACCTGTTCCGGATTGCCGATGCGAAAACGACCTTCGCTGATGCCTTCGAAATGGCGGATCGTGTGCTGCATGCCGGGGTCAGTTCCGTCATCGATCTGATCGTCAAGGAAGGATTGATCAATCTCGACTTTGCCGATGTCAGATCAGTTATGCGTGACATGGGCCGAGCGGTCATGGGCACGGGCGAGGCAACCGGAGACGCCCGCGCCCGACATGCCGCCGAGGCGGCGATTGCCAATCCGCTGTTCGATGAAGCATCCGTCAGGGGAGCGAAAGGCCTTCTCGTCTCGATTTCCGGCGGGCCGGACATGACCCTTTTTGATGTCGACGAAGCGGCAACCCGTGTTCGGGAAGAGGTCGACGACGACGCAAATATCGTCGTCGGCGCGACATTCAATGATGCGCTTGCGGGGCGGCTGAGAGTTTCCGTTGTCGCCACTGGCTTGAGGCAACCGGCAGAGGTGATCCACCTTTCGGAACGAATGGCGTGACGCTCGCCCATATCATCAGGCCAGCAAGCGCCGACTTGTAAAGTGACGACCATGGAGGTTTGAAATGTTGAAGCGTTTTCGAGAAAAATGGCGGTCTTGGGAAGATGCCGCCCTGGGTATTGACGATCCGCAGGGAGACTACCTCGTCACGCTGGAAAAACGGCTGGCCCGGCTTGAGACCGAAGTGGCTGGATTAAGTGCTCGGTCCCGCGAGGAAGTAGTGCGGGAAGACGGCACCGAAAATAGAGGATGATGGCTGTATCCTTGCAGTCAGTTGCCAGTGTCGGCTGCGCGCGGCCTAGGTTAAGCGCACGCTGTTGATAAATCGCTAAGCATCCGGCACAGGCTAAGAGCGTTCTGCATCCCGCCAACCTTTTTCACCAGTGCGTCTTCAAGTTCCTGAAGCCTTTCAAATGCCATTCCAAGCCGCGCTCTCCCATTGTCGGTGAGCAGAAGTTTTCGTGCCCTGCGATCATCGACATCCACGGACATCGTCACCCAGTTCTTCCTCACAAGGGGTTTGAGATTTGAAACGACGGTTGAATGGTCAAGGCCGAGAAGTAGCGAAACCTCCGATATTCTAGGGGAACCTGCCTCGCCAATCGCTGCCAGAAGAAATATCTGCTCTGCGGTTAGTCCTATCGAGCGCAATGCATCGTTGACTTGGCGAGAAATGATGCGGTTTGTCCGCTGCACGGCAAAGCATAGATCCCCGGAAAGCGGGTTTTCCACTATTTCAGCCGTTAGTGATCCTTGATCGGAAACATGGATTTTAAACACCTGCACGGGCTCCGGTCTCACGCTGAGATGAGACGTAAGGATACCGGCGGTATCGAAAAGGTCTTTATGCGCTATGGGAATCCCGTCGAGAGGTGATCGCCGGTCCCCACGCATCATCCGGTCTTCAGACGCGCGCGCATCGACGAGTGCCCGGTCGGCCGTCACCGAGATGAATGCCGCCACTGAAGGGTTCAGCGCATCGATCGTCGCAAGGCAGTCTGTCGCCAGTTCAACTGGTGAAATCGAGCGCGCGCTCAACTGACGGCTCGCTTCCATGATCGTCATTTCGCTCATTTCACAGGCTCTGGCCGGAACTGTCCGAGATCAGGAGCAGACCGCACTCATCATTGGGCAATATCACACTCAGCGAGTCTGCCATGAAAATGGCTATGAAAAAACAGGCCGCATAGGGCCAGATTGAAAACCAAGAACGCTCCCGAAAACTGGAGGGAAATAAGGTCTCAAGTCAGGGCCTCAAGCCAGGCGTCCGACCCTGCTCGTCCGCGCGTGCTGGGCGGCCACCACTGTGCATGGCGACCGTTTGGCCATGTTCAGAGGTTTTCCTTGTAGAAAGGGATCAGCTTTGCCAACGCCTGTCCTACCGGTTCCGGTTTGTCATAGAGGTCATAGTGCGACCAACCCTCTACGACGACCAGTTCCTTCTTCTTCGAGGCTGCGCGTTCGATGATCTCACAGCCATCGCGATAGGCACCGAAGGCGCCGACCTGATCACCAACCACGACGCAGAGAGGTTGGGTCAATAGAACTTCGGCGAGATGGAAGGCATCCCAACCGACTGCCGCGGCCTGATGTGACAGGAGCGAACGGTTCAGACCATTCGGCTTCTGGCCACGCGGCGTGCGGTAATAATCAGTCGCCTCCAGTGGGTCGCGGTCGGTAACACCGGCAGCACGCGCTTCCTCAATGGAATTGGCCAGGAGATTATCGACGTGGAGAGCCGCGCCCCGAGCCTCGGCGGTCCGCTGCTTGGCCATTGCCTCCAGCGCGCCGATTGGGTTGAGGCCGGTGAAATTGCCCCGCATCAGGCGACCATAGTTTGCGCCAGTGACAGTGCCGACCGCCTTGATACGGCGCTCGGTCATCGCAGCGTTGATCGAATAGCCACCGCCGCCGCAGATGCCGAGGACGCCGATGCGGTCTTCATCGACATAGGGGAGCGTCACCAGATAGTCGGCGACATG
>NZ_JBJDMY010000038.1:0-17836 GCF_044900305.1 Agrobacterium sp. NPDC089420 | reverse complement strand
TGATTTATTTAGAACGAAAGTCTTCGTCGCCAGCAGCGCCGCCGCCCTCGTTCAGTGAGCGGACTTATAAATCTACCGAACCAAACAAGTCAACAGCACAAATCACAAAAAATAAGAAAATCGTCCAAATTATTGATTTTAAAAGATAGTTTGCCAACAATCGCTGAAACTGCCAGATTTCCGTGCTTTTCAGATCGAGCACCCGATGCAGCCGTGACCTACCGCTTATGAAGGGATCTCGCCTTTGCAGATCTCAGTCTGAAGAAGGACTGAAGCGAGCGACCAGAGCATGGGCACTGCCGGGATAGGAGAAGCGCACATAGGTGACGGCGCCGGAATTGCTCCAGGTCCGCCGCTCCACGACAAGACAGGCCTGCCTGTCAGAGATACCCAGCAGACGCGCGATCTCCTTCGGCGCTATTTCGGCGCTGATGCGGTGTTCGGCATTGCTCCATGGAACATGGCCGAGCAGCCAGGGGCCTGGCGCGATCTCGGTAAAGTCGGCGTCGGCGGCTTCCGGCACGGCGGCCAGATTGATGAGACGCTGCTCGACACAGAATTCCCGCACGCCGGCAAAATGGATGCAGACGATATCGAGCAGGGATGCGCCAACGGAAACATCGAGACTTGCGCGATCCTCGCTCTTTGCCACGCGTTGCGTGCATTTCAGTATCTTGAAACCGTAATCCAGACCAAGGGATTCGACCTCGGCCCTGATATCGTGAATTTCGAGAACGGCGGACTGTATCTGCGGCTGGCGAACGAAACTGCCGGATTTCTTGCGGCGCTCGATCAATCCGGCCTTGGCGAGCTGGCCCATGACCTTGTTGACGGTCATACGCGAGCAATCATAATGGGTGGCGAGGTCAACCTCGAAAGGCAGCCGGTAGCCTGGCGGCCATTCTCCCGAAACGATCCGGCCCTCGATATCGCTGAGGATAAGCTGATGCAGGGTCTGCCCGGCCGATGCTTTCGTCACGTCCGCAATGCCTTTCCGCACCTGCGCCATCCCGTCCCTGCCGAGCCAATATCAGCTATCGACAAGTTCGGCCATGACCTTGTTGAAACGATCGGATATTTCACGGTGACGAATATGCCGGCCCGCCTGCACCAGCTTCCTGCCCCGTACCCAAACGCTATCGACCCCGACGCCGCCCGCGAATACCCACTGGTCGAGAATCTGCGGGGTCGGAAGATAGGAGAGAGTGGAGATATCAAGCGCAACAAAATCGGCACTTTTTCCCTTTTCCACCCCAGTTCCCGCGGCCAGCGCCTTGCCGCCGCCTTCGAGCGCCTGCCGGAAAAGTTTCTCGCCCGTCGAGTGGCCGGCATCGGCAATGACGTTGCGCGCCCTTTGCGAGAGACGCTGGGAATATTCGAGCGTTCGTAATTCTTCCGGCACGGAAATGAGAATGTTGGAATCGGAGCCGACGCCGTAATGGCCGCCTTCGGCGATGAAAGCCGGAGCGGGGAAGATGCCATCGCCGAGATTGGCCTCGGTGATGGGGCAAAGGCCCGCGACGGCGCCGCTCCTTGCCATACGGCGCGTTTCCGTCTCCGTCATATGTGTTGCATGGATAAGGCACCAGCGATCATCGACCGGTGCATTCGCCAGAAGCCACTCAACCGGCCGCGCCCCCGAAAAAGCAAGCGAATCCTCCACTTCCTTTGTCTGTTCGGCCACGTGAATATGGATCGGCCCGCCCTTTGCCAGCGGCTCGATGGCCGCCAGCTCTTCGCCGGTCACGGCGCGCAGACTGTGCGGCGCGATGCCCAGAACGGCACCCGGCAGGGATTTGACGACCGCCTGCGCGCCCTGCATCAGCCTTTCATAACTGTCGAGTGAATGGATGAACCGTTTCTGCCCTTCGATCGGCGGCTGACCGCCAAAACCGGAATGCGCGTAAAACACGGGCAGCAATGTCAGACCGATACCGGTTTGTGCGGCAGCCGCGCCGATGCGTTCGGCCATTTCGGCGATATTGCCGTAATGCGAACCATCCCTGTCATGGTGCAGATAATGAAATTCGCCGACCCGCCCGAAACCGGCCTCCAGCATTTCCATATAAAGCCGGGCGGCAACCGCCTCAACGTGATCCGGCGTCATGGAAAGCGCGAACTTATACATCACCGTGCGCCAGCTCCAGAAACTGTCGTCACCGCGACCGCGAATTTCGGCAAGCCCGGCCATCGCCCGCTGAAAGGCGTGGCTGTGGAGATTGGCCAAGGCTGGAACGATAACGGCATGGCACTCATCCTGCGGCTGCGCGGGGACACCGGTTTCGACGGATGAGATAACGCCATTGTCGCAATGAATGCGAACGTCCCGCGCCCATCCGTCGGCCAGAAGCGCTGCGCCCGCGTGAATTGCCGTCATGCCACCCTCTCCTTTTGGTTCTGTCGGGCAAGCCATTTCAAACGCGAAATTGCAGCTTGCCAAGCCGATTATTATGTATATACATTTAACCCATAAAGGAAAGGCGAAAAGCAAATGCCAGGGAACAAATCTGCAAAGGGGACGGCAGCGGGAGGGACCACGACATTGTGGCGCAATGCCCGGCTGGCAACTTTCGATCCATCCATGGACGGCATCGGCACCGTCGAAAACGCCGCCATCGCCGTGCGGGGCGGCCGCATTGCCTTTGCCGGCCCTGAAAGCGATCTGCCTGCTGATCTGGCGACAGCCGATGCGATCACCGATTGCGGAGGGCGCTGGATCACTCCTTCCCTGATCGACTGCCATACTCATCTCGTCTTCGGCGGCAACCGGGCGATGGAATTCGAGATGCGGCTGAATGGCGCGACCTATGAGGAGATCGCCAAGGCCGGCGGCGGCATCGTTTCTTCGGTGCGCGATACGCGCGCCGTTCCGGAAGACGCTCTGGTGGCGCAGGCTTTGCCACGCCTCGACACGCTTCTCGCCGAGGGCGTTTCCACGGTCGAAATCAAATCCGGTTACGGTCTCGACATTGAAACCGAACTGAAAATGCTGCGCGTCGCCCGCAGGCTGCAAACGCTGCGGCCGGTGCGGATCGTCACCAGCTATCTGGCGGCGCACGCGACACCTGCGGACTATAAGGGCCGCAACACCGACTATATTGCCGAGGTTGTTCTGCCGGGTCTGGAAAAAGCCCATGCCGAGGGCTTGGCCGATGCGGTGGACGGTTTTTGTGAGGGCATCGCCTTTTCCGTGGAAGACATCACGCGCGTCTTCGAAAAGGCGCGACAGCTCGGCCTTCCCGTCAAGCTGCATGCCGAACAGCTTTCCAATCTTGGCGGGGCGGCCCTTGCAGCATCCTATGGCGGGCTTTCCGCCGATCATCTGGAATATCTGGATGAGGCAGGCGCAAAGGCGCTGGCCGCCGCCGAAACCGTGGCCGTGCTTTTGCCCGGCGCCTTTTATGCGCTGCGGGAAAAACAGCTGCCGCCGGTTCAGATTCTGCGCGATGCGGGCGCGACGATCGCGCTGGCGACGGATTGCAATCCCGGCACTTCGCCGCTCACTTCGCTGCTTCTGACCATGAACATGGGCGCCACGCTGTTCCGCATGACGGTGGAAGAGTGCCTGACGGCGACGACACGCAACGCGGCAAGGGCGCTTGGCCTGCTTGCGGAAACCGGCACGCTGGAAGCCGGGAAATCCGCCGATTTCGCCATCTGGGATATCGAGCGCCCGGCCGAACTGGTCTACCGCATCGGTTTCAATCCGCTCCATGCCCGTATTTTCAAGGGACAGAAGGTTTCTCCATGACCATGAAGATCATCACGCTTCATCCCGGCAAGGTGAGCCTTGCCGATCTTGCCACCATCTACTGGAACAATGGCGCAGCGACGCTCGATAGCTCTTTTGATGCGGGTATAGAGAAGGCTGCGGCGCGCATAGCGGAGATCGCCGCCGGCAATGCGCCTGTCTATGGTATCAATACCGGTTTCGGCAAACTCGCCTCCATCAAGATCGATGCGGCCGATGTGGCGACGCTGCAGCGCAATCTCATCCTGTCGCATTGCTGCGGCGTGGGCGCTCCGCTTCCTGAAAATGTCGTGCGGCTGATCATGGCGCTGAAACTGGTTTCGCTCGGCCGCGGCGCGTCCGGTGTCCGGCTGGAACTGGTTCGGCTGATCGAAGCCATGCTGGAAAAGGGCGTCGTTCCAGTCATCCCCGAAAAGGGTTCGGTCGGTGCTTCCGGCGATCTTGCACCGCTTGCCCACATGGCCGCCGTGATGATGGGCGAAGGCGAGGCCTTTTATCAGGGTTTGCTTCTGCCCGCCGGCGAGGCGCTGGCGAAAGCCGGGCTGACCCCAGTGGTTCTCGCCGCCAAGGAGGGGCTGGCGCTGATCAACGGAACGCAGACCTCGACGGCGCTGGCGCTGGCCGGCCTTTTCCGCGCCCATCGCGCCGCCCAAGCGGCGCTGGTTACCGGCGCGCTTTCCACCGATGCCGCCATGGGCTCATCCGCGCCCTTCCATCCCGATATTCACAGCCTGCGCGGTCACCGGGGCCAGATCGACGCCGGGGCAGCCTTGCGCCGGCTGCTCGAAGGTTCGGAAATCCGGGTCAGCCATATCGAAGGCGACGAGCGGGTGCAGGACCCCTATTGCATCCGTTGCCAGCCGCAGGTGGATGGCGCCTGCCTCGACCTGCTGCGGCAGGTGGCCTGCACGCTGGAAATCGAAGCCAACGCCGTGACGGACAATCCGTTGGTGCTTTCTGATAATTCCGTCGTCTCCGGCGGCAATTTCCATGCCGAACCGGTAGCCTTTGCCGCCGATCAGACGGCACTTGCCATTTGCGAAATCGGCGCGATCGCCCAGCGCCGCGTGGCGCTGCTGGTCGATCCGGCGCTTTCCTACGGCCTGCCCGCCTTTCTGTCCAAAAAACCGGGCCTGAATTCCGGCCTGATGATCGCCGAAGTCACCTCCGCTGCACTGATGAGCGAAAACAAACAGATGGCGCATCCGGCCTCGGTCGATTCGACGCCAACCTCCGCCAATCAGGAAGACCATGTCTCCATGGCCTGCCACGGCGCAAGGCGCCTGCTGCCGATGACGGACAATCTCTTCGCCATCCTCGGCATCGAGGCGCTTTCGGCCGTTCAGGGCGTGGAGTTGCGCGGGCCGCTGAAAACCAGCCCCGAACTGCAAAAGGCGGTTGCCGTGCTGCGTGCGGCGGTCCCTTCGCTGGAAGAGGACCGTTATATGGCGCCGGATTTGAAGGCAGCAGCGGAGCTGATCGCTTCCGGCGCGCTGGTCGCGGCGATTTCGGGCGGCATCCTGCCGAAGCTGGAGGTTTGAGATGATGGACGTGTTTTTCTCCTCCAACGGCGCTTGTGCAGCGGCGGTTAACCTCACGGCAGAGGGATGCAATCGATGAACACGCCCTTTTCCCTTCACCGGGGCACCTCGCCCATCATTCTCGGCCTGCCTCATACCGGTACGGATGTGCCGGCGCAGGTTTGGGATCGTCTCAACGACAACGGGAAGATTCTCGCCGATACGGATTGGCATATCCATGAGCTTTATGCCGGCCTTCTCGACAATGCGACAACCGTGCGGGCAACGTTCCACCGCTACGTGATCGATGCAAACCGCGATCCCTCCGGAACCAGCCTTTATCCCGGCCAGAACACGACCAGCCTTATCCCGGAAACGGACTTCGACGGAAAGGCCATCTGGAAAGAGGGGGCGGAGCCGAACGAAGCCGACATCGCCTATCGCCTCGAAAACTTCCACGCGCCTTATCACGCAGCCCTTGCGGCGGAAATTGAACGGGTGAAATCCATTCATGGCATCGCCATTCTCTATGATTGCCATTCGATCCGCTCACATATCCCTTTCCTGTTCGAGGGCAAGCTGCCGGATTTCAACATCGGCACAGATATGGGCAAGACCTGCGATCCGGCGATCGAGAAAATCGCGGTCGACGCGACCGCCGCCGCACAGGGTTATGACAGCATTCTGAACGGCCGCTTCAAAGGCGGCTGGACGACGCGCCATTACGGCCAGCCGGAAAAAGGCGTGCACGCCATTCAGATGGAGCTGGCGCAGTCCACCCATCTTCAAACTGAGACACCGCCTTTTGCCTTTGACCCGGGCAAAGCCGAGCGGCTTCGCTCTCATCTCAAAACCATTCTCACGCGCATGGAAAAATTTGCGCTCGACACGAAACGATAAGGGGAAAGCACATGAACAATCCACGCCATAATATTCGTGACGTCCGCGCACCGCAGGGCATTGAGCTGAACGCCAAAAGCTGGATGACCGAAGCACCGCTGCGCATGCTGATGAACAATCTCGACCCGGATGTGGCCGAGCGCCCGCATGAGCTGGTGGTTTACGGCGGCATCGGCCGCGCCGCCCGCACCTGGGATGATTTTGACCGTATCGTTGCGACGCTGAAGGATCTGAACGAGGATGAAACCCTCATCGTGCAGTCCGGCAAGCCGGTCGGCGTGTTCCGTACCCACAAGGATGCGCCCCGCGTCCTGATCGCCAATTCCAATCTGGTGCCGCATTGGGCGAACTGGGATCATTTCAACGAGCTGGATAAGAAGGGCCTGGCAATGTACGGCCAGATGACGGCCGGCTCCTGGATCTATATCGGCACGCAGGGTATTGTGCAGGGCACCTATGAAACCTTCGTCGAGGCCGGCCGCCAGCACTATGACGGCAACCTGAAGGGCAAATGGATCCTGACCGGCGGTCTTGGCGGCATGGGCGGCGCACAGCCGCTGGCAGCCGTCATGGCCGGCGCCTGCTGCCTCGCCGTCGAATGCGACGAGACCCGCGTCGATTTCCGCCTGCGTACCCGTTATGTCGATGCGAAGGCCAAGACGCTGGATGAGGCCCTGGCCTTGATCGACCAGTGGACCAAGGCGGGCGAAGCAAAATCCGTCGGCCTGATCGGCAATGCGGCCGAGATTTTCCCGGAACTGGTCCGTCGTGGCGTTCGTCCCGATATTGTTACCGACCAGACCTCGGCGCACGATCCGGTCCACGGTTATCTTCCGGCGGGATGGACCGTCGCGGAATGGCGCGCCAAGCAGGAAAGCGACCCGAAGGCCGTCGCCGCCGCTGCGCGCGCCTCGATGAAGGTGCATGTTCAGGCCATGGTCGATTTCTGGAATGCCGGCGTTCCGACGCTCGATTACGGCAACAATATCCGCCAGGTCGCCAAGGATGAGGGGCTGGAAAATGCCTTCGCCTTCCCCGGTTTCGTGCCGGCCTATATCCGCCCGCTATTCTGCCGCGGCATCGGCCCGTTCCGCTGGGCTGCCCTGTCAGGTGATCCGGAAGACATCTACAAGACCGACGCCAAGGTGAAAGAACTGCTGCCGGACAACAAGCATCTGCATCATTGGCTCGACATGGCGCGTGAACGCATCGCCTTTCAGGGCCTGCCGGCGCGTATCTGCTGGGTCGGGCTTGGCGATCGCCATCGCCTCGGACTTGCCTTTAACGAGATGGTGAAGAATGGCGAGTTGAAAGCGCCGATCGTCATCGGCCGCGACCATCTCGACAGCGGCTCCGTCGCATCGCCCAACCGCGAAACGGAAGCCATGAAGGACGGTTCCGACGCCGTTTCCGACTGGCCGCTCCTGAATGCATTGCTCAACACGGCCTCGGGCGCAACCTGGGTTTCGCTGCATCACGGCGGCGGCGTCGGCATGGGCTTCTCGCAGCATTCGGGCATGGTCATCTGCGCCGACGGCACCGATGACGCCGCCCGCCGGCTGGAGCGCGTACTCTGGAACGACCCGGCAACCGGCGTGATGCGCCATGCCGATGCGGGATACGAGATCGCGGTGGAATGCGCGAAGGAACAGGGCCTGCGCCTGCCCGGCATTCTCGGCAATTGACCTCGCATGGCCGGAAATACGCATACGTGTTTTCGGCCGGCATCTCCCGGGAGAAACGTCATGACCCTGTTGCGCGCAAGCGGTTACAAACACATGCCCTGGAAAAACGGCGGCGGTGAAACGGTGGAAATCGCCGTCTTCCCGCCGGAGGCTTCCGTGAATGATTTCGACTGGCGCGTCAGCATGGCGACAGTTGCGAGCAACGGACCGTTTTCGATCTTTCCCGGCATAGACCGCACCTTGTCCATCCTTCGAGGAAACGGCATGGCGCTTGCGATCGCGGGCGGTGATCCGCTGCTGCTGACCGCGCAAAGCCTGCCCCTGCCCTTTCCGGCCGATGTTCCGGTAGATGCCACCCTGCCCGCCGGCCCGATCACCGATCTGAACGTCATGACCCGCCGTTCGACTTTTCGTCATGCCGTACAAAGAAAATCCGGTCCGTTTTCGGGACAAACAGCGGCAGACACGACGCTTGTCCTGGCTCTCGACCCGCTGACGATCTCGACCGCGAACGGCAGAGAGCAGCTGGATAGGCTGGACGGGCTGCTGATCGCGGGCGGTTTGTCATTCGCCATAGAAGCTAGTCAAACCGACAGCGCATTTTTCCTGATCACGTTCGAGCGCATTTAAAACACGCGCACGCAAAGGACATCGCGGTTTCTCTGTGGGAAATGCGCAGATCGCCGCCCGCTCAATCCAGAGCGAGCGGATCGGGCACCCGCGGCCAAAGCTCAAGGCTCGCCTTACGGTAGGGCGTTTTTGCCGGATCCGTCGGATAGGATGTCGGCGCCGCTATATAAACGATCTCGGAGGCGACCGGCGCGAACCCGGCATGGAAATGGTTCGTCGACTTGACCAGCAATATATCCTTTTTCGTGAAATCAATGCCGAGATTGGAAAAGATATCCGGCTCATAAGTTTGCGTCCGGCTGGTGATGAGGATGATATCGATCTGCGTGCCGAGCGGCCGGACCACCGCGGCGCGACCCAGTGTGACGCGGCTGTTGCGAAAACTCTGCCAGCCGGTTTCGGCCGTGCGCATCACCCTTATCCGAAAGTCGAGCGGCTCACCGCCCTCCGGGCTCGATTTGCCGCCGATGCGCAGGTCGATCTCGGCCCCCTCGCCCGCCGCGTGGCAGAATGACACGGCAATGGGATCCCAGATCGTCGCGACGCCGATATTGTCCATGCCGCGCTCCACCATGCGCCGCAGAATATGGGTGGCGTCGCCTGCGACCCCACCACCCGGATTGTCCCATATGTCCGACACAACGACCGGCCTGTCGGCATTATCGCTGCGAATGCCAAGAACCCGGTCGAGACCGGATTCCGTCTCCAGCATCGGCATCGCCGTCAATTTGCGCATGGCGTAAAGCTCATGGCCGAGTTTTTTGGCCAGCGCATCCCCCTTGGCCTTGTCCCCATCCGTCACGACCACGATACGTGTCCCCATGTCCGGCACATCGCCCGCCATGAAACCGTGAATGACGGAAATCGACAGGATACCATCCTTGCCCTCCATCGCCTTCAGCCGATCGACATAAGAACGCATGGGCTCCCGGCTAGTCGGGTAGATGGTGATCATCCGGCAATCGAAAGTCGAGATCACCGGCCGGATGTCGCCGCGCAGGGCGCGAAGCGCCAGTTCAACCACATGCTCGCCGCGCTCTTCGAAGTCCGTATGCGGAAATTCCAGGAACGTTGCCATGAGATCGAGATTTTCGACCCGCAGCGCCGTCAGATGGCTGTGGGGATCAAATTCCGCCGCGACCAGCACATCCGGCCCGACCATCTGACGGACTCGCGACAAAAAATCCCCTTCCGGATCATCGTAACCCTGCGCCACCATTGCACCATGCAGGCCAAGCACAACCGCATCGACCGGCAATGCGGCGCGAAGTTCGGCAAGGATGGTATCGCGCAGCGTTTCATAGGTTTGCCGCTGGATAAGACCGGCGGGCTCTGCCCAGCAGGAGGTGCCTTCAATCACCGTGAAGCCTTCCCACTTCCCGCGGCGTCGCAAGATCGGTACCGGGGAGGAGCAAAGCGTCGGCGTCTCCGGGTGCTCGCCCGGCCCGGCATAAAAGGCCGCACGGAAGGCATCCATATCCGTCGGGACGGGAGAAAACGTATTGGTTTCGGTGGCGAGCGATGCCGTGAATATGCGCATTTTTAAATCTCGTTGCCGGAACTGCCCTTCGGCAGCGTCCATTCCCATATATTAATTAGCCGGGTAATATTACCAGACAGTACCGCGTGCCGCGACCGTCTCCACCCGGGTGACGAGGCCGTCTTTGTGAAACACCATCCTGTCGAAAAGGTTGCTGACGACGCAGGTATGGTTCGGCACAACCCTGATCACTTCACCGATCTCAGGTTTGCCCAAGACGCAGCCGGACAGATCCACGACCGCATGTTCTTCCGAAAGCGAAATGATCTTTGCGCCTTCATACCCTTCAATCAGCCCATAATCGCTGAAGCCCAGCAGATCGGAGGTCAAGGCCTTGGATCCGCAATCGAGCACGGCCCGCTCGGCCGTCGGTCTTGAGACAACGGTCGCGAGGACATGCATGGCAAGATCACCGGCGGTACAATGTCCGGCGCGCAGCATTGCCCGGTCATTATAGACATAGGTGCCGGCTCGATGTTCGGTGGCGGAAGGCACGAGGTGCGCAGCGTAAAAATCAGGTGAACCGCCGCTGGAGCGGACCGGGCAGGCAATGCCTTTTTCCGCAAGCAGAACCATGGTTTGACGAATAAAGCTCTCCACTTTTTCGGCACCGCCCGGTGCCGGATAGGTCAAAATGCCCTTGAAGGCTAGGCCGGACGCCGCAACGATGTGTTCGGCAAGCGCCAAGGCGGCTGCCGGCGTCTGTACCCCGCAACGTTTTCCGCCGGTGTCGCATTCGACCAGCACGGCAAGCGGCCGGTTCGCGTCGAATGTGCCGGCGAGGCCGGCAATCGTCTCGGCGCTGTCGGCGACAACGCTCAAGCGGCCGATCCGCGCGTTCAACGCTTTCAATCGCGACAGCTTTGCGGCGCCGAGAATATTGTAGGTGATCAGGATGTCGTCAAAACCGGCATCCGCGAAAATTTCCGCTTCGCTGACCTTCTGGCAATTGATGCCGATGGCGCCTGCCTGCAGCTGCTGTCTGGCAATCGCCGGTATCTTGTGCGTCTTGATATGCGGCCGGAACGCCTTGCCATGGCCATCGAGATAGGATTGTGCCCTGAGAATATTGGCAGCAAGCCGGTCCTCGTCGATCACCGGCATGGGGGTCGAAATCGCTTCAAGGGGTGTGCCGCGGTCGGGCCATGGATAGGTCATCTTCTACTCTCAAAATCGGCGAACTGGGCTTCAGGCCAGCGGCTTATAGGCAATAACGTCCATTTCCACCTTGGCATCCACCATCAGGGGGGATTGCACGGTGGAACGTGCCGGTGGATGATCGAGGAAATGTTTCTGGAAAACGGCGTTGAAACTCGAAAAATCCCGGGCGTCGTCCAGCCAGACATTGACCTTCACCACATCGGCAAGGGTGCAATCGGCAAGCGCCAGAACGTCCTTGATATTGGCCACGACCTGCTCGGTCTGGGCGGCAATGCCGCCTGTCACCACTTCGCCATCAACGGTCGGAACCTGCCCCGACACGTAAACAAAATCCCCTGCCCGAACGGCCTTGGCAAAGGGCCGACGCTGGCCACCCGCCTGGCTATCAGCCGTCTCGAACCTCACCAATTTCTGTCTTTCCATCGAAACCTCGCAAATAATTTTCATCATTTTTCAGTTTTTCGGGATTTATAGCCGGTTATTGGTCGATATTCCACTGGAGATGTAAATAATTTAGCAATCTAACATATTTCGGTGTCTGCGAGCTGCGCCAGAGTGTTAGCGCGAGACCATCCCGCGGGGCTGACCAGCGACGCCAAACGGTCCGTCATCGTTCCACATTCCATGCAAGCTTGTTTTGATGTCTTTTGTCCATGACGCCGGCGACGGTCTTCAACCCGGCGCTTCCTGCCACGAAATCAACGGATCGACCCTTACGGCTCGACCCTGCGATCGAAAGAAGTTTGCCGCGGCTAACTTCAAGAACAGGACACCGCCAACGCCGTCGGTTCTTCCCATCGCTCCACAGCCGATCAACTCAACCTTGAACGGAAATTCTGCTGTCAGGCGCCATCCTGTCCGCAATGATCTGCGCGATATTCCGCGCCTGTACCCGAATATCAGGAACGGCGGTGATTTCCCAGAAACGACCCGCCGTGAGTGCCCCGGCGGCGAAGAGGCCGGGCCAGACCTGCCCATCCGCCCGCAGAAGGCGGGACTGACCGTCGACCTCGACACCGAGGCCAAGAGTATCGAGGAGAAGAACGCCATCGGATTTCATCGTTTCAAGAAGACGGGAATGACCGATGCCAGCTCGCTCCATACCGGTACAATTGACGACCCAGTCCACCTGCAGCTCTCGCATTGTCTGCGTATGGCGGCGTCGATATTGAACGGCGACCCCATCCTGCCGCTCCTCGATGGAACGAAGATAACCCGCATGGATCTGCAGTACACCGTCCGCCAGCAGCCTTTCAAACGCCGCATGCACTTCGGGCGCGATCCGGTGCCGATGAATATTCCACCATGGCAAGGCATGCCGAAGAAACCTGCTGCGCTGCGCCGGGGTAAGGCTTTGCCAAAGCATTTGCGTCTTCGGCCGCAATCCATCCATCACCGTTCGCCATGGCGTCCCATCAGCCACCTGTCGGCGCAGAGATTGCAACAGCCGGCTGATCTGCATCGACCCTTCAGGCAGCTGCGGATCGACCGGCGGCAGAGGTGGGCTGACATGCGGATGCGGCACCAGGCCGCGACGGGAGAGAACATGAATGGGGCCTCGGTGGCCTTTTCCCCGCAGGGTCAAAACCTGATCGATCATCGTCAGGCCTGAACCCAGGATACAAACACGATCCCCGGCCTTCACCCTCGACAACCACCCCGGCTGCCAACAGTGGCCAATAAGGCGCTGCGATCCCTCTTGAGGTTTCGCGGCGGTTTGCACCGGCAAACTTGCCGCGCCAACCCCCAGACACAAGACGACCTGCCGTGACCGAAGTTTCTCACCATTCTCCAGGACAAACGAATAGCCGCCATCCGGATCCGGCCGGCAGGCGGACGCCTTCGCCCGAATGAAGTCCACCCTCGCCCGCTGCTCCCGGCTTCTGAGCAGGCTTGCCAGGCGATCCCGCAGATAAAGACCATAATCCCCGCGCGAGGCAAACAACAAGGGATCGTCTCCCAGACCGTTCTCCTTCAACCAGTTGAGAAAGTCATCAGGCCGGTCCGGAAAGACACTCATACGCCCGGCCGGAACATTCAGCCGGTGATAGGGCAACTCCGTACGATAGGCAGTGCCGCGCCCGAAATCGGACTCGTCGCCGACAATAGCGATCGACGCTTCCGGTGGAAGAAACGACAGAAGATGGGCGGCGATACAGATGGCCGAAAAACCCGACCCGACGAGAGCGACATCATAGGACATCCATTCCTCCAACCTGCGACAGCATCAACAGCCAGGTGATGGGCTCCGGCTTACGGATACCCTAGTCAACGAGTAGAGATTAAACAGCTGCGAAAGTCCACCCTTCACTTTCCGTCCGTCGACGCATGTGGGCAGAACGGACACACGCTCGAAGTTAGCCGCGGCTAACTCCAATCTCTGCGAATATTTCGGCTCGAGAAACAGCATCGACGGGTACGCCACCCGACAAAAAGGAAAAGTTTGCCGCGGCTAACCGCCAGACTGTCACAAAAACCAAATCTGATTCTTCCACAATGCTTTAGCGGCACTTTCGCATCCGGGAAAAAAGCCTATTGCGCCAAAAAGAGAATCGGCGCTTATATCTCAGTTGCGGAAAAAACCGCCTTTTTCGAAAAAAAACGCTACTGCAATTTCGAGCGAAAGAAGACCGATGATACAAAGTGCCGACTTAAGACGTGCTGCAGGAGCACCAGACCTGACGAGTCTTATACAACAGCATTCGGCTGCTTTGGCGGCCCAATTGCAAGCGCATAATGCAAATACATTTTCCCCGCATACCGAAAAGAGCATGCGCAATTTTTCACCCGCCGAGACGGCGCGGCTGATCGGCATCGGTGAGGCCTATCTTCGCCAGATCGCAGCGGAGCGTCCGGAGCTCGACGCGGCGCAGGCTTCCGGCCGCCGTTCCTATTCGGTCGAGGATATGCACGAGATCAGAAAGCTGCTCGATCAGGGTGCGCGCGGCACACGCCGCTACCTGCCGCATCGCCGCGACGGCGAGGAACTGCAAGTAATCGCGGTCATGAATTTCAAGGGCGGCTCGGGAAAGACCACGACATCGGCTCATCTGGCGCAATATCTCGCGCTGCGCGGTTACCGGGTTCTCGCCATCGATCTCGATCCGCAAGCCAGCCTGTCCGCGCTGTTCGGCCACCAGCCGGAAATCGATGTCGGTCCCAACGAAACGCTGTACGGCGCTATCCGCTACGACGATGAACGCCGACCCATCGCTGAAATCGTCCGTGGCACCTATATTCCCGATCTTCACATCGTGCCGGGCAATCTGGAGCTTATGGAGTTCGAACACGACACGCCCCGCGCATTGATGCGCCGCGCACCCGGTGATACGCTGTTTTTCGCCCGCATCGGCCAGGCAATCGCCCAGGCGCAAAATTTCTACGATGTCGTGGTCATCGATTGCCCGCCGCAACTGGGTTATCTGACCCTTTCTGCGCTAACGGCGGCAACCTCCGTTCTCGTCACCGTTCATCCGCAGATGCTGGATGTGATGTCCATGAACCAGTTTCTCGCCATGACCGGTGATCTTCTGGCCGAAATCGGCAGGGCCGGCGCACGGTCCGATTATAACTGGATGCGTTATCTGATCACCCGCTTCGAACCTAGCGATGGGCCGCAAAACCAGATGGTCGCCTTTCTGCGCTCCATCTTCGGTGAAAACGTCCTCAACCACCCCATGCTGAAAAGCACGGCCGTTTCGGATGCGGGACTGACCAATCAGACGCTTTTCGAAGTGGAAAGAACCCAGTTCACGCGCTCGACCTATGACCGCGCTCTGGAAGCCATGAACAATGTAAATGCTGAAATCGAAGGACTGATTAAAAAAGCGTGGGGTAGGGCAGCATGAGCAGGAAACAGATATTCGCGAATCTCGGCACACCGGCCGGCGACGGCAACGACGCTGCTCCCGAGCGCTCGCGCCCACGCATCCGACCAATTCTAGGTTCTCCTGAGTTGGTCACGGACGTCCTGAATTCACCGGTAGGCATGATTGGTCAATCGCTGAATGAGGTATCCGAACGGGCCAAACGCGCCGAAGAGATCGAAAAGCGGCTTGCAGAGGGCCTGACGATCGTTTCGCTCAATCCGGCCGATATCGACCCGTCCTTCATACCGGATCGCATGCCGGCCTCGGAAGAGGCGGATGCAGGCCTGGTTGAGGCCATTCGTGAACAGGGGCAGCAGGTTCCTATTCTGGTGCGCCCGCATCCCGATTTCCCCGGCCGTTATCAGGTCGCCTTCGGCCATCGCCGTCTGCGTGCCGTTTCAAGCCTCGGTATTCCGGTCAAGGCCGTGGTACGCGATCTCAGCGACGAACAGCTGGTTGTCGCCCAGGGGCAGGAAAACAACGAGCGGCGGGACCTCACCTATATTGAAAAGGCGCGCTTTGCCCAGAAACTGCAAATGCGGTTTGCGCGGGACACGATCATGGCGGCGATGTCGCTACACAAGGGCGATCTCTCCAACATGCTGTCGGTCGTCGGGCGTATTCCGGAGGATCTCGTCGATCTTATCGGCCCGGCGCCAAGTGTCGGTCGCCGCAACTGGATGGACCTTGCCGACCAACTGTCCTCATCGCAGGTCAAGGAAGCCGCCCGTGCCTATGTGAAGGAGCCTTCCGTTGCAGCACTTCCATCCGAAGAACGCTTCAAGTCACTTCTCGATTTTCTAAAGCCCAAGGCGCAGGCGAAAAAAACCGGCGTCTGGTCATCCGAAACCGGTGGCCGGCTGGCGAAGGTCGTCGAGAGCGACCGCAAACTGGATATCTCGATCGATAAGAACGAAGCCCCGGAATTTGCCGATTTCGTTCTCGAACATCTTCCGGCGCTGTTTGCCGAATACCGGTCCAAACAGTGATTTCTAACACGAACGACTAACAGGAGACGCATCACAAAAGAAAAAAGCCCCCGAACGTTGCCGCGCGGAAGCCTTTCTTTGATTTAAGCACCCGAAGAATCTCATTTCCGCGAATCATAGTCAAGAGTCTTGGCATCGAATTTTTCGGTGAGCGATTTTCTTTTGCCTTGTGAAAGGTGAAAGACATGGACAGCACATATGTAACGACGCCTTTTGGGCGGCGAGCGATGTCGTTTGGCGTTCTCGCAACCCAGTTTGCCGCACAAAAAAGCAAGAAAGCCGAAGCGGTCGACAAATGGAAACTTTATCGTTCGGTCTGTGAGGCCAGGCCAATGCTCGGCGTGACCGATCGTTCCCTTGCGGTCTTGAACGCACTATTGAGCTTTTATCCCAAGAACGAACTTTCCAGCGAAGCCGGACTGGTCGTTTTTCCTTCGAATACACAATTGTCGCTCAGAGCCCATGGCATGGCCGAGCAGACTTTGCGGCGGCACCTTTCGGCTCTCGTCGAAGCCGGTCTCATCATTCGCAAAGACAGCCCGAACGGAAAACGTTACGCCCGCAAACACAAAGGCGGAGAAATCAGCGAAGCTTACGGTTTTTCGCTGGCGCCGCTGCTTGCCCGCAAAGCCGAAATCGAAGACATCGCCGAACGGATTCTTCGCGAGCGTCTCGATCTGCAACGGCTTCGCGAAAATATCAGCCTTTGCCGGCGCGATATCCAGAAGCTCTGCGAGATGATTGCGGCCAATGGCCAGATCGAAACTTTCGACGCATTTCAGGCCCGCTATGCAGCGACCGTGCGTTCTCTCGGCCGCAATTCAAAGCCCGCGGAATTGAAAGAAATCGCCGGCTTTTTGGCCACGCTGCGTGCGGAAGTGACCAACTATCTGGAAAATCTTGAAAAATCGGAAAATTTGAGCGGCAATGACTGCCAGAATGAGCGCCTCATAAAGAATTCAGAATCCGAATCCATATCTGAACCGCACGATTTGCGTGATGCCGCAACCGTTGCACCAGCTGTTACCGCTCCAGCCAAACCGGCATATGTGCCAGCCACCAGGACTGCAGTTCAACCGCCACCGCCAAAACCCGTTCTTCATAAGCAATTTTTTGTTCCTGATATTGTTCTGGTTTTGAAAGCTTGCCCGGATATCTCGCTCTATGCCCCAGGAGGAGCAGTCACAGGCTGGCGGGATCTCGAAGTGGCAACATCCGTCGTCAAAACCATGTTCAACATTAGCCAATCGGCCTATCAGGATGCGCTCATCACATTCGGTCGTGAAGGAACCGCGGCCATTCTTGCCTGCCTGTTGCAAAAGGCGGATCAGATAAGCTCGCTCGGCGGATATCTGCGCAATCTGACCGGTAAGGCCAGGAACGGCGGTTTTGATGTACAGACCATGCTTCTGGCGCAGTTGCGGGGGCACAGGGATAAAATGGCGCCAGCGTAGAGGCAGAGGCTGGAAAATCGTCAATGCTTGCGGAAAAGACGGTCTGACGTTACATTAACGATGTTTCCGAAAGCACCAAGAGATTCGTGATGAAATCTGCCGGCAGAGCCTGTAGGGTGATAAGTCCTATGGTTAATGCATGGTAATGAAAACGAAGTGCGAGTTAGTTTTCATTTGCGTTTTTCCATTATTGGTTTCAATTGCTTGAGTCGCGCGTTTTTTGAGACGGAACAGTGAGGTCTGGTAAGCGGGGCTAATCTGGTGGCAATGCCAGCCCAATGGGCAAGGATGAGGCGTCAGGCGCGTGCCGCAACCATGGAAGGGAGGGGCGGAATAG
>NZ_JBJDMY010000037.1:0-18669 GCF_044900305.1 Agrobacterium sp. NPDC089420 | reverse complement strand
TGCATGGCGAAAGCTCGAAAGCCAGCCTTGGCGCATCATGTCCATCGGACGAAGAGAATGGGCGAATGAGTTTTGATCAGCGAGGCGGCGTATTATACGGCAAGGGAGACCAGGCTGTTTGCCCAGGCGCTCAATCTGACACCCTGCTTCACCCCTGTCGCAAGCCCCCAGTCGAACGGCATGTCCGAGGCATTCGTGAAAACTCTGAAACGGGATTACATCCGCATCTCGGCCCTACCGGACGCCGCAACGGCGCTCCGACTTATCGACGGATGGATCGAGGACTACAACGAAATCCATCCCCATTCCGCCCTCAAGATGGCTTCCCCTCGGCAGTTCATCAGGGCTAAATCAAACTAGCCGATCTGTCCGCTGAAACGGGGAGCACTCCACCATAGACCTGGAAGTTCTCATTGAACACCCGGCGTATCTCGATCCTCAGGCCGATATCGCTGCGGGCGCGCATCGACAGGCGATCCACATCCAAGCGCTTTGCGACGTTCTCGTAATAGGTTGATGGGGCAATCGGCAAAAGCCTGCAGATCGGCTCGACCCCGAAGACGCTACGGTGTTCGTCGATGAACGAGATCATCGTTTGAAGGGGCGGTCGAGCTCCGCCATCGCAAAATAAGCAGACGCCTTGCGCAAAATCTCGTTGGCCTGACGAAGCTCGCGGTTCTCCCGCTCAAGAGCCTTCATCTTCTCGGCTGCGTCGCTCGGCAAGCCTGCTCGTTTGCCGCTGTCGACCTCGGCCTTCTTCACCCATTCATGCAGAGTGGCTGGCGAGCAACCGATCTTGCCCGCAATAGATGAAACGGCTGCCCACCGCGACGGGTGCTCTGCCTCGTGATCCAGCACCATACGGATTGCGCGTTGGCGGACTTCAGGTGAAAACTTGTTCGTTGTCTTGCTCATATCGGCTCCACTCTCTCAGAAGTTGGAGCCTCCCGCAAAGCCGGTGCGGTTCATACTGATATCCGCTATGAGGTTATTATCTGTTACAGATTCATGCGATACCGAGTCCTTTGTACCGAGGACCCACTCAGCGCGAATCTGGCCATTTGCAGCTTTCATGTCAATTCGGTTCCAGATGGAGTGCTCTTTGCGAGGCAGACGGCGCCGTTTTTTGACCTCGACAACGAAGGTTTTCTTTTCAGGCTTCATGGGGCTCCGGTAGAAAAGTCGGTTGTCTGTAGAGGCAGCAGGTGTTGTTATTTACAGCACTCTGTCAATATCTGGCTCAGGAAAACGGGTGTTCGGCCCGGTTGCACATGCCAGTAGTGATAGTAGCTGTGATGCAGAATTCAATAGGTCCCAATCGCGTAATTATCGGACGGAAGGCGTGCGACCCCTACTCTCGCTTCCCACAAAACGATGTAGATTTCGCGTCATTTCCCTTCCTGATGTGATAACTCTGAAAAAGTGTATTCGACGTTCCGTCGGTGACAATCATCGGTGATTAGGGAGTTGGCCCGTCCTTGAAAATAGATCAGCGAACGACACGTGCGCTCAATCGGCGTCTGATCCTCAACTTACTGCGTCGCGAGGGGCCAGCGAGTCGCGCGGATATTGCTTCCGTCACTGGCTTAAGCCCGGCGGCTGTCACATTTGTGGTGTCTGATTTGATTGCCGAGGGCTATCTCATCGAAGGGGAAACGCAGCGCGGAACAACGGGACGGCGGCCCATCCCTCTCGAAATCAACTATTCAAGCCATTTTGCCATTGGTATCAAGATGAATGTCGGAAGCCTGGAATGTGTATTGACTGACCTCTCGACGGCCGTTCTTTCCACATTAACGGTCAACTGCAAGTCTTCGGCACCAGAGGCCGTTCTAGACGCCGCCGAGCGTGCGGTTTCGATGCTTCAGCGTATGGTGCCGGAAACTGAAGGCAGGCTCATAGGGATTGGTTTTTCTATGCCAGCGACAATTGACACTGAGCAGGGCATCTGTGTTCAAAGCCACCGTTTTCTCTGGGATAACGTGCCTTTAGGGAAGCTTTTACAGCAGCGTGTGGATGCTCCGGTCTGGATGGAGGATGATACTCTGGCCTTCGCGCTGGCGCAGCACCTGTTCGGTCTGGGTCGGCACCACAAGGTGTTCACGGCACTTGCCCTCGGCGTCGGTATCGGTTGCGCCACCGTCAGCAACGGCGTCGTCCAGCGCGGAGCCTTCGGTCGGGCAGGCAAGCTCGGCCACATTGTTCACGATCCGACCGGCCCTTTATGCGAGTGTGGGCGGAAGGGATGCCTGCAAGCATTTTATTCGGAGCCGGCGATCGTTGAACTATGGAGAAAAGAGAGAAATCTCGATTCTCGCGCTGATCGCTATGCGATGAAGGAGGCGGCGCTCCAGGGCGATGCCGTGGCCCGGAAAATTCTCCAGTCTGCCGGCGAGGCGATTGGCTGGCATCTGGCAGATGTTGTTAATATTGTCGATCCCGAGATTATCGTCGTTGGCGCCGAAGCTGTCGCTTTCGGCGACCTGCTGTTCGACCCGATGCGCAAGAGCCTGAGCGAACGATGTTATGAGGGGCGCGCACCTGCCATCGTTCCCGACGAGCGGGATAACTTCTGGAGCTCGGGCGCCGCGGCGCTTGCAACACAGGCGCTTTTCAATTTTGAAGCAGGCGGCACGACACAGGCGCTCCAGGAATAAAAAGAGGCGATGAAGATGGATATCTTCATCGCCAGTTGGTCTTCGGGGAGTTTATGGTTCCTGATCCGTGGGTCGTCAGTCGAGGGCGATAACCAGGCAGCCATAGGGGTCGAGCCTGTAAGTTCCGGAGACTGCTCCAGCTGTCAGAAGATCTTCTCCGCCCGGTAGCCCTGTAATGGTTGCCTCCGTTTCCAGCGTGTTGATCACGAAAAGCAGTCGATTTTGCTCCGATGTGCGAAGGGCGACCTCGACGCCCTCCGGCAATACGGGCACAAGTGGTATTGCGCCAGCCTGAACGAGTACCTGCTGCTCCAACTGTTCGACCAACTCCTGCGTCAAATAGGTTGCTACGTAAACGACCTGGCCTTGGCCCACACGACGGCGTGTGATGGCAGGTTCGCCGGCCAGGAATCGGTTCGACCAGCGCGCAAGGACCTCAACACCCTCTGTGATTTCTATCTGTTCATAGAGATGCTCGGCCTCCAGGATATGGCCGTTAAAGTCGAGCGTATATTTCCGTTCCGCAGATGAGGAGGCAGGTACTTCGGGGGGAAGATAGAGCCCTGCCTCGATGCCGTTCCGTTGGAACAGACCGCTACCGTTTTTTGCAGTCAATCGCCCAAACTCCACGACCTTGACGCCGCAAAGCCTCGCCAAAGCTCCCCCAGGCGCCTGCTCCCGGATGATATGATTGTTGACGTCACGCGTGCCGGTCATGGCACCCACAATCAATGTGCCGCCTGCTTGCACAAAAGCTTCCAGCCGCGGCGTCCATTCGGGTTGCCACATTACCCAATGAGGGACATAAAACACCTTCAATCGCGATAGGTCATCTTCTGGGTGGACAAAACCGCAGGCGATCCCTTTTATGTAGCAGTGATGGTGCAGGACGGTTGCATCGTCTTGCGGAGAGGGTAAGCCGATCGGGTAAGTCCGGTGAGCCTCCTGATTGTCGAAATCAGCCCCTGCTATGCCGACATCGATATGCACCGATGTGCCAAGCAGCTTGTCCTTAATCTTATGAATATCGGCGGCAAACAGCTTTGCCTCTTCAAAGCGTCGGCGTGGTACATCATCATGATCAACGAGGCCCATCCAGTAGATTTCCGCGCCGAAATGGGCTGGTCGCCAGCGAAAGAACATCAGGCCGTCGGCGCCGCGTGCAACGGAAGACAAAGCCATGCGGCGCATTTCGCCGGGCTCGGGATTCATAGTGGTGAACGAAGGCTGGCTGCCGAGCCCCGATGCCTGTTCAGGCACCACGAAGTTCCCACTGTGGCTGCGGCAGACATCCAGTTGCAGCGCCTGTGTTGCGGCATGCCCATTGGTACGCCGGAATTCGTCGTACAGCATCGGATAGATATCAAAGCCGATAAAATCGAGATCCTGGCCGAATTTTCCGCGAAAATCGATATCTTGCAGATTCCCTAGATTGTGAAAGATAAACCAGTTGGAATTTTCCGCGCGCAGGATTTCGATCTGATCGTGTTGGAAAGCCGCGGTCGCCGACGCAAGGAAGCGGTGATAGTCCTGCACGTGGCCAGGGCTCAGATAAGATGGAGCCATCGGCAAGGGTAGGACAATCTGATCGAAATTGTCATAGGCCGTAGCCCAAAAGTTGCCGCCCCAGGCAAAATTTAGGTCGCCGATTGATCGGTATTGGTGCCTCAAATAGTTGCGGAAAGCTAGCGCTGCAGAATCCGAGTAGCTCTCCGATACGGTGGTGTTGAGCTCATTGTCCGTTTGCCAACCGACCACATGAGGATTGTCCTTATAATGGTGGGCCATCGCCTCGGTGATACGGCGACTGTGGTGCCGCAGGACGGGGCTTGTCGTGTCGCCATGCTGGCGAGAGCCGTGGCTTGCACGCCGGCCATTGCGATCGACACGCAACACTTCGGGGTAGTTCATCGTCAGCCAGCGAGGGGGGGTGGCCGTTGGGGTGCAGAGAATGGTTTTGATGCCGACCTTGCCGAGAACATCGATCGCGCGATCGAATAGGTCGAAATCGAATTTCCCTTCGAACGGTTCCCATATGTGCCAGGCAAATTCGCCCATCCGCGCCACATTGAACCCCGCCGCTTTCATGCGCTCGGCATCCCGCTGCCAATAGGCCTCGTCCACATGTTCAGGATAGTGCGGAACTCCAAGAAGAAAATCGTCGAGATTGATCGGCCGCCACGCGGAAAGTGGCGCTGATGGTTTTCGTTTCATGTCTTGAAAATCTCCGATTACGTCAGTTCGCCTTCAAAGGCTTGGGAGGAGTAAGTGTGCGGCCGTCGGGCCCGAAAAGATAAGTGTCTGCGAGGGCGAAACCGATGCGAACGGTTTCATCGGTACGAAGGGGTTCGATGCCGGCCATTTGAACCGTCACATTTTGAGTGCCCGTATCCGATCCGGTTGTCTTCAGAGGAGTTGCATCGGCATAAAGGACCGTCTCTCGACCGAGATGCTCGACAAGTCTCACTCGCGCATCGAAAGAGATGCTGGATACTTGGTTGTGGACGAGACGCTCGGGCCTTATCCCGAGGGTAGCTACGTCACCTACCTCCAGTCCGTCCGTTATAACCCCGTCAAGCGTCAATTGCGGCAGGCCGTCTACGCTCAAGGTGACAGTGTCGGCAAGGGTCGCCGTGATCTTGCCCTGGAAGAAATTCATTCGAGGCGCTCCGAGAAAGCCCGCAACAAAGATGTTTTTCGGGTTGGTATAGAGCTCGAGCGGAGACCCTACCTGTTCGATACGTCCTTTGTTCAACACGACAATCCGTGTCGCCATGGTCATCGCCTCGACTTGGTCGTGCGTGACATAGATCATTGTTGAACCTAGTCGGGCATGGAGCGTCGAAAGCTCGACGCGCATTTGAGTGCGTAACGCGGCATCGAGGTTGGAAAGTGGTTCGTCAAACAGGAAAACTTCCGGCGAGCGTGTGATTGCCCGACCGATAGCGACACGTTGACGTTGACCTCCGGAGAGTTGTTTTGGCAATTTATCGAGTTGTTCGGTAATGCGCAGAATTTCGGCGGCACGGCGTACTGCTGTATCGATCTCCGTCTTCGGCCGCTTTGCCATGCGCAACCCGAAACCCATGTTTTCCGCAACGGTCATATGCGGATAAAGGGCATAGGATTGAAAGACCATCGCAATGCCGCGATTGCCGGGTTCCTCTCCTGTTACGTCGCGGCCGCTAATCATCAGCTTCCCGCTCGTTACGGTTTCCAGCCCAGCGATGGTCTTAAGAAGAGTGGACTTTCCGCAACCCGAAGGTCCGACCATGACGATGAATTCGCCTTTGTCGATGGATAGATTGATGCCCTTCAGAGCGTGGAAGCCGGTATAATGCTTTTCGATGTTTTCGAGTATGACGCTGCTCATGTGCCAGCCCCCGGTAGTTTGAAATTGAAGCCAGTTCGAAAGTGGGTGATCATCCCTTGACGGCTCCCATGGTAAGGCCTGAGACGAAATGTTTCTGCATCAGGAAGAACATCGCTACCGGTGGTATTGCGACGAAAATCGTGGCGGCGGAGACAATGTTCCACTGGGATACCCACTCTCCCTTAAGGTTGGAGAGGCCGGCAGTCACGGGCTTCACCGCATCACTCTGCGTCAACACGATGGCCCAGAAGTAATCATTCCAGACGAACGTAAAGACCAGAATGGCAAGAGCCGCTAATGCCGGCCTGACGAGTGGTACAACAATATGGATGAGAACTTGCCAGGGAGAAGCGCCTTCAGCGCGGGCCGCTTGAAACAGCTCGGTTGGAAGAGCTGCGATGAAGTTGCGCATGAACAGCGTTGCAAATCCTGTTTGAAACGCGACGTGAAAAGCAATCAGGGCAAAAAATGTGTCGTATAAGCCCGTTGAGACCATCAGGTCCCGGATCGGGAGCATCATGATCTGTTGAGGTAAGAAGTTTCCTCCCACAAACAGAACAAATATCGCCATCGAGCCTGGGAAGCGGTAACGCGATAAAACGAAACCGGTCATGGTCGAAAGCACCAGGATTGCGACAACGGACGGAACCGTGATGATGAGGCTGTTGATGAAATATTGCGTCATCTTCGTTTGTTGGAAGACTGCAACATAGTTCTCCACGAGATTGAACTGGGTTGGCCAACCCCAATAGTTGCCCGCCATGACGTCATCGAAAGAGCGAAAGGATGTCATGATGATCGCAAAGAGAGGTAGGAGCCACAGCAGCAGGATAAGGAAAACCATTGCCATATAGGCAAGGCGTGCTAGCGGTCTCGTCTCAGGGATAGGACGGGGGTACATGGGTTACGCCCCTTTCTCGGCCTTGATGAGGCCGCGCAGATACCAGGCGATAAACACCGCCATGATGAGGAAAAGAACCGTGGCTATGGCGGCGCCATAACCGAAGCGATAGGAGAAGATCGATTGTTCGTACATTTGGTAGGCTAGTACGGTCGATGAGCCAAAAGGGCCACCGGCGGTCATAACGGAAATGATATCGAAGGATCTCAGCGCGCCAACAAGCGTAATAGCGACGGCGATGAATGCAACTTGCGTGAGCTGAGGCAGAACGACATGTCTCAGCATGTTCCAGCCTCGCGCACCGTCCACCCGACCGGCCCCGATCAGTTCTTCATCGAGATTGTTAAGGCCCGCAAGAAACAAGACCATACAAAAAGCGATCTGTGGCCAAAGCGCTGCGCCTATGACGGCAAACGTAACCAGATTTTCATCCGAAAGCAGGGCAGGGGGTTGCAACCCCAAGGCCTGATAAAGGATGGCCAACAGCCCGAAGGTCGGATCATAAAACCAGTTGAAGATTACGCCAACGGTGACCGCTGCGAGAACGAGCGGCATGAAAAACATTGACTTGAAGAAACGCATGCCGGCGATTTTCTGGTTTACAAGCAATGCGATAGCTAGGCCAGCAGGTGGCGCCAAGAGGAACATGGCAAGCCATATCACGTTGTTTTTCAACGATGTATAGAATTGTGGATCGTCGATCAGTTCCGCATAATTTGCAAGACCTACCCACGTCCTCGGACCCATGCCGTCCCACTCGAAGAAAGATATCCAGAATGTTTCGAACGAGGATGCGATAATGATGACGAAGAAGAGGATCAGGCCGGGCGCCAGAAGCAGTGCCGGCGTCAGCCAGTTACGATGCCGGCACCACCATATGTTCATGGAAATATCCTTGAGGTTTCAATAGGCGCATCGCGCCCGTCAGTAAATGTTCTGATCAGCCGTGAATGCGCGCGCGCGCTCGCTCTATCTGGGCGAGGATATTGTCGCGACGTTCCGGTCTGACCATAAATTCCTGAAAGCCCTTCAAGCCGGCCTGCGCCAGATCGGGATCGCTGTCACGGTCATAATATTGCGCGGTGCCTTTAACCGTTTTCATGGCATCGACTGCCATCTTCAGGATTGGATCGTTGCCGATCGGGCAATCGCTGCGCGCTGGAACATTTCCCTCGGGAGCAAGATAAGTAGAAAGGTTTTCAGGCTTGTAGAAATAGGCCAGAAACTCACGCCCGACGTCCTTGTTTTTGGCACCGGACGGAATATGAATGGAATCAACCGAGAAATCCTCGTACTGCTCCAGTCCGGATTTGATTTCGGGAAACGGCAGGAAGCGGACTTGCGACAGGTCTTCTGCCGGGAACGCGTATTTGATGAAGTTGCCGAGATCCATCATGGCAGCCTTTTTCTGGACCAGCGCCGCGGCCGCTGGATCCCATGCGAAGGATGTACTGTTGGGAGTGAAGAAATCGGCCTTGATCAACGCTTCCCAGCGATCAAAAACATCCTTCAGGGAGCCGTCCGTGTATTTGATCTTGCCGGCCATCAAATCCATATGATGCTGCAAGCCGTTTATGCGCAGATTCATGTGGTCGAACCATCCGCCGCAGGGCCACTGGTCTTTTGTACCGATACTCATCGGGACGATCCCTCCAGCCCTTGATTTCTGCGCGAGCGTGAAGAAATCGTCGAATGTCTTGGGCGGCGTGAGGCCATGTTGATCGAATGTGTCCTGCCGGTAGAAAAGCCCCCACAAAATGCCGCCGGTGGGCAGACCGTATTGCTTTCCGCCAACGGTCACCGAGCCAAGAGTGTGGGCGATCACATCGGCATAATTCTCTCGGACGACGAGATCGGAGATATCGTCGAAAAGGCCGCGATCAACGAAGGATCGCATGCGACTGCCGGAAAACCAGAAGCAGATGTCAGGTGGGCTGGTGACAAGGTAGTTGCGGATAGCGGTCTTGTGCGCCTCATGGTCCATGTTGTTCACGGACACTGTCACGCCTGCCTCTTTGCCGAAGGCTGACGCAATGGTCTCTAGTGCCTTGCGCTGATCGGCATTTCCGCGATTGGATATGATCGTCAATTGTCTGGTCTGTGCGATAGCTGGCGTAGTGAGCGCCGTCGCAGCCAAGATTGAACCCGTTGTTGCAAGAAAATTGCGCCGTGACATGTGCGTCCGGCCGTTCAAAAATATCATAGCTGATCTCCTCCGTCAGTTCCCATCCGACGGGCCACAACAATCACAATGGTGACTATTGGTCAAGAGTTAATTTATTAAATAAAATAATTGTAGCACCAAGTTCTCGTACGCAGGCCGCGAGCCCGGCCATTATGGGGTTGAGTAGCAGCGGAGCAGAAAACCTACACAAGCCGCCCGCGGTAAGACAGGCGGGGCCGCCGAGACGGCAGACCGCATTGGGGTGATGGAAAGCGGAATGGCGGCTTTCATGGCGCATGCGAGCTATACAGACTGAATAGCCCCGAGTTTGGTAGACACCCCTCGGGTTAAATTTTCTTCTGCTTCTCGAACTCGACCGGAGACAGCATTCCGTTTCTGACGTGTTTGCGTTTCGGGTTGTAGAACATCTCGATGTAATCGAACACGTCCTGGCGAGCTTCATCGCGTGAACGGTAAACCTTGCGGCATATCCGCTCTCGCTTCAGAAGGTTGAAGAAGCTCTCGGCCACTGCGTTGTCATGGCAGTTGCCGCGTCGGCTCATCGAGTGAACCAGATTGTGGTTCTTGAGGAACGAGGCCCAGTCCATGCTGGTGAACTGCGAACCCTGATCCGAATGAATCAGCACCTTGTTCTTCGGCTTGCGCCTCCACACAGCAATGAGCAGAGCCTGCAACACGACGTCGGTGGTTTGGCGGTTCTGCATTGCCCAGCCGATCACCCGGCGGGAATAGAGATCGATGACGACGGCCAGATACGCAAAGCCCTCGCAGGTCCGGATATAGGTGATGTCCGTGACCCACGCCGTGTCCGGAGCCGCTACATCAAACTGCCGGTCGAGCGAGTTATCGACGACGACGGAAGGCTTGCCGCCGTAGATGCCGGGGCGGCGTTTGTAGCCAATCTGCGCCTTTATCCCAGCGAGCCGGGTCAGACGCGCAACCCGGTTCGGGCAGCAGACCTCTCCCTGATCGAGAAGGTCGTCGTGCAGCTTGCGATAACCGTAAACCTTGCCGCTCTCTTCCCACGCCTTCAGGAGCAGATCGGTCTGTCGCTTGTCCTCGCTGGCTCGTCTGCTCAGCGGGTTATTCAGCCATGTGTAAAATCCACTCGGATGAACCCGCAAAAGGCGGCACATCGTCCGCACAGAGAACTGCAAGCGATGCAGGGCAATGAATGCGTATTTCACTTTGCATCCCTGGCGAAATACGCGGCCGCTTTTTTTAGGATGTCTCGCTCCTCGATAACGCGAGCCAATTCCCTCTTCAGCCGTCTGATCTCTTCGGCTTCGTCGTTGCCCTTGGCGTTCGAGGCCGCAAACTTCTTTTTCCACTCGTACAAAGAATGCTGGCTCACCCCCAGCCGCTGCGAAACCTCCGCAACCGGATAGCCTCGCTCCGTGATCTGACGCACTGCGTCACGCTTAAACTCTTCGCTGAAATTCGATTTGCTCATGATGCTCTTCTTGCCTCAAAATTAGGAAAGAAGGCGTCTACAAATCTCGGGGCTATTCAGACGTCCGGTTTCAGCTGACGGCCATTCGAAAACCAAAGTCGGCGTGCTGATCGAGGCACGCCGACCACTGCATTTACTCTGTTAAGGGCGCAGTCGCTTGGGTGTGCGGCTCAACAGCGTAACCTCCCTGATACTCGCAGCGTTGAGCAGGAGCATCAGGATGCGGCCAAGTCCTACGCCCATGCCACCATGCGGGGGGCAGCCGAAGCAGAAGAAATCGAGGTAGTCGGACAGGCTGTCGAGCCGCATTCCGCTTTCCTGCGCCTGAGCCACCAGACGATTATGGCGGTGCTCGCGTTGCGCCCCAGTCGTGATCTCCAGCCCGCGCCAGAGCAGGTCGAAACCTTTGGTAAGGTCGGGACGATCCTCGTGGCGCATATGGTAGAAGGCGCGACCACTGGCGGGATAGTCAGTAATGAAGACGAACTCATGGTCTGTTTCGGCAGCTATGTGTTCGCATAGCAGGCGCTCGCCTTCGGCATCGAGATCATCGTGGCGGGCTGGGACATGGCCGAGCCGAGCAAGAATGGCGAGTGCTTCGGAAAAGGTAGCCTTGGGAAACGGTAACGACGGCGGAGTGATGCTGACGCCGTAAAGTGCCTCGATCTGGGGGCCATGAACCTCGACCACGGTGCCTATGGCATGGGCAAGCCAGCGTTCTTCAAACGCCATCAATTCGTGATGGTCTTCGATCCAGCCCATCTCCATGTCGATGGAGGTGAACTCGGTTTCGTGCCGCGAGGTGAACGACGGCTCAGCGCGAAACACCGGGCCGATCTCGAACACCCTTTCCATGCCACCGGCGATTGCCATCTGCTTGTAAAATTGTGGCGACTGAGCCAGGAAAGCTTTGGTGTCAAAATATTTGACAGCAAACACTTCAGCGCCGGATTCGCTGGCTGTTCCCATAAGTTTGGGCGAATGAATTTCGCAAAAGCCGTTCTGCTGCCAAAAGGCCCGCATTGCCGCTTCCAGCGTCGTCTGCACGGCAAAGACCAATTGTTGTCCAGGATAGCGCAGGCTGACCTGGCGGTGGTCCATCCATTTGTCCGGGCCGGAATCATACGCGATGGGTAGTTGGGGATCGGCCAATCCGCAGATCTCGACGCTTTCGATCAAGATTTCGAGACCGCCTAGCTTGACGGAAGGAGCAGCCACGACAGTGCCGATGACGATCACCGCGCTTTCAGGCGTCAGTGCGTCGAGAGCGCCGGTGAGGGCTGTATTGTCTTTGCTTTGAGTGAGTTGAACCTTGCCGGTCGGGTCACGCAGGACGATGAAGCGCATACGCTTCTGATTGCGAATGGCTTCGACAAACCCCTGCAGCTTTACGCGATGCCCGATGCACTGGGACAGCTCGGCAATAAAAGATCGGCTTAAGGATGAAAAAGGGGACATGACTTTCTCCGGGGATGAAAGCAGGATCGGAGAAGCCAACACCTTCAGCCCTTCCGAAACCGGCAGGGCTGTGGTGATCAACAAGCTACGCTATAACGCGCGCACGCCATCCACGACCCCGAAAGGGGTCATTATTATTGACGGCAATGTTACGTTGCATGCTCATGACTGAAGTTTATACACAAGGATGGAGCAGTGTAAACAGTCAACGCTGTTGAGGTCTGCTTTCGAGCGCATCCTCGGGGCCTCGAATGACCGAAATGGGGGTCGGTTCCTGTCGTCCCGGCCTCTCCAACAAACCCCGGTTTGATATGTTGATGTGGAGCCAATCGCAAAGTCGTTGGAAAAGCCGCCGAATTTCATAAATACCCGTGCAGAAACCTATCGCCGATAAACTCCTTCCGTCTAAGTTAATGTGAATCGGGGGAGCGCCAATGCTGATTGGTTATATGCGGGTTTTGACCAGCGAGCAGAATCTTGACCTTCAACGTGATGGGCTGGAGAAAGCCGGGTGCGAGGTCACGTGGTGACTGCTTCCAAACGTTTCAGTTTGGAGGTGGACATTGTTAAATTTGAAAGGTTCATGTTATTCGTTTCGAGATGGTGGCAGCATAAGGCCGGGCGGAGACCTAGAGAATACGGTGAGCTTTTGCCTTTAATCTTCATCATCTCTGTGAGTGGGAGCGAGTTAAAAAAGGAAATGAGAATGAGGTGGTTGTCGCCGGCAGCGCTCTGGGTTCTGTTTGGACCGGTTTTGACAACGTTCTTGCTGAGCTTGATGGTATTGGGGTTTGCTTCCTTGTCGTTTCTCCTCCCTTTCGCCCTTGGGTATTATTGTGTTTCACTTCTGCTTTGGTGGGCGGCTTTTCACGAGGGTGTACTACCTTCCCCGGTTGCTAGGTGGGAGGTTTCTTGGCAAAACGAACTTATGACGACCAACGGGAAGCTTCTTCGGTTTCAGTATGAGAAAACGCGCTTTCCTTTTTTTTCAAGGTTGAAGAAATCACAAGTCGAACGGGCATGGGCGCCCAACACACGGAATGAAAAGCTGGGCGAACCCTTTAACAACATTTAGGACTGAGCTGGGAGCTATTTGATCTGTCGCCTTGCTGCTACGGGCAAGGTGCTCGTCATATCCATAACTGAATTTATTCAAAATTGGGTAACAGCAATTCAAGATCCGCCGCTACTTTCTCCGGCATGGCGTCCCATAACGTTTTTTCGGCGGGATGCCTCGCTGGGTGAAAACGTTCTTGAAAAAGCAATCGTTGCGATTGACAAAGTAATCGATCTGGGGGGCAGTCGAAGATGAGCGACTTACTCGGCAATTCCAATAATGTGAGTGCAATCCAGTTCAGGCAGTAACATCGTCCCAGACCTTCCCGCCTTCAGCATCTGCGTAAGCAAGGTCCCGGGGAAAGCAACGCCGAACTTCTGTGAAAAGCCGCTCCTGTTTCGATGAAACTGCGCGCCGAGATCGTTCCGGGAGCGAGCTGCGTTAACGGGACAATCTTTTACTGTCGGCACGTCTTTTCTCAACCTCGAGATAGCTAACTAGCCGAAGCGATATCGCGGTTCAAACTGGGACTTGTACCCATGCTCCTCAGCACTCTCTGAAAAGCTACGGTCGAGTCTTGAAAAGGTCGTCATACTGAGGTTATACGCATCCAATTCCGGTTTTGTGGCATGATCGATCGTGTCTATGGTGAAATCTTTGCCACGAATACTCCATCTCCAACATTCGGTCCCATTGCGTCGTGACGAATGGTATTCAATGTTGAAATCGAATGCAGCGTACTGGCTTAAACAGAGAGCTCGAATCTACTGACATGACAAAAAAAGCATACCTGTCAGATCCCCGACTTACCGGGATGATGAAAATTACGGATATCATTATGGGACCTCGCCCTATCATCCGAGTTGCGGAGACGTGGTTCCATGTCCAGGGTGGCGGGCAGCTTGCGGATCGCGGCCGCATTGGCGGAATTGAAATTCTTGAGGTCAAGAACGCTGAAAAAGGAGAGGTCGATCATTTCGTTACCTCACTCGAGGGTGTAGATATTGGGCAAGACCTTTCATTTGCGGTAGATGCTGAATTTCGTTCTATGAACAGCAGACTTCACACTGCTGGACATCTTTTGGCGGCAATAGTCGAAGAGAATTGTCCTGGTACTCGCGCGGTCTCTGGGCATCACTGGCCCGGGGAATGTCGAGTGGAATTCGAGATCGAGGGTGGTCAATATCTCAGCATAAATGGAGATGAAATAGCGGCGTTGGTGAACCAGGCGATTTCCGATGACTTGCCGGTTGCGATTGAAGGAGATCCGTATGCCGCCAGAGCCTGCCGGATATCTTTGTATCGACCGATACCGTGCGGGGGGACGCATGTCCGCTCAACAGGCGCGATAGGTTCGTTGGAGGTCAGAGGTATCAAGCAAAAGAGCGGGAAGTTAAAGATAGGATACAACATTCAGACGGAAAAGAGTTGAGTTGGCCTATAAGGTCTGGTTTCGCCCCTTCTAAAGGCGTCTTAGCGCCGCCGCTCTGCCTCTAAAATTGGATTTTTTACGTTGCACACGCGCGCTTTATCTCGGCAAACATCGTCTGAAACGTTTTGCGGAGGGTGTTGCGAATTGACTTGAAATCTGCTGCGTCGTCTGATCTCGGGACAGAAAAGCAACGATATACAATAGGCAACTTTACGTTGATCGAGCGTATGGTTACGGCATCTCGATTGGCGCTGAAATATCCGAATGGTTCAACAATCGCACAACAATCGGTTTGCTCCACGATACGATACAAGAAGTCTGATCTTGTACTTCGATACCTGACGTTCGGTTTCGCGCCGCACCTTTTAAGCGCCACGTCGATCTGATTGAATACCCCCTCAGGTCCCTCTCCTTTGGCGAGAGGAACATCGTGCAGGTCAAAAAGTGAGATAGACGGCCGAGACGCAAGCGGATGTTTTCGTGATAGCGCCACGACGAGTTCAGCTTCTAAAAGTATGTGCGTTTCCAGCAGCGGGTCGCGAACGACGTCCGATGTGACACATAAAAAATCTGGCTTTTCTGCTAGGAACTTGGAGACCTCGTGGTTTTCGATAGTAAGAACGTGGTATTCTCTCGCGGGGGCCGTTGGACATGCCAATGCTTGGGGTAATACCGTTGCGGACAACACTGGAATGGTGGCTATGCTTAGCGGGCGCTCAAGATTGCGAGATAATTTTGCCACTGCTTCATCTACGCTTTGCAGTGCAGCGTATTTCTGCTTTACGATCTCCAGCAGCTCAGTAGCTCTTGCGTTCGGAAAGATACGCCCCTGCCTTCTATTGAACAACTCCAACCCGATCTCGTCTTCCATCTCTCTGATCAATCGCGAGACAGTTGGCTGTGATACGCGAAGCGCCCGCGCAGCCGCAGAGACCGAACCCGTCGTCATTGCGAAATAGAAGGCGTCCAGATACGATTGTTTGATCATGTGCCCCTTTATAGCGTTAGCGTGCTCCGTTGAAACTGCTTGAGAACTCATCGGAATCTTTTCAGTATATTTCTCTAACTCAATAGTTATGCCAAGGCGACACATTCTATCTCTATGTCGAAAGGCACCGGCCAGAAGGCAATAAGCACGAATGTCCGAGAGGGGGCTGTTTATAAAAGCTGACCATACACGTCGTTGATAGCATTCTGGTATCCCGAATTTACTGCATAATGCGGAGCCATAAGAAGTCTAGCAAGGCCTGAATCTGCCGCCTTCAAGCTATGTTCAGGCGCTTCCAGGCAAGCGTGAGTCTGCTCAATGATATCACCCCGGATCAGTCCTCAAGTCTTAGTGTGCAAAGGCGGTAAGCCCAGGCAGAACCATGCCGTTCCTTTGGTCACTCCGAGAGTGGCGTCCCTATTTTCCTGATGCCTGAGATAACGGCGGAACGTCGAGACCTCTTTTCCCATTCATGTCATTAAACTGTATCAGGTTTCGAGGCGCGCGTATTGATTTACGAGTTTTCGATACACAGCTTCGGCATCATGGATTTGTTGCACTTCACAGTACTCGTCCGTTTGGTGGGCTTGGGCGGGCGCACCGGGTCCAAGAATAATTGTCGGAGGGGAACCCGCACCAGGCGCCAGTGCAGCCGCATCGGTCCCGTAAGGTGCGCCCGTCAACACAATCTCACGCCCGAAGGTTTCAAAGAGAATGCGAGACGCCATAGTGACGAATGAATCGTGAGCGGCAGTTTCTATACTCGCCATGTCAACGATTACCTCCAGTTCTGCCTGTTCATCTAGACATTCGCGTATTCTGTCGAGTAATTGCGCGTTTGTCTCCGCAGGCACAGTACGAGCGCACAAACTGAATTCTGCCCGATCCGGAACGATGTTGATCATTGTGCCGGCATTGATCATGCTCACCGTAATGGTGGATTCTCCCAGCAGTTCACTTCTGTGAGGTGACTTCCGCAGGTCTAGAACGCGAGTAATCGCTTCCATAGCCTTCTCGATCGCATTCACACCGAGATGAGGCATTGAAGTATGGGCAGCCGTTCCTTTTACAGTCACGGCAACCCGCAAACATCCTTTGTGACCGATCAAAATTTCATTGCCGGTAGGTTCAGCGACGACAAGCCCGCCAAGATGGGGAAGAGCGCCTCGCTTTGCAAGATCGTAGGCACCAAAGAGCCCTGTCTCTTCTCCCGCGGTGACGATCAGGACGACATCTTCGAGAAGCTCTCCTTTTTGGCACAGATCAGCTACTGCGAAGGAGAAGGCAGCCACGCCGGATTTCATATCGCAGGAGCCCCTACCGTAGAGCTTTCCATCTCGTACCTCCGCACCAAACGGATCGGTCGTCCAGGGGGTTGTGCCGATTGGAACCACATCGAGATGGCCCGTAAATCCGAGTGGAAGCCGCGATCGGCGAGAGCCCCGGGCAACCGCAACAAAACTGGTACGTCCCGGTGCGAATTCATATTCATCGACCGTCAACCCTGCATCTCGTAGATATGCAGAGAGGAATGCTGCGCATCTTTCTTCGGTTTCATGAACAATATCAGAGGGAAATTCGATCAGTCGCTGGGCGAGTTCAAGGCTGTTTTTGGGCATGGCATACTCAATGTTCAAACAGGTGGGCGATAAGCGTGGCACCAAGGAAGGAGCCAACGGCAGCAGTCAGCGAGACTACGACAATCCGCCAGCTCAGCCTTTTGAGGGCGCCAAGTTCATCCGCCACAGCCAATCCAACATAGGCGAGTGCAGGCGTAGCAAACGCTAGAGGGTGTATTTGGGCAGTCCAGGCGGCTATTTGTGCGCTGTACGGATGGAAGGGGGCTGTTGCGACCATTCCGATAAGGGAGGCGATACATATCGCCGGCAACTTGAATGGTAGAACTGCCACAGCACGGTCAGCAATCAATGTGATCCCGGCGATTACCAAGAAGCCAGCTATCGCGACTTCCGGTTGAACTCCATAGCCGAGCCAGTTTCCGATCAGAAGAATCATCGCGCCTGAAATAATCAGTGCCACAACTTTTCCGCTGAAAGAGATGAAAGGGTTATGATTGAAGGTGAATACCGGGGCATCGCCAGACGCGACAGGATTGCTTACGCCTTCAATATTTCGACCGATAATCGGCTCAAGTTTGCCGTACAACCAAATGGCTACTGGCAGAGAAATAAAGAGCGTGAAATAGGTACCCAGTACTGTCGTAATGAGATTTGCAGCTGCGGCAACCGCCATGACCTTGTCTGCTGTCGCCTTGTCCAAACCGGAATTGATGGATGCGGTGATTGCTGCCAGCATGCTCGCGGAACCGACACCGGCTCCCATCGCTAACGCGATCGGATCGAAAAAACCGAGAGAGACAATTATAGAAGCAAAGAGCGCCATGAACGGTGCACCAATTGTAGAACCGGTAAGATACTCACCAATGATTCCACGTCCCTCGGGCGAGTCCAGACCGTAACGGTCAGCAATGATGGCGATATTTGGCTCCCGGCCCACGGAGAAGGTAGCTCCGATAGCTTCGCGCTTGATGCCGAGAAATAGCGCTAGGGGAAGTGCAAATACAATCGTTCCGAAGAAGTGGCCGAACTCCTGGAAAGCAAGCGCCCAACCCATAGACTTGATCGCGGGAAGCTGCGGTCCGATCATCAACCCCAGTTTCGTTATGAAGCCCAGAAGCACGATTTGGCCAAACGCAGGAGAAAGCGCCTTTGCAGGCCGGTCGAGCGCGAATTCGGCGACGCCGCGGGACGCAATTAAGGTTAGCATGAGTGCTAGGCACAACGCCCATACCATCGGAAGAATGCTCATTTTCAAGCCAAATGCCTGAAGAGTGGTTGTTCCGATTGACTGGGCGATCAATGCGATAACCGCCACGCAAACGTGAGCGCGCCATCCTAGAAAAACCGGACTGGGACGTGCTTGTTCTTGAATTGATGTCATATCTATTCCCCTTTTTTATCTGATTTTTATGCTCCTGCGAGTCATGGGCTGGAAGTCTATTAAATTGAAATCTTGGTATTCAGAAAATGAATAGGGTGTTCTGCAAGTTTGATCTTGCCCCCAAGTTTTATCCAGTTTTGAGTTTGCTCCAGCGGTTTTGGGTTGCTGTATTTAGGGCGGTAGCGGCGGGTTGCGGTGCGGAGC
>NZ_JBJDMY010000036.1:0-20212 GCF_044900305.1 Agrobacterium sp. NPDC089420 | reverse complement strand
GATCGCATCGCAAACCTCCGGTTTGCACCAGAGATTCAGATTCATCGCGTTTTGGGAAGGCCAAAGAGTCGAGATCAGCGAGGCGGCGTATAAGGTTTCGCGCCAACTCTACAGTTAGAGACACTGGTTCAGCCTTTTTCGACCTGATAGGGAAAAAATTGCGATCATCCCGATACACGCCGATTTGCCATTGCCCGCCCTTGAGGTTTCAGCAATGCCAGAAGGCTTCGGAACCCCGAGAACCCGCGCAAATTAAAACAACATCGACGCACTCACGCTGCTCGTGTCACGCTCGTACTTCTGGATTTGCTGGAATGTCACCCTCGACGTTTTCTGCCAGTACCGCTTGCGACATTGCAAGCTGCAAACCTCTCGATAGTATCCGATGACCCACATGTATGTTGAGTAGACCTGGTTCCATCGTAATCACTGTGTGTTCATCATGACTTTCAGCGCACCTGCTGTATAATCGTAGTCTCTCCGAACATAAAAAATCAAAGAGTCGGCAAGACAGGTTTCGGCGCCGTGGATGAAACGTGGCGTGAATTCATCTTGGTTACCCCATCCCTTACCGAAGCTTCTCAATATGCTCTTTGCAGAGAGCCTCGATCAGGACGTGCAATTCAGCCGTCCGTTCCTGAAGCCACGCGAGCGCTTCCTCGCTGATCTCGAACTTCTTCGAATAACGCGCCTTGACGTAAGCCTCATTGAGAATGTTGTACCATGCGATAAAGCGCTGATGGTCGCGAGGCCAGATATCGACGAGACGGCGGTCACGATCCTCCGAAAGTCCACGCAGGAATTTCAGATTGTGTGAGGGAGGCGAATAGTTGGTCACCGTCAGCAAATAGCAGGAATAGGCCGTCTCGACTGACTGATGGAGATTGAAGGTTGCGAGATTAAGGTTCTCTTCCTGAACGAAGAATTTCGAACCTTTAAGGAAGTCAACCGCGTTGCGAAACTGCTTCTCAAAATGCTCCTCCGCCACCCTAAGCGCATCTTCTGGGCTGAGCGGCTTCGGTTCGGCCAGCGGCCGGTCATCGAATTCATGGAGGATGATACCCTCGCGAGCGAGATCGACAAAGAAATACTGGCCGTCATGCAGGAAATTGCTGACCTCTCGGGCGCCATGCACGATCAGGCCGATGGGTGTTTCAATCTCCTTGTCCCACATCAGCCGGTCGGTCGCCTTGTCCCAATATTTCGGATCGGCCAGTTCCTTGTTGCTGACGATGACGAGGATGTCGAAATCCGATCGATAGCCTTTTGAGGTGTGGGGTTCATCCACCCAAGTGCCACGGGCGTAGGAACCGAACAGGATGATTTTATAAATCCGCCCGTCCTTTTTGGCATCAGACTTCGCGCGCTCCACAATGCCGGCGAACTCTTCATGGATGATCCGGACGACCCTTTCCAGTTCGCGCTGCTTAACCTGCGGAAGATGTCCGATATCCGTTTTCATGGCCTCACCATCGATTCTTCTAGACAGATACTCTAGCCGCGATCGGCAGGCTATTGCTACTCCACATTGTTGTAGTAGCGTGCGGAGAACGCCACGAAAGTTTGCGATGGAAGCCTCTTGACTGTCCCAGCCGGCAACATTCGCTCACCAAGGGCTCAGTTCCTACCTTTGGGTGAATGACGCTCTCTCATAAACGATTTTGGTTTCCCGAGCACGCTTAAACTACTCCGCTTTCACAAGGTGGACAATTATGTTGCCTCTGCGCGATGCTGAAGATGACGGGCCGGAACCCAGGGAAGTCACGGGATGCTGTTTGCCCTCTCGACAGGGAGCCGAACACCCTTTATGTCGCGCAGAAGGCAGCGATAGAAGTGCGTGCCCTCGAATATCCCGACCAGCGAAAGGGCGGGTGGATCGGTCCGGTGCACGCTTGCAGGTACCCACCTTAAAGCGCGAGCAAAATGCGCTTGTAGCTCACGAATGTTACACCGGTGTTCAAAGGCATGGCCGAGAGTTTTACCGCCCCGCCTGCTTGGTTGACAAATTATCTTAAGCCCTTATCGATCGTCTCGATGTCAGCATCAGGCTGGTCTCTGTGACCTTGACCCCATTCAGTCCTGCTATCCGGCGGAGCAACATGTCGAAATTCGGCAACGAATCGGTTTCGAGTATGACGATCGAATCCCATTGCCCGCTCGTCGAGTAGAGGTCTACCACCTCGGGAATGCGATTTAGCTCCCTTACGACTAAATCAGACTTCGTCCCTTCGATCTTCACCAGCATTACTGCCCTCACGAGACCGGGACGCGTTGCATCTCCTTTGATCGTAAACCCCTGAATGACACCGCCGTCAAGCAGGCGCTTCAGCCGAGCTCGTGCCGTCGTTCTTGAGATGTCCAGCTTGTGGGCTAAGGTGGCGATCGGCTCTCGTGCATTGTGGCGTAGTAGGGCAATCATCTGGCGATCGATGGTATCCAGTTCGGCCATTTCAACTTCCCACTTCGATCAGAACGGCCTAGACATTAGTCACAATTGAAACTTGGGACAATCTCAAAAGACGGACAATCTTTTGGCCACCGATGGGACAGGGGGCGTTGCCGTCTCCTCATACGATGAAAGGCCAAGGCATGACGGTTTGGGGAGAAAAGGGTAGTTCGTTTGGAACGTCCGCATATGGCGGAGTTGGCTGGGTTCCTCGCCAACTGTCGCATGCAAATGAATTCGGAAAGCAGTGGGCGTCCTACCGCATCGACTCTGAATGGCGAAAGCTGAAGGCAGTCATCGTTCACACACCGGGTTCCGAGCTCGCCGAAGACCTCGACCTTGAAAAATCGCTGATGCTTGAGCCGCTGGACAGTGCGAAGTCGCGGGAAGAACATGAGGCAATGTGTGAGGCCTATCGTGCGCAGGGGGTAGAAGTTCACCATGTCTCGCCCGTAGGCAAGACGACTCCTAATCAGATGTTCTGTGCAGATCTTTTCGTGATGACTTCTCAGGGTGCGATCATTGCACGCCCTGCGGGCGAGGTTCGAGCAGGTGAGGAACGCTTGATCGCCAGGAGACTGGCTGACATCGGCGTACCCATCCTAAAGACACTGACAGGCTCGGCGACCTTCGAAGGCGCCGATCTAATGTGGCTTGACGAGCGCACGGCCATGATCGGCCGCGGTCATCGAACGAATCAGGAGGCAATCGATCAGATCACCTCCGTCTTGAAGGAAATTGGTTGCGAGACAATCACTGTGGATATGCCTTTCGGCACGATGCACTTCATGGGCATGTTGCGCATAGTGGACAAAGACCTTGCCGTCTGCTGGCCGAGAAGAACGCCGCTTGCGACCGTTCGGGCGCTGGAGGCCCGCGGTATCGAGGTGATTTTTCCGCCTTATGAGGACAACACGCAAAGCTATCGCGCAATGAATTTCGTGACGCTCGGTCCTCGCAGAGTCATGATGGTCGCCGGCCTTAGAAAGTATCAGGCATTTTTTGAAGACCACGACGTCGAATGCTTCACGGTGGGAACCGACGAACTCTCCAAGGCTGCCGGAAGCGTCGGTTGCCTGACGGGTGTTCTCGCGCGAGAAACGGCCACATAAAGACCGGAAGCGCCACAACAGGCAAAATGGTGGATCGCGTCATCAGCTCCGAGGCACCGAAAACAACGTTCGGCGTTAGTTATCAGCCGCTGTCGTTTATCGATCAGAACAGTAAGGTGAATAACGTCGATGCAACATCGATTTCAATCAAAAGTAGTGGTCATTGGCGCGTTTGACCGATTGGTTCAAGCCATAGGCAAATGCTCCTGCAATCATCTTTACCTCGTCGCTACGACCCTACGCCGTGCGAGGCGTTACTGCCCGAAAACTCGATTGAGGACACCTGTAATCGCCCTCATAGATTGAAGAAAATGCTCCGGATTTTCTTTTAAAAAACGCATTGACAACCCAGGTAAATATACACATTTTAACTGTCAGTTAAATTCAGCCTGCGAAAGACGGGCAAAAACGGGAACATGAGAATGGGATACCAATGGCAGTTCGGCATAATCGCCGAATATTGGCAAATATTTGCGCGCGGCGCTTTCACTACTCTTGAAATAACATTCTTCTCATCAATTATAGGCCTTGGATTAGGTCTTCTCGTTGGCATCACGAGAGAATCGAATAACTTTGTAGTTCGGTGCACAACATCTCTGTATGTTGAGTCAATCCGCGCAACTCCAGCTCTTGTGCAGATAATATGGCTATATTACTGCTTCCCTATACTTTTCGGATATCAGCTGAGCGCAATGGCCTCGCTTATAATCGCACTGGGTATCCATTCCGGCGCGTATGTCTCGGAAATCGTGCGAGCCGGAATCAACGCGGTGGACTCTGGTCAGTTTATGGCCGCAAAATCGATCGGCATGAACCACTTTAAGGCGCTTCGTCGCATCATCCTGCCGCAAGCCGGCCAGAAGATGATTCCGCCGCTGATCAATGAGTTCGCAAACCTTATGAAGCTTACAACCCTTGGTTCGACGATCGCAGTGTATGAGCTCCTGCAAGAGTCGAACAATCTCATCACGACGATATATCGCCCACTTGAAATCTATACTTTTCTGGCGGTCTTCTTCTTCATCATTACCTATCCGTGGATTTGGCTTTCACAGCGGCTCGAGCGTCGCTTGAAAATGCACAGTTGACCCACATCCTTCCCCAACGGAAATCCTCACATGTTGAACATTTCGAACCTGGCAAAGAGCTACGGGCCAGTCCGCGTGCTCACCGGAATCAATCTCGAGGTCAAGCCCCACGACGTCGTTGCCGTCATCGGGCCGAGCGGCTCCGGTAAGAGCACACTGCTTAAATGCATCAACTTCCTCGAGAAATACGACGAGGGCGAGGTGCGCTTTGGTGGCCGTTTGGTCGGCTATACCGAAAACAAGGGGCACCGCCGTCTGGCACCCGAGCATGACACCAACCGGTTACGTGCGCAGATGGGGATGGTGTTTCAAAACTTTAACCTCTTCCCTCATATGTCGACACTTGAGAACATTATCGAGGGACCGATCCAGGTAAAGGGCGTTTCCCGTGACGAGGCCATTGCCCACGCAGAACAACTGCTCGAAAAAGTCGGGTTGACTGCCAAGCGAGACGTGCGGCCCACGAAGCTATCCGGCGGACAGCAACAGCGGGCGGCAATTGCAAGGGCGCTCGCGATGCGGCCCGAGGTCATGCTCTACGACGAGCCCACCTCGGCGCTCGATCCAGAACTTGTCGGCGAGGTTCTGACCACTATCCGAGACCTTGCCACCGAGGGCATGACGAAAGTGATCGTCACCCACGAAATGAGCTTCGCACGCGATGTGGCCACCCGCATCGTGTTCATGGAGGCAGGGCGGATCGTTGAAGAGGGGCCGCCGAACAAAATCTTTACCAACCCGGACAACGCGAGAACACGAGAGTTTCTCGCTCGCGTCCTTCATAACTAAGAGGGCAGAACATGAAGAAGTTTCATTTATTTATTTCAACACTCTTCCTGAGTGCGATGGTGGCTCTTGGCGTTCCGAAAGCCGAAGCGGCGGGCGAAATCAGTCAGATTCTCCAGAAAGGAGAATTGCAGATCGGGTACATCCCATCTCCTCCTGGCATAGCCAAAAACCCGGCATCCGGCGAACTGACGGGCTTTTACGTAGATGCGGCCCGTGCGATTGCCGAGCAGATGGGCGTCAAACCCGTATTTGTCGAGACCACGTGGGCGAATTTCGTGGCTGGCCTGCAGGCAGGCCAGTTCGACATGTCCATAGGAGCCACGTTCGCGACGGTAAAGCGCTCTACGGCTGTCGATTTCACGAAACCGATCTTCTATTTGGGGAGCGTGGCTGTGGTTAAGGCCGACGAGACACGTTTCAACGCCGTCGCCGATCTCAACAAAGAAGACGTCCGCATCGCTGTCGTCCAGGGCACTGCCGCCGAAGATTATGTACGCCGTACGATTCCCAAGGCGAAGCTGATGTCGTTGGGCGGCGGCAATCTTACAGCGGGTTTCATCGAAGTCGCCTCAGGTCGCGCGGATGCCAGCTTCGAGGATGTCTTCACCGCTTCGAAGTTCGCGGAACAACAGCCTGGCGTGAAGGTGCTTTTCAAAGACAAGCAGGTCAACTTCCTGCCGATCGCCTGGACCGTCAAGAAGGGAAATAGCGAACTGCAAGCGCTCCTAAACGTGGGGCTCGATAACTTGCTCATTTCGGGTCAGTTGGAAGCGATCACCTCGAAATACGTCAAGGGCGGCCGTTTCGTCAACGAACCTAACCTCCGCGAGTTCCCAAAGGGCTTGCAATAACTGGTTCCAGAGCCGCGCCACGGCGCGGCTTCCCTACCGACATCTTCGATCGAACAAAAGGACGAAACGGTCATGCCTCATTACCCCAGTTGGCAGGATACCCTCGCAGGAAAGACCTGGCGCACGACACATTTCCCCCGCATCAAGGCGGAAATGCCGACCTTCCTCGGTGTGCCTCATGCAATTCGGGACGACGACCTGGTTGGTGCTGACGCGGTCATCATCGGAGCACCGTTCGCCGCTGGTTGGGGCAATAAGTACAGCGGTGTGGACAAAGCGGAATGGCTTGCAGCTACTGAGCGCGTACGCCAGCAGTCGATCCGCTACCGCGGCGGCTATGTCCAGGACTTCGATCTCGACATCTTCGAGCATCTGAAGGTGGTGGACTACGGTGACGTCGATATCCCGATTGAGGCAAGCTACGAGGGCACGGTCGAACGAATACTCGAGGCGCAGGAAAAAGTCGAAAAAAAGGTGAAAGCGGCTTTGGCCGTCGGCGCGGTCCCGATCGTGATCGGACAGAATTCACCATGCGCGTCATACGCAATAGGGCGTCCCGTCGCAGAGCATGTCAAAGGTCCGGTCGGGATGGTGAGTCTCGATACCCACTGGGATTGCTGGCCCTATGATTGGGCGACAATGAGCGACTACGTCGCCGGGTCGACGAACTGGAAGGACAAGCTGTTTCGGGATTGCCCCAACTATGCAATCAAGAACCTTGTCGAAATCGGTGAGCGCGGGATGCTCGAGAACCCCGATGTTGTTCGTCACTACCTCCGGAACGGCGCCTGCTTCATGCCGATGTTCAAAATCCGTACCGAACTTGGAATCCAGGGTGTGATCGACAATCTCAAGCACGCCTATGACGGTACAAACGGCATCTACGCTCACTTCGACATGGACGTACTGGGTGGTGCCGGACCGACAGAAGGCGATGTTCTGGGCGAGTTGGCAGAGCCGATCGGGATGACGGATTACGAGGCTATCCGCATCGCCCACGAAGTCGGCAAGCGAGGTTGCACTGGTCTGTCGTTCCTGTGCATTCCGCCAGGCTCGGCGATCATGTATCGCGTCATCGTCTACGCCGTGACCTATTTCCTTGCTGGCTTGGCGATGCGCAAAGCGGATGGCAAAGCGAACTTCTGACAACAGACACCGGGGAGCATTGCCTCCCCCTCTTTCCCCAATTTTACCTTGATGCAGTGGCCGATCCTGAGGACGGCGGCAATGGATTCGACAATGATCGAGATTGATGGCGACGCGGTGATCGAAACACTGCGAACTTTGGCGAGTTTCGGGCGGGACGGAAATGGCGTCTGCCGCACCGCTCTCTCAAATGCAGATATGGCTGCAAGGCATTGGTTTGCGGGTGAGATGTCGAATGCGGGACTGGACGTTCGCATGGACGCGGTGGGAAATGTTTACGGCAAAGCTCCAGTAGCGAAAAAGACAGTTCTCATCGGGTCGCATTCCGATAGCGTCCCCACAGGTGGTTGGCTTGACGGAACACTAGGGCTAGCATACGGCCTCGAGATCGCTCGCTCTTGGTCGAAGGTTCATCCAAACTCGAATGTCGGGATCGATTTGATCAATTTTTCTGACGAGGAAGGCACCTTTCTCAGTTGCTTGGGAAGTAGCTGGTTTTGCGGGAAATTGACCAGCTTGCCAGATGCGTTCGTTTCGGCGAAGCGTGGCACGGACCTTCCCGTCGAAAGCGATATCAAGCTCGATCCTCTTCGCCACCGAGCATTCTTCGAGGCGCATATCGAGCAAGGTCCACGAATGGAGGTGTCGGGACTCTCGGTGGGTGTGGTCTCGGGTATCTTCGGAATGCGACGATACGTCGTCCGCTTTCAGGGGCGGGCGGATCATGCCGGCACAACCCCGATTGCTCTTCGCCGCGACGCTGCGCGCATCCTCTTCCATTTCGGTCACATTCTTCCGGATAGGTTCAGATTTTTTGGATCCTCGGACAGTGTTTGGAATTTGGGGAGGGCCGAATTCTTCCCTGGCGCGGTCAATGTCGTGGCTGAGGATGCAGAACTGCTTTTGGAGTTCCGCGATCTCAATCCCCTCGCACTTGACCGCCTCTCAGCCGCGCTCTTGGAACTCGTAACCGAGATGAATGGCGAAGACGGGGTGTTGATTTCATGCGACGAGGTCAGCCGGCTCGCTCCGATTGCCTTGGATGCCGATCTTCAGAACCTCATCACAAACAGCGCCATAAGCCACGGTGTGTCCCCGATGCGTTTGCCCAGTGGCGCAATCCACGACTCGATGATACTGGCACAGTCGGTTCCAACTGCAATGATGTTTGTGCCGAGCATCAACGGGCGGAGCCATGCACCTGAAGAAGATACCAAAATCGAGGATATCAAACTGGGAGCAAAGGTTCTCGCGCATGCGGTCTATTCTTGCGTCCACAGCATTTAGGAGTGCATATTCCGGCAGAGGCACCAATCGCTGACGACCTGAACATATGAGAGCATGGGATGAAGCAAGAAGAATTGCTATCGGAAAATTTCGGGAAGAGACTTCATGAACTGAGAAAAGCGCGGAAGATGACCCTTTCCAGTCTCGCAGAGAAGATGGAATGTTCGGTGGCGTTGCTTTCCAAGATCGAGAAGGGAAAGACAAGACCCTCTCTTAACACACTCCATCGAATAGCTACGGCACTGGACACAAACATCGGCAATCTGATGCCGGCAGCGCGTTCACAGCCGGTGACGTTTGTCCCGGCAGGGCAGCGTCCTCTTCTCGCTGACGGCCTGTTACGGGGACGGGACGGGATTCAACTTGAGGCATTCTCGGTCCTGGCTCCAGAGAGTAACTTCCAGATCAATATCCACCACGTAGCGGTGGGTGGCCGCTCAGATGGGTGCATCACGCATCCAGGCGAGGAATTCGTCTACGTTTTAAATGGCGCAATCGACCTCATTCTGGATGGCGAGACAACACGAATGAATACGGGCGATGCCGTATTCTTCGTGTCTGAAATACCTCACGGGTACTCCAACCCTGGGGATGTTACGGCTTCCGTTCTTTGGCTTAACTCGCCACCGACCTTTTAGCGTCGGTGGCCCGCCACCTGCGAGTTGGCAAAGAGCATTTGACCGCACCTCTCAGGAACATCTACGAATTTGATTTCCACCTATACCAGCGTTGGATTGAACCCCTCAGGCTGGATGACAATTACCGATCCCGTATCAGGTCCTTGATATGCAATTGGTACCGCCGCACCATACCGACCAACCGGGACGATCCGATGATCTTTCTGCGTAGCCCGCTCAGTCTGTTGCTGCGAAGCTTAGTCATTAGAGTGCTGGCATTTGTCCCGTCGCCGAGTATCAGCCACAAACGAATGGTCTTACATCAAACAGCTGCAGCCGGGATTGTTCCTGAAGACACCATCAAGGATAGGCCGTCGCGCCGTCCGGCTTGCGGGTAATCTTTCGTTCCCAGTGAATATAATCTTCATCCTGCAGCGCTTTTTCGTCGATTTCCAGGCCCCAGCCTGGCCGATCGGCACGAAGCTCCATATGGCCGTCGACGGGCATATATGGGTCAACTGCCCATGGCGCGTGGACATGTGGCTTGAACTCCAGCAGCTTGAAGTTCGGCTGTGCGGCGCAGAAGTGAATATTGACCGCGGTTGCGAGTGGACCCATGGGGTTGTGCGGCGCGATGGTGACGTAGTGCGCTTCCGCGATTGCTGCGATCCGTCGCATTTCGGTGATGCCGCCCACGACGCAGATGTCGGGCTGGATGATGTCAGCGCCGCGCGCAGACAGCAGGGAGAGGAATTCGAAGCGGTTATACAGCGATTCACCCGTTGCCAAAGGCACATTGACCTTCGCCTTCAGCTCCGTCCAGGCGGGAATGTGTTCGGGCCGGATCGGCTCTTCGTAAAATAGCGGATCGTAGGGCGCGATGGCTGCCGCAAGCTGGACCGCCTGATAGGGTTCGAAGATTTTGGCATGCGCATCGAAGGCGAATTCGAAATGAGACGGGGTCAGTTCACGGATCTTGCCGAACCAGTCGCCTGTTTCCTTGACAAGTTCTCCCCAGCGTCCGGCATGAAGATCGCGCCGATAAGGGCTGAGCTTGAAGGCTGTGTAACCATAGGTTTCGTTGAGTTCCTGCGTCTGGTCGCGGGCCGCTTCCGGATCGGGCGCAGTGTAGACCCCGCAATAGACTTTCACCCGGTCGCGCACATTTCCGCCAAGCAGCATATAGACCGGGACGCCGGCGGCCTTGCCGGCAATATCCCACAACGCATGGTCGATCGCCGAAATCGCAGCAAGGCCGAGCGCACCAGGCGGAAAACGGCATTGCTGATTGAGCTTGAGGATGAGGAATTCAACGCGCCGCGGGTCTTCTCCTTCGATCTGGTGAAAGAGATAGTCGAAAAGCGGCGGTAAGGCCAAGTCCGGGCCATGGTTGTAACATTCGCCCCAGCCTGAAATACCCTCGCTGGTCTCGATTTTCAAAAGCAGGCGCGGACGTTCGTCCACGCGCTGCATGTATGTCTTGAAGCCTGTTATGTGCATGAATGTTGGTCCTCAGGCCGCGCGGCTTTTTGCCGAGACATTGTCGACGATCGCCTGCAATTCAGCGTGCTCCGCTTCGGTAAGACGTTCGACGCCGGGAATGCGCACCGGGCCGACATCTGTTCCAAGCATGCCGAGCGCTTCCTTGACGACAGTGACATTGGCACCGTTGTGATATTTCGTGCGAAGCACCTCGAAGCCGGCGATGTCGTCGATGAGGGCGCGTGCCGCTGCAAAATCGCCTTTTTCCAGCGACTGGTGGATCGCATGGGAAAATTCCGGGAAGACGTTCACGAGACCCGAGGTGAAGCCGCGCGCACCCAGAGCGTAGAAGGCGGGTGCCCATCCTTCTGCCAGACCGCAGACCCAGATCGCCGGTGCGTCCTTGGTCGTGCGGATCACCTCGGCAAGAAGCATCAGATTACCCGAAGCAAATTTGATGCCGGCAATGTTCGGATGCAGCGCAAGTTTGCGAAAATCGGCAACGGAAAAAGTATCGCTGCGGACATAGGCGATGACGGGAACCGTCGAGGCTTCCGCCAATTCGAGAAAATATTTCGCCTGGAAGCTCGGGCCTGCAAAGGGATCCATAGGGTGATGACCCATAATGGCGTCCGCGCCTTCGGAAATGGCGTCGCGGGCCAGCGCCTTCGCCTCGGTCAGCGAACGGCCGACGGCAGCGCTAACGAGGGACCTTCCGTCGGCTGCCCTGATGGTTGTGGCATGAACCGCACGCACCTCTTCCATGGTGAGGGTGAAAAACTCACCGGTATTGCCGGCGGCCATCAGGTTGTGAACGCGGGCATCAGCAAGACGCGATATCAAAGCCGAAAGCTTGGCCGTGTCGATACTGCCATCCGTTTTATAAGGTGTTACGGGTACGCCCGATATTCCGGTCAGGGCCGTGCGGATTTTTTCCATTGCCTCGGTCACGTCAAATGTCCTCATTTTTCTTGAATACGATGTCGAGATAGGTGTCGCCGGAACGCACGACATGATCGCGCATGACCCGTTCGGCGCGGTCGCTGTCATTCGAGATGATGGCCAACGCGATCGCGGTGTGTTCGGCCAGCGCCTTGTCACGCTCGAGCGGATCCGAATGGATGATGCGGCGGATGCTGGCGTCGTAAAACTGCTGCCGCTCGATCATGCGCGAAAGATACTGGCACCGGGAGGCGATGTGAATCTTCTCGTGAAAGGTTTCATTCAGCGCGATCAGATCGTCGGCTATCCCCTCTTCCGTCGCCTTGTTCATCCGCACGACGATTTCTTCCAGAATGCGTGCCTCATCCTTGCCGATGCGTTTGGCGGCCAGGTGGGCAATCATCGATTCCAGCGCTGCGCGTGCCAGGATCATTTCTTCGGCCCATCCGGCATTATAACGGATCAGCACACCGCGACGCGGCAGCGTTTCCACCAATCCCTCGGTTTCGAGCTGACGCAATGCTTCCTTGATCGGCGTGGTGCTGACGCCAAGCTGCTCGGCCAACTGGCGTTCGTTGACGCGCTCATCGGGCGCGAAACGGCCGGAGAGGATCGCAGTTCGCAGCGACTTATGCACGTGGTCGCGCAATGTTGTCAGAAACCGCGGGTCGATTTTTTCGATGCGGTCCGCACCAACCTCCGTCGATGCCTCTTTTTGCATGTTCCGAAATTCCCCCGTTGACGTCAAAAATGTTTTGTGAGATCTGATATATCAGATTTCAAATCGATGTCGATATGAAAATTGCGCACGAAATGAGGTTCGGCGCGTCTCGGGGAGGAGAAACATGAAAATGAAAAAACGCAGTTTTCTGATCGCGTCCGCCATGGTGGCATCCACTTTCCTGATGTCTGCCGGGGTACAGGCCGCAACGCCAGCTGACCAGCTTGTCATCGCTACCAACATGTCGTCGATGCGTGGGCTTGATCCCAACGAGATCAACCAGCTGGAATCGGCCGAGATCGTTGCCAATCTCTATGAGCGATTGATCGTCCTGTCGGCGGAAGACATTACAAAACCGCAGCCCGGTATTGCCGAAAGCTGGATGGTGTCAGATGATGGCAAGACCTTCACCTTCAAGATACGCTCCGGGGTCAAGTTCCACTCTGGTAACTCGTTGACGGCAAAGGATGTCGAGTGGTCGCTGCGCCGGCTGGTCAAGCTCGGTCTCGCGCCTTCCGTCGACCTGCGCCAATGGGGCCTGACGGATAAGAATGTCGATGAGCTGATCAAGGCGACGGACGATAAGACCATCGTGCTGCAAACGCCGGCGGTATGGAACCCCAGTCTCATCCTGTTTTCGCTTGCGAGCTTCTCGACCTCGATCCTCGACAGCAAGCTTCTCTCTGAAAATGAAAAGAACGGCGATATGGGTAGGGAATTCCTGCAAACGAATGATGCCGGCTCCGGTCCTTATTCGCTGAAGACATGGCGGGTCAACGATCTACTGATTTCTGACGCTTTCAAGGATTACTGGCAGGGCGCGCCGAAAATGCGCCGTGTGGTCCTGCGCCACATGCCGGAATCGTCCGGCCAGCGGCTTCAGCTTGAGGCGGGCGATGTCGATGTCGCAACGCGCCTTTCCTCGACCGATCTTGCTGCTATCGAGGCGGGCGGCAAGGCTGACATCCAGAAGACGCCGGGATTCGGGTTTTATTATCTCGCTCTCAACCAGAAGGACGAAATCCTGTCCAATCCGAAGGTTCGCGAGGCATTCCGGTATCTGATCGACTACGATGGTCTCGCCAATACCGTCATGAAATATTACGGCATCAAGCAGCAGACGATCATTCCGGGCGGTCTGCCGGGTGCAAGCGGCGAAAATCCCTACAAGCTCGATATCGAGAAGGCCAAGCAGTTGCTTGCTGAAGCCGGTTATCCGAACGGCTTTTCCAAGGTCTATTTCGCAACGCCGGTCACCCCTGAATATGAGGTGGCGCAGTCGCTTCAAGCCAATGCGGCCAAGGCCGGCATCAAGCTCGACCTGCAGGGCGGCGACCATATCGGCAAATTCCGCAACCGTGAATTCGAGGTGTTTTCAGCGCGCACCGGCGAACGTCTGCCCGATCCCCATGCCGTGCTTGCATCCTACGCCACCAATCCGAACAATGCCGACGATGCCAAGCTTGCGGGGCTGATGGCCTGGCGTACAGCCTGGGATGTTCCAAAAGACATTCAGGACATGGTGACGGCGGCCGCACATGAGACCGATCAGCAAAAGCGCGCCGATCTCTATGCCAAAATCAACAGGGCCTATCTGGAAGCATCGCCCGCACTCATCACCTCCTTCCAGCGCACGGATGCCAAGGCCGTGCGTAAGGAGGTCAAGGGTTATGTCGGCCATTCCACCTGGCTGACCCGCTGGGACACCGTCTCGAAGGACAACTAGGCGTTCCCGTTCAAGGAGAATGATGTGAGCATCCCACAAACATTCGCAGGCGTTCCGGCAGGCGCCATGGCAGCGCTCGGCGTATTGCGAAAGATGGCGGCATCCTTTGCCGTCATCCTGACCACATTGCTAGGCCTGCTCGTCATAACCTTCGTTGTCGGAAGAATGGTACCCGCCGATCCGGTCATTGCGGTGATCGGCGACCAGGCCGACCACGAGACCTATGAACGGGTCTACAAGGAGATGGGGCTGGACAAGCCGCTCTACGCGCAGTTTGCGACCTATCTCGGCAATGTGGCGCATCTGGATTTCGGCCAGTCGCATGTCACCAAAAATCCCGTCGCCCGCGACCTTGCACGGGTTTTCCCGGCAACGCTCGAGCTGGCGACGCTGGCGACGATCATTGGCGCTGGGCTTGGTATCCCGCTTGGCATCGTCTCCGCCGTGCGAAAAGGCACGTGGGTGGACAATGTCGCACGTATCGTCGGGCTGTTGGGATATTCGACGCCGATCTTCTGGCTCGGAACCATCGTCATTCTGGTGTTTTATGCCAAGTTCGGACTTATTCCCGGCAGCGGCCGCCTTGACGTCTACAATGAGGGACTGGTCGAAGGGCCGACGAATTCCATCCTCGTTGATGCCGCGCTCGCCGGTGAATGGGGGGTCTTCCGGGATGCCCTGCTTCACATTGCCGCCCCGGCTCTGATCCTCGGTTATGCCGCCATGGCCTATCTCAGCCGCATGAGCCGCAGCTTTATGCTGGAGCAACTGCGTCAGGAATATGTGCTGACCGCCAAGGCGAAAGGTCTCGGCCAGCGTGCAATCGTCTGGCGGCACGCCTTCCGCAATATCCGGGTGCAGCTTCTCACCATCGTGGCGCTTGCCTATTGCGGACTTCTGGACGGCACGGTGCTGATCGAGACGGTCTTTGCCTGGCCGGGGCTTGGGCAATATCTCACCTCAGCCCTGTTCTTCGCGGACATGAATGCCGTGCTCGGCAGCGTGCTGCTGATCGGCATCATCTCCATTGCCATCAATCTTTTGTCGGACCTGACCTATCGGTTCCTCGATCCGCGTACCCGGTGATATCATGGCGACACGTTACTTCAACGATCTGCACAGCTGGCTGATCAATGAGGAATTCTCCTCGATGCGTCAGGCCCGGCTTCACAAGGCCTATGTCCTGTGGCTGAACCTGCTTGCCAATCCGCTTGCCTTTGCCGGTTTTCTGGTGGTGGTGGCGCTGGTCATGCTTGCGCTCTTTGCGCCGCTCATCGCCAGTCACGATCCGATCCTTCAGGACCTGACGATGACGCTGAAGCCGCCATCGGCCGCTCACTGGTTCGGCACGGATGAATTCGGCCGCGACGTCTATTCGCGTCTCGTCTATGGTGCCCGCACCACGCTCTATATCAGCATTCTGGTGACTATCATCGTCGCGCCCATCGGTTTTGCCGTCGGTGCGACGGCGGGTTATCTCGGTGGCTGGGTCGATGTCGTTCTCATGCGCATCACCGATATTTTCCTGTCCTTTCCAAGCCTCGTTCTCGCGCTCGCCTTTTCGGCGGCGCTCGGGCCGGGCATTGAAAATGCTGTCATCGCCATCGCCCTGACTGTCTGGCCGCCGATTGCGCGCCTGGCCCGCGCAGAGACCCTGACGTTCCGGTCAGCCGATTTCGTCGTTGCGGCGCAGCTGCAGGGGGCGGGGATGGGGCGCATTCTCTTCCGCCATATCGTGCCGCTTTGCGCGCCCTCGATCGTCATTCGCCTCACGCTTAACATGTCGAGCGTGATCCTGACGGCGGCAGGACTTGGATTTCTCGGTCTTGGAGCGCAGCCGCCAATGCCGGAATGGGGCGCCATGGCGGCCTCCGGACGCCAATATCTCCTCGATGCCTGGTGGCTGACTACCGTTCCCGGCCTCGCCATTCTTCTGGTCAGTCTCGCCTTCAATCTGCTTGGCGACGGACTGCGCGACATCATGGACCCTCGCAATGCCTGAACAGCTAAAACCGATCCTCTCGGTCAAGAACATGTCGGTGCAGTTTCCAACGCTCTCTGGCGTCGTCAATGCGGTCAAAGATGTCTCGCTCGAAGTCGGCCGGGAAAAGGTCGGTATCATCGGCGAATCCGGCTCCGGCAAGAGCACGACTGGGCGGGCGATCATGCGCCTTCAACCTGCAACGGCCCGCGTGGTGGCCGACGAGATGCGCTTTGAGGATGTCGATCTTCTCAGCGCCAGCGAGGCCGACATGCGGGCCATTCGTGGAAGCCGGATTTCGATGATCCTGCAGGATCCGAAATATTCGCTCAATCCCGTCATGACGGTGGGCGAACAGATCGCGGAAACCGTCATCCTGCACGAGCGGCTTGGTAAAAAGGCGGCGTATGAGCGCACGATCGCGATGCTGGAACGTGTCAACATCCGCGATCCGCAACGGGTCTTCAATCTCTACCCGCATGAGGTCTCGGGCGGCATGGGCCAGCGTATCATGATCTCGATGATGCTGATTTCCTCGCCGTCGCTGATCATCGCCGACGAGCCGACCTCGGCGCTTGATGTGACCGTGCGCCAGCAAGTCTTGTCCATTCTCGACGACCTGATCAGCGAGCGCAATATCGGGCTGATCTTCATCTCGCACGATCTCAACCTGGTGAAGAGTTTCTGTGATCGCGTTGTCATCATGTATGCGGGCCGTATCGTCGAAACCTTGCAGGCCTCAAGGCTCGATGAGGCCACCCACCCCTATACCCGCGGATTGCTGAACGCATTGCCGAGCCTCGATCACCCGAGAGACCGGCTGGAAGTTCTTAAACGCGAGGGAAGCTGGGGGGAGGTGTAAAATGTCCATCATATCGGTCAACGATCTTGCTGTGTCCTTCGGCAACGGGCGTGATTTCAGGCAAGTGGTGAAAAGCGTCGCTTTCAACGTCGAAGAGGGCGAAACCTTCGGCCTTGTCGGCGAAAGCGGCTGTGGTAAGTCGACGGTGCTCGGTGCGCTGGCGGGCCGCATCAAGAACTGGAGCGGGTCTGTCTCAATTGATGGGGAAACGATCGGCCCGGTGCGTTCGCGCTCGCAGCTCGCCCGACAGCAGATGGTGTTCCAGGATCCGTTCGGATCGCTGCATCCGCGTCACACTATCGGCCGGACGCTGCTTGAGCCGCTTGAAATCCACGGCCTCGACAACCGGCAGGAGAGGGTGGAGCAGGTTCTGCGCGATGTGGGGCTTCCAGCCGTCTTCCGGCACCGGTTCCCGCATCAGCTTTCGGGTGGCCAGCGCCAGCGCGTTGCCATCGCACGCGCGCTCATCCTCAAGCCGCGCATCCTGCTGCTCGATGAACCCACCTCCGCTCTCGATGTTTCCATTCAGGCCGAAATCCTCAATCTCCTGAAGGATCTTCGGGAGAGGGAGAAGCTAACCTATATCCTCGTCAGCCACGACATGGCGGTCGTCGCCCATTTGTGCAATCGCGTTGCGGTCATGCAGGACGGCACGTTTGTCGAAGTGGCGTCTCGGGAGCAATTGCTGAACGGCAATGTCCGGCATTCCTACACGAGTACGTTGCTGGACGGCAGCAGGGGATATGTTCCTTTGCGCAGGCCGGTATCAAGATGTCAAATCGGATAGCTTCGAGATCGCAGGTGTCCTACATGCCGTGTTCGGCACAACGGCGAAAGCGCACATGGACGACCTATAATTTCGTAGCGCTCATGTATATCGCTGCAGGGGCAGGCGGACGACCCACAGAACGTGCAGCATGTGACATTGCCGAGATCGTGCGCGGGTCGAGACTTTCCCCACGTTGAGTGTACACAGCCCCTCGATCCGCAAACTCAAACCGCCTCCTAAAAAGCAGTCTTGAAACACGCTTTTGCGATTTGGGAATCCACTTTATGAACAGGCCCTCAGGCGCAGAATCTCCGATGGAATTCATCTGGTCGAATGTCCGGGTTGTCGGTTCGCATCCCTTCAAGAGTTTCAGGACGTATTGTCTGAGATCGTAAATCCCAACTGTCGCCGTGCCTCCCCAAACCAAAAGGATCGCTCTGGCAACTGCCCTTGTCAACAAAACCTAATCCTCAGTTTTCGGAACGACTTTCAGAAAGTACTTTTATTAACGCTCTCAGGCCGGATGATACGTGGCGACGCCCCGAGTAATAAACACACAGTCCCGGAAACGCTGGACACCATTCTTCCAGAACTCGCTTGAGGCGGCCGTCTTCCAGTGCATCTTTCGCAAGATGGTCGGGCACGAAAGCGATGCCTATCCCATCGATTGCGGCCTCCACCATCAGCGGTTGGTCACTCAATGTGAGAGACCCGGAAACGTTGATTTTCTCCACAACGCCCAGGCGTTCAAATTCCCAACGATAGATCGCCCCACTTTCAAACCGGAAGCGGATGCAATCGTGGCTATTTAGATCCTGTGGTACGGCTGGATATCCGCGGCGCTCGAAGTACTCGGGGGACGCAATAGCCGCAAAGCGTACCTCTCCCATCACCGGGATGGCCACCATGTCTTTTGGTATGGCCTCCGCCAATCGGATGCCGGCGTCGAAACCATCGGCAACGATATCGCTGAGCCTGCCATCGCTGACTATGTCGAGATGGACTTGGGGATACTCGCGCAGGAAGCGTGCGAGCACCGGCCGCAATACCAGCCGAATAGCCCCTTCGCTGGCATTGATCCGCACCGTGCCACTGGGGACGGGACCATTTCCCTCCAGATCCTGAACGGCTTCTTCCATTGAGGCCATTGCCGGCCTGAGTTTTGCGGCAAAGCGCTCTCCTGCCTCTGTCAACGAGACGCTGCGAGTCGTTCGGTTGAACAGGCGGACGTTCAACCGCTCTTCGAGAACCTTGATCGAATGGCTGATCGCCGAGGGCGTCATGTTGAGCTCCTGAGCGGCACTCCGAAAACTGCGATGGGTCGCGACCGCCAGGAATGCGGCGAAGGCCGCCAGATCGTTGCCCTTAGATTGATGAATTACTTTCATCATGACATCAAGAATTGATCAGATTGTTTAGATAGTCAACGAGTCATAAAATCAGCGCAGGGCGCAGCATCTCGGGGTCCACGCTACCTCCTGGTCGCTGTGAGGCCCCCCCAAACCACCAACCCCACCAGCGGCCCGCCGAAGAGAGGAAAAATTGATGAAGATGAAAGCTGTTGTTATGACCGGGGCGAACAAGCCTTGGGAGGTTCAAGAGGTTCCCATTCCGAAGGCGGAGCCGGGGCTTGTCCTTGTGAAAATTCACGCCTCTGGCATGTGCTATACAGACGTCTGGGCAACTCAGGGCGCCGGTGGCGATATCTATCCGCAGACCCCCGGTCACGAGGTGGTCGGCGAGATCGTCGAGGTTGGTGCGGGCGTTCATACACGCAAGGTGGGAGACCGGGTTGGCACTACCTGGGTGCAGTCCTCTTGCGGCCGATGCTCGTACTGCCGCCAGAACCGCCCGTTGACCGGCCAGACGGCTATGTACTGCGATTCACCCAGAACGACCGGTTTCGCGACGCAGGGCGGCCACGCAGAGTACATCGCGATCTCTGCCGAAGGCACTGTTCTGTTGCCCGGCGGACTCGACTACACGGATGCCGCGCCTATGATGTGCGCGGGCTATACCACCTGGAGCGGCCTGCGCGATGCGGAGCCCAAGCCCGGTGACCGGGTCGCGGTGCTGGGCATCGGCGGGCTGGGCCACGTCGCCGTGCAGTTCTCCAAAGCGTTGGGATTTGAGACCATCGCGATCACGCATTCGCCGGACAAGCACAAGCTGGCCACCGATCTTGGGGCTGACCTCGTCGTCGCCGATGGCAAGGAGCTGCTTGAGGCCGGCGGCGCAGACATTCTTCTGGTCACGACTAACGATTTCGACACCGCCGAAAAGGCGATGGCGGGGGTAATACGCCGCCTCGCTGATCTCGACTCTTTGGCCTTCCCAAAACGCGATGAATCTGAATCTCTGGTGCAAACCGGAGGTTTGCGATGCGATCAGGG
>NZ_JBJDMY010000035.1:0-22574 GCF_044900305.1 Agrobacterium sp. NPDC089420 | reverse complement strand
GCTATATATAATCTTCAACGCGGGGTGGAGCAGCCCGGTAGCTCGTCAGGCTCATAACCTGAAGGCCGCAGGTTCAAATCCTGCCCCCGCAACCAGATATCGCAAATCATATCAATACAAAAAGCCTCCTTCGGGAGGCTTTTGGCGTTTCTACAAACCAGACACCACCGGACACAATCAGCAGAGCGTAAAGCCAAGATGGCTCGTTCAAAATGACGGCCGCCCGCATGCCCCCGATCTCACCACATGCCACCGACATCAATTCAATCTGCGGGATTGCCATGTGGCCCAAACCCGCCATGATGGGCCACATGCCGAAATCGGAAGAAAGCTGTCGTGACCGCCGAACCCTTGCACATCCTCAAAACCGTTTATGGCTATGACACGTTTCGTGGGCGGCAGGCCGACATCATCCGGCATGTCTTGGCGGGAAACAATGCCTTCGTCCTGATGCCGACGGGCGGCGGAAAATCGCTTTGCTATCAGATTCCAGCCATCGCACGCAAAGGAATGGGGCTGGTCGTCTCACCGCTCATCGCACTCATGGTCGATCAGGTCGCAGCCCTCAGACAGGCCGGCGTGCGCGCGGAGGCACTCAATTCCGATCTGTTGCCGGAAGAGCGGCGGCAGCTTTGGCGCGATATGCGGGCCGGCAAGGTCGACATTCTTTATGCGGCGCCGGAAACCCTTCTCAAGCCGGATGTTCTGGACGCACTTCAATCCATAGACCTGTCGCTGATCGCGGTCGATGAAGCCCATTGCCTGTCGCAATGGGGGCATGATTTTCGCCCGCCCTATCGCCAACTCGACATGCTGATCGAGCGTTTCCCGGATACACCGCGCATGGCGCTGACGGCGACAGCGGATGAACCCACCCGGACAGAGATTCTCGGTCATCTTAGCATCGATGAAGGTGACGCCTTCATCGCCGGATTTGACCGCCCCAACATTCGCTATGCGATCATGGAAAAGGATAATCCCCGCGCTCAGCTGAAGCGTTTTCTCAACGGCCGGGAGCATGAAAGCGGCATCGTTTATTGCCTGTCAAAACGTAAGGTGGATGAAACGGCGGCATGGCTGTGGGAAGAGGGGCGAGATGCGTTGCCCTATCACGCCGGCATGGACAAAGCCGCCCGCGAGGAGAACCAGACCCGCTTCCAGCACGGCGAAGCGGTGATCATTGTCGCAACCGTCGCCTTCGGCATGGGTATCGACAAGCCGGATGTGCGCTTTGTGGTCCATATCGACCTGCCCGGCAGCATTGAGGCCTATTATCAGGAGACCGGCCGCGCCGGTCGCGATGGCCTGCCGTCCGACGTGCTGATGCTTTACGGTTATGAGGACATTGCCCTGCGCAACCGCTTCATCGAAGAATCGGATGCCGCGGACCAGCGCAAATATATGGAGCGCCAGAAGCTCGATGCGCTGCTCGGTCTTGCGGAAACCGCAAGTTGCCGTAGGCAGGTATTGCTGTCCTATTTCGGCGACCGCTGTGCGCCATGCGGCAATTGCGATACCTGCGCGGAGCCGCCGGATCTGTTTGACGGAGCCATAGCGGCGCAAAAGCTGCTTTCCTGCATCTACCGAACCGGCGAACGCTTCGGCCAGGCCTATGTCATCCGCGTCTTGCTGGGCGTCGAGGACGAGCGGATCATGCGCTTCGGACACGATCGCATCAGCACATACGGGATAGGCAAGGAACACGACAACCGCGCCTGGCGGGCGATTCTGCGCCAGCTGGTGGCGCTGCGTCTGATCGAGGTTGATTTGTCCGGACATGGCGGACTATCCATTTCCGACGAGGGGAGGCGGTTCCTGCGCGAAAAACCGGCCCTGATGCTGCGAATACCATCCGCCCGCCGTGCCGGCCGGCAGCAGACGCCACGCAATGCTGCCTCCACGGCCTTGCCAGAGGCGGATCGCGGTCTCTTCGAGGCGCTGCGCGCAAAACGCATGGAAATTGCCCGGGCGCAGAACGTTCCGCCCTATGTGATTTTTCACGACAAGACCCTCATCGAACTTGCGGCGGTAAAGCCGGCTTCAGCAAAGGAAATGGCGCAGATTCCCGGCGTGGGGGACAGCAAGCTGGAACGTTATGGTCCCGCCTTTCTAGAGGCGATCATGCAACACGCCGCCGGCGACTGACGGGTCGATAGGTCCAGCGAAGCGTTGCGTCATTGGAATGTGGCGAGGCTCGGCCTTATCCCGTCGTGTCCTTGAACAGGACGTTCTGGTCGATGAGATAACGGGAGAACAGCGGCAGGCTCGCCCCGCCGATCGCCCGGGCCTGGCTGCCGACCGCACCTTCGATAATCTCCGGCATTGTGACACCCTGAAGATCGTGGTGCTTGAGGGCGAGCCGGGTGGCGGAAACGATCCTGGTTCTGACCCAGTCGGGAAAACCGCCATCGATGATGACGCTGGAAAAATCGATGATGGAGGCGGCGGCAATGACGGCCTGCGCCAGCGCGGCGGCGGTTTTGGCGATCCAGCTTTCCAGCGGTTCGCCGAAATCGATCCATTCGTCGGGAGAAAACCACAGGGGGCGTGGATCGATACCCCGTTCACGCAACATGTTTTCCAGCACGAAGATCGAGGCGATTTTCAGCAGCTGAACCGTATTGCCGTCCTGTCCTTGCACCGGCAGCGGGCCGATTGCGCCGGCCGTTCCGGTTTTTCCGGAAAACAGCGCCGAGTTCAAAACCACGCCGCCGCCGATGAACGAGCCGATGAAGATATAGAGAAAATCGGCGTAGTTCTGGCCAGCGCCAAAAACCAGCTCGGCACCGCAGGCGCTGGTGGCATCATTCTGCAGAAAGACCGGGTAACGGACGCTTTCGGCAATTTCCGAACGGATATCGACATCCCGCCAGCGTTCCATTTCAATCTGCGGTGCGCCCACTTCCTGCGCCCAGTTCCATAATTCGAACGGGGCCGCGATGCCGACGCCGGCAATTTTTTGCCGTTCGGAAGGAGACAGTTTCGATTCGAGTTCGGTTATGCCCTCTATGACAAAGGGCAATATCCACTCCGGCATGGGATAGGGATAGGTTCTGCGAAGCTTGAGCCTGATACGGCCGACGAAATCCATCAGCACCAGATCGACGCTGCGCCGGCCGATCTTCACGCCGAAAGAAAAGACGGCGTCGGGATTGAGGCGCATCGGCGTCGAAGGCTGCCCGACTTTACCGCGCAGCCTTTCGCCCCGGATAAGGAGGCCGTCCTTTTCCAGCGAGCGCATGATGACCGAAACGGTCTGCGCTGAAAGCCCGCAGAGTCTGGATATTTCCGCTTTCGACAATCCGCCGTGACGGCGAACGAGGGACAGCACCAGCCGCTCATTATAGGCGCGGACCCCGATCTGGTTGGCGCCGCCGCTTATATCCATGATAGTGGGCGGCGCAGGCGGCGCCGTCTCGACAGACTGTCTCATAATGTCATCCTCCCGCCCGCCATATCTGTCACGAGCGATACCGGCAGGCTTTATGGCAATCTTGCTATCGCAACGTAAACGTCCGCTGCGATATTCCTCCCTGCCGCAGATTAGAATGCCATACGGAATTAATAATTCAATCGGATTTATTTATTGACAGCGGTTTCCTTTGGTGGTTCCATCTGGGCCAACGGTCGCTGTTCTCGGAGGAGAGGAGATCGTCGGGCAACCGTCATGGTGCTCAAATATCCATTGGGAGGATCTCATGAAGACCACTGTTTCCGCTCTTCTGGGCGCGCTTGCGCTTGGCGTTTCTTTCGCTTCCGTCGCGTCCGCCGCCGATACGTCGGTTTGCCTCATTACCAAAACAGATACCAATCCCTTCTTCGTCAAGATGAAGGAAGGCGCGACCGCCAAGGCCAAAGAGCTTGGCGTGACGCTGAAATCCTATGCCGGCAAGATCGACGGCGATTCCGAAAGCCAGGTGGCTGCCATCGAGACCTGCATCGCCGATGGCGCCAAGGGTATTCTGATCACCGCATCGGACACCAAGGGCATCGTTCCGGCCGTGCAGAAGGCCCGTGATGCCGGTCTTCTGGTCATCGCCCTCGATACGCCTCTGGAGCCCGTCGATGCTGCCGATTCCACTTTCGCCACCGACAATCTTCTGGCCGGCGAACTGATCGGCAAATGGGCTGCCGGCACCCTCGGCGACAAGGCCAAGGACGCGAAAATCGCCTTCCTCAACCTTACCCCCTCCCAGCCGACTGTGGATGTGCTGCGCAACCAGGGCTTCATGAAGGGCTTTGGCATCGACGTGAAGGACATCAACAAGATCGGCGACGAAGATGATCCGCGCATCGTCGGCCATGATGTCACCAACGGCAATGAAGAAGGCGGCCGTGCGGCGATGGAAAACCTGCTGCAGAAGGACCCGACCATCAACGTCGTTCACACCATCAATGAGCCTGCAGCTGCCGGTGCTTACGAGGCGCTGAAGGCCGTGGGCCGTGAAAAGGATGTTCTGATCGTTTCCGTCGATGGCGGTTGCCCGGGCGTGAAGAACGTGGCGGAAGGCGTGATCGGCGCGACATCGCAGCAATATCCGCTGCTGATGGCGGCACTCGGTGTGGAAGCCGTCAAGAAATTCGCCGATACGGGTGAAAAGCCGAAGCCGACCGAAGGCAAGACCTTCGTCGATACCGGCGTGACGCTGGTAACCGACAAGCCGGTCAAGGGGCTCGATTCGATCGACACCAAGGAAGGTCTCAATAAGTGCTGGGGCTGATCCCTCGCCACTGAAACCCGCGGGGGCATTTTTGCCCCCGCCCTTGGACCAGAATGATTTCAGGCACGATCCGGGGGATCGGACAAAGGCACAAACGGGCGCGCCGCACACCCCGCAAGGGTGATTGGGCCGCTTCACAATACTTTGAATCTGCGCATCGTTCTCTCTGGAGAAAACCCGCTTTTCGGGGTTGATGCGATGGAGCGATCGGGAGGAATATCCATGAGCGATCAGCCGGTGCGGGCTCAGCCGCATAATGAATTTGAAAAGGTGCTGTCGGGAAGTTCGACGCAGGTCGCCGCTTTCGATACGCACGACAAGAGCGCGCTGGAAAAATTCCAGTATTTTCTGCATTCCAGCCCTGCGGCCGTGCCGCTTATCGTTCTGGTGCTGTCGCTGATCATTTTCGGCCTGCTCCTCGGCGGCAAGTTCTTCTCGGCTTTCTCGCTGACCCTCATCCTGCAGCAGGTCGCGATCGTCGGCATCGTCGGCGCGGCGCAATCTCTGGTCATTCTGACGGCTGGCATCGATCTGTCGGTCGGCGCGATCATGGTTCTCTCCTCCGTCATCATGGGGCAGTTCACCTTCCGTTACGGTTTGCCGGCGGAGCTTTCCATTCTCTGTGGCCTCGCCGTCGGCGCATTCTGCGGCTTCATCAACGGTGTGCTGGTCTCGCGCATGCGTCTGCCGCCCTTCATCGTCACGCTCGGCATGTGGCAGATCGTGCTGGCGACCAATTTCCTCTATTCGGCGAATGAGACTATCCGTGCCCAGGACATCGCCCAGCAGGCGCCGATCCTGCAGTTCTTCGGCGCCAATATCCGTTTCGGCAACGCGGTTTTCACCTATGGCGTCATCGCCATGGTCCTGCTTGTCGCGCTGCTCTGGTATGTGCTGAACCGCACCGCCTGGGGCCGTCATCTTTATGCTGTCGGTGACGATCCGGACGCCGCCGAACTTGCCGGCGTCAACGTCAAGCGCATGCTGACGACCGTCTACACGCTGTCCGGCCTTATCTGCGCCTTTGCCGGCTGGGCCTTGATCGGCCGCATCGGCTCGGTTTCGCCGACCGCCGGTCAATTTGCCAATATCGAATCCATCACCGCGGTGGTTATCGGCGGCCTGTCGCTGTTCGGTGGACGCGGCTCCATCATGGGCATGATCTTTGGCGCCCTGATCGTCGGCGTCTTTTCGCTCGGCCTCAGGCTCATCGGCACCGACCCGCAATGGACCTATCTGTTGATCGGCGTCCTTATCATCATGGCTGTCGCAATCGACCAGTGGATCAGAAAGGTAGCAGGCTGATGGCAAAAGAACCCATTCTCACAGCACGCAATCTCGTCAAACGCTATGGTCGCGTGACCGCTCTCGACCATGCCGATTTCGATCTGTATCCAGGCGAAATCCTGGCCGTGATCGGCGACAATGGCGCCGGCAAATCCTCTCTCATCAAGGCGATTTCCGGCGCGGTGACGCCCGATGAGGGAGAGATCCGGCTGGAAGGCCAGCCCGTGCAGTTCCGCTCGCCGATCGAGGCGCGCAAGGCGGGCATCGAGACGGTCTACCAGAACCTCGCCCTCTCGCCCGCGCTTTCCATAGCCGACAATATGTTCCTCGGCCGTGAAATCCGCAAACCCGGCATTCAGGGCAGCCTGTTTCGGGCGCTTGACCGCCCGGCCATGGAAAAATTCGCCCGGGAGAAGCTTTCCGAACTCGGCCTGATGACGATCCAGAATATCAATCAGGCGGTGGAAACCCTCTCTGGCGGCCAGCGTCAGGGCGTGGCGGTGGCGCGTGCGGCCGCTTTCGGCTCCAAGGTCGTCATCCTTGACGAACCGACGGCAGCACTTGGCGTCAAGGAAAGCCGCCGCGTTCTGGAGCTTATTCTCGATGTACGTTCCCGCGGCCTGCCGATCGTTCTGATCTCGCATAACATGCCGCATGTGTTCGAGGTTGCCGATCGCATCCATATCCATCGGCTCGGCAAGCGCCTGTGCGTCATCAATCCAAAGGACTATTCCATGTCCGACGCCGTCGCCTTCATGACCGGCGCCAAGGAAGCGCCGAAGGAAACGCTTGCCGCATGACGCTGAAGCTTGAGACGATCGTCGAAGACGTGCTTCGACGGGCAGAGGGTCGATCCCGTTTCATCATTGCCATTGCCGGTCCCCCTGGGGCCGGCAAATCCACGCTGGCGGATGCCCTTTGTGATGCCTTGCGCGCGCGGGGCGAAACGGCCGCCGTGCTGCCCATGGACGGCTTTCATATGGATAACGGCATTCTCGAACAACGGGGACTGCTGTCGCGAAAGGGCGCGCCCGAAACATTCGACGTGCGTGGTTTCCTCGATATCGTCTGCGCCGTCCGCAAGGGCGGGCAGGAGGTACTTGTCCCGGTTTTTGATCGCTCCCGCGAAATCGCAATCGCCTCTGCCCGGGCGATTGCGCCGGAAACACGCTTCATCTTGGCGGAAGGCAATTATCTGCTGCTGAACGAAGCGCCTTGGACGACGCTTTCCACAAGCTTCGATCTCACCATTTTTGTGGGTCCGTCCGTCGCGGTGCTGGAGGAGAGGCTGCGCAACAGATGGCAGGGTTACGGTCTCGATGCGGTTGCAATCCACGCCAAACTTTTTGCAAACGATCTTCCCAATGGCAAAAGGGTGATCGAAAACGCCCGTCCTGCCGATATTCATATCGAAATCTGGGAATAGATTAACGCTTTTCCGTCCCTGAGCGACAAGGCGCATAGGCCTTTAAGTCTTTGTTGACCATGTGTTGAATCTTTTTGATCCACAGGGTGGGGCTTTCGCCTGTCTATTTATTGACGAGAAAATTTCCTCATATACTATATGTGGTGTTCGAGGTTCTTCCGATTCGCAAGCGTCGGGAGCTAAGACGGGAATTCGGTGCGTGACGCCATCATGGCGGAGCAAGTCCGAAACTGCCCCCGCAACTGTAAGCGGTGAGCATCGTTCCGATTTGGGTCACTGGGGTCAAAAGCTCCGGGAAGGCTGGAATGGATGTTTTGACCCGCAAGTCAGGAGACCTGCCTTGAGCGCAAACGTCCACGGGCGGGGTGTCCGGAGGAAGGTGTATGACGCAAATGATTTGCGTTCGCCCTTTTCTGCCCCCTCCAGAACAAGCTTCGGGGTGAAGTCATGCCAGTGCATTTCTTTAAGTTGCTGCGCTCATCGGCGTAGAAAGTGATTCTGCGCGGCTTGAAGCGCCGTCAGGAAAACCGGATCCCGGTTTCCCTCCGGAAATGCGACAGGACGCCCGGGCTATGCGCCTCACCTGAATGACAGATCCATCGCCGCCCGATCGCAATTGCAATCGGCAATGTTGAGCCGTGTCCAAAATCGGCTTCGAGAGAGGAAATTATGACCGTCACCGTTTACAGCAAGCCCGCCTGCGTCCAATGCACCGCCACCTATCGTGCGCTGGACCGCATCGGCGTCCCCTATGAGATCGTCGATATTTCCGAAGATGCGGATGCGCTCGATCATGTCCGCGGTCTCGGTTACATGCAGGTGCCGGTGGTTGTCGCCGGCGAGCGGCACTGGGCGGGTTTCCGGCCGGACATGATCGGCGCGATCAGCTGAGGCGGCGGGGCGATGGGCCTGATCGTCTATTATTCCAGCCGTTCCGAAAACACCCATCGTTTCCTTCTGAAGCTGGGACGGCGATTGTTTCGCCTGCCGCTCGGCGTCGAGGATGACGTGCCTCAGGTGTCGGAGCCCTACGTGCTCGTCACCCCCACCTATGGCGGCGGCGGAACCAAAGGGGCCGTGCCCAAGCCGGTCATCCGGTTCTTGAACGAACCCTCCAACCGAAATCTCATTCGCGGCGTCATCGCGGCGGGCAACACGAATTTTGGCGCAGCTTTCGCATCCGCCGGAGACATCGTCTCACGCAAATGCGCGGTGCCGTTTCTCTATCGCTTCGAGCTTCTGGGCACGGAGGAAGATGTCGCCAACGTCAAACATGGATTGGAACGATTTTGGACACGCTGACCTCTAGCGCGCTGCGCAACAAGGATGCCACACAGCCGCCAGCCGCAAGCCAGAAACCGGTGGATGCCGGTCTGGACTATCACGCGCTGAACGCGATGCTGAACCTCTACGACGAAAACGGCAAGATCCAGCTCGACAAGGATCGCCTTGCCGCCCGGCAATATTTCCTCCAGCACGTCAACCAGAACACCGTGTTTTTCCATAACCTTCGGGAAAAGCTCGATTATCTGGTGACGGAGGGATATTACGAGCAGGAGGTACTGGATCAGTATTCCTTCAATTTTGTCCGCGACCTTTACGACGAGGCCTATGCCCGGAAATTCCGCTTTCCGACCTTTCTCGGTGCCTTCAAATATTACACCTCCTACACGCTGAAGACCTTCGACGGGAAACGTTATCTCGAGCGTTACGAAGACCGCGTCTGCATGGTGGCGCTGGCTCTTGCACGCGGTGACGAGCAGCTGGCCCGTGATCTTATGGACGAGATCATTTCCGGCCGTTTCCAGCCGGCAACGCCGACCTTTCTCAACGCCGGCAAGAAGAGCCGCGGTGAACTGGTCTCGTGTTTTCTGCTGCGCGTGGAAGACAATATGGAAAGCATCGGCCGCTCGATCAATTCGGCGCTGCAGCTTTCCAAGCGCGGCGGCGGCGTGGCGCTGTCGCTTACCAATATTCGCGAGGCCGGGGCTCCGATCAAGCAGATCGAAAACCAGTCTTCCGGCGTCATCCCGGTGATGAAGCTTCTGGAAGACAGCTTTTCCTACGCCAACCAGCTTGGCGCACGTCAGGGCGCGGGTGCGGTATATCTGCACGCCCACCACCCGGATATCATGCGCTTCCTCGATACCAAGCGCGAAAATGCGGATGAAAAAATCCGCATCAAGACCCTGTCGCTCGGTGTGGTGATCCCGGACATCACCTTCGAACTCGCCCGCAACAATGAGGATATGTACCTGTTCTCGCCCTATGATGTGGAGCGGGTCTATGGCGTGCCTTTCACCGAAATCTCGGTCAGCGAAAAATACCACGAGATGGTCGCCGACAGCCGCATCCGCAAGAAGAAGATCAAGGCGCGCGAGTTCTTCCAGATCATCGCCGAAATCCAGTTTGAGAGCGGTTACCCCTACATCATGTTCGAAGATACGGTGAACCGGGCCAATCCGGTCGCCGGCCGCATCAGCATGAGCAATCTCTGCTCGGAAATCCTGCAGGTCAGCGAAGCGAGCGAATTTAATCCCGATCTGTCCTATAGCCATATGGGCAAGGATATTTCCTGCAATCTCGGCTCGCTCAATATCGCCGCCGCAATGGATTCCGCCGATTTCGGCAAGACGATCGCAACGTCCATCCGCGCGCTGACGGCGGTGTCGGACATGAGCCACATTTCCTCCGTCCCCTCGGTGGAAAAGGGCAATGATGCCAGCCACGCCATCGGGCTTGGCCAGATGAACCTGCACGGTTATCTGGCGCGCGAACGCATCTTCTACGGCTCCGAAGAAGGCATCGATTTCACCAATATCTATTTCTACACCGTGACCTATCATGCCATCCGCGCCAGCAATCGGCTGGCGGTGGAAAGGGGCCAGAGCTTCAAGGGCTTTGAAAATTCCAAATATGCGTCAGGCGAGTATTTCGACAAATATACCGACCGCGAATGGCTGCCTGCCACCGAGAAGGTGAAGGTGCTGTTCGAAGAAGCTGGCATCGCCATTCCGACGCAGGCGGACTGGGCGGCGTTGAAGCAGGAGGTCATGGCATCGGGCCTCTACAACCAGAACCTTCAGGCCGTGCCGCCCACCGGCTCGATCTCCTACATCAACCACTCGACCTCTTCGATCCATCCGATCGTTTCGAAGATCGAGATTCGCAAGGAGGGCAAGATCGGCCGCGTTTATTACCCGGCTTCCTATCTTTCGAACGATAATCTCGAATATTATCAGGATGCCTATGAGATCGGCCCCGAAAAGATCATCGATACCTATGCGGCGGCCACCCAGCATGTCGATCAGGGCCTGTCGCTGACGCTGTTCTTCCGCGATACGGCGACGACGCGCGATATCAACCGGGCACAGATCTACGCCTGGAAGAAGGGCATCAAGACCATTTATTACATCCGTTTGCGCCAGATGGCGCTGGAAGGCACGCAGGTTCAGGGCTGCGTTTCCTGCACGCTCTGATTTGAGGGACAAGAGAATGAACATCGCCGTTAAACCCGCGTCCCGCATCCGCGCCGTCAACTGGAACCGGATCGAGGACGACAAGGACCTCGAAGTCTGGAACCGCCTGACCTCGAATTTCTGGCTGCCGGAAAAAGTACCGCTTTCCAATGACATCCCCTCCTGGGGAACGCTGAAGCCGGAAGAACAGAAGCTGACGATCCGTGTCTTCACCGGCCTGACATTGCTCGACACCATCCAGAACGGCGTCGGGGCCGTGCGCCTGATGGCGGATTCGGCAACGCCGCATGAGGAGGCGGTGCTTTCCAACATCTCCTTCATGGAGGCCGTGCACGCCCGCTCCTATTCGTCGATCTTTTCGACGCTCTGCCTCACCCCCGACGTTGACGATGCCTATCGCTGGTCGGAGGAAAACGAGTTCCTGCAGCGCAAATCCGCGCTCATCATGCGGGAGTACGACAGCGGCGATCCGCTGAAGAAGAAGATCGCCAGCGTGTTCCTGGAGAGCTTTCTGTTCTATTCCGGCTTCTACCTGCCGATGTTCTGGTCAAGCCGGGCCAAGCTCACCAATACGGCCGACCTCATCCGCCTCATCATCCGCGACGAGGCCGTGCATGGTTATTATATCGGCTACAAGTTCCAGCGGGCGGTGGATCGGGTCGGTGAGACGCAAAGGCAGGAGATCAAGGATTTCGCCTTCGACCTGCTTCTGGAGCTTTACGACAACGAGGCGAAATATACCGAGGACCTCTATGACGGCGTCGGCCTGACGGAGGACGTCAAGCAGTTCCTGCACTACAATGCCAACAAGGCCCTGATGAATCTGGGTTACGAGGCGTTGTTTCCCGCCGAAGCCTGCCGGGTCAATCCGGCGATCCTCTCCGCGCTCTCGCCCAATGCCGACGAAAACCACGACTTCTTCTCCGGCTCCGGCTCGTCCTATGTCATCGGCAAGGCGGTTGCGACCGAAGACGAAGACTGGGATTTCTGAAACCGATATGCCGACAGGACCCGCAAGGCTATTGCGGGTTCACCACCTTGCTCGCAAGGCGGAAGGGGCTGGCGACGGTGGCGCCGATCGCATCGAAAACGAAGGCTCCGGCACTGTTGATGTCACCCCCGCGCCTGCTTGCCTCCAGTTGCGGCACCATGGAGGCCAGCGCCGCATAGCGGTCGTGGTTGAGCGGGTCCGAAGCCTTCAGATTTGAGATGTCGACGAATTGCACGCCCTCCTTCAGAGCGGCTTCCTGCACCTGTGGGTCGGTGACATCCAGCGCGCCGATACGGGTGACGTCCGCACCGAGAATGGAAGAGGCTTTGAGCGCGCGGTCGTCCTTGGACACGAGAACGGTGAGCGGCGGACTGAGCCGGCCGACAACCTCGATCTGCTTGCGGAAGACATCGGCGTCAATATCGGGCGCAGCCAGCACCACCTGCAGCTTGGCGATGACATCGTTCCTGCCCTCGAAGCGCAATTGTCGCAGCGCCTCCATGACCAGCCAGCCGCCCATGCTGTGCCCGAACACGACAACGCTTTTCTTCGGGGTTTGACGGGTGAGATCGGTCAACATTGCGGCGAGCGCATCGCGTGAAAAGGTCGCTGATTCCTTGTCGGCCACATAGCCGGCGACGGTGGCCTGCGACGGCCAGGAAAAGACCAGCGGTACGCCGTTCATATTGGCGTCTGCCGCCATCTGCGCCGCGCGGAAGAGTGCTTCCTGATAGCTGTAATTATAGCCGTGTACAAAAAGTGCGATCTGCTTGCCGGAGCGGGCTATGTCGCCCAGATCGGTATTGAAGCGCGTCTTCGTCAGCATATCGGCCCGCGTCACGACAAAATCCTTGTTCGGATCGGGCTTGCCGTTCGCCCATTCGATTTTCCCGCTCTTATGGCTGGGCGGAATGGAAATATCGAAGCTTGCGTAATTCGGTTCCATCGCCCGCTGCGTGCCGAAGCCTTTTTTCGCGTCCTTGTTTTTCTCCCGCGTGCTCGCCACATAGGCCGTCACGATTTTCGTGTCATGGGTCCTGGTGTTTACGGCCTGCAACACGTCCGCTCCCGGCCGGCCTGCACAGGATGAAAGAAGACCAAGGGTGAGAAGCAGCGAAAGGATCAGACGCATGAATGGGCTACCGGTGATAAGGACGGCCCATAAATAGCTGCCCGCTGAAAAAGTTGCTACTGGAGAATGAATTGCACTGTTGCGGCGGTCTTCGGTGCGCAGGACCATTCCCCACCTTGCCATCCGGCCAGGTTCGTTTTAGGCCGTAAAGATGACGAACAAGGTGTCGCTTTTACGGCTGAAACTCACGGACTTCCGCAATTATACGGCGGCGTCGCTCACCCTTGATGAGCGGCATGTGGTGCTGACGGGCGATAACGGCTCCGGCAAGACCAATCTCCTGGAGGCTGTCTCCTTTCTCTCCCCCGGAAGGGGCCTGCGCCGGGCCACCCTGTCCGATGTGACACGGGTTGGTGCACAGACCAGCGGTTTCTCGATCTTTGCCGATGTCGAGGGTATGGACGGTGATGTCGCCATCGGCACGGGCATCGAAGGCGATGGCGAGGTGGTGTCGCGTCGCCTGAGGTTGAACGGCACGCCGGTAAAATCCGTCGACGAACTGACCGACCACTTGCGGGTTCTGTGGCTGACGCCCGCCATGGATGGCCTTTTTACCGGCTCGTCATCGGACCGCCGGCGTTTTCTCGACCGGCTGGTGCTGTCGCTCGATCCGGCCCATGGCCGGCGCGCAAGCGATTTCGAAAAGGCCATGCGCGGCCGCAACCGCCTGCTTTCGGAAGGCCGTTTTGATCCGGTCTGGCTTGATGGCATTGAAAAGCAGATGGCCGAACTCGGCATCTCCATGGCGGTCGCCCGTTACGAGATGCTCGGCCTGTTGAAGACTTTGATCGAGGGACGGGCCGGTAATGCTGCCTTCCCCTCGGCGGCGCTGTCGCTCGCCGGCTTCATGGATGGCGGACTCAACCGCCCAGCCGTCGATCTGGAAGACGAATATGGTCTTATGCTGCGGGAAGGCCGGTATCGGGACGCCGCCGCCGGCCGCACGCTGGATGGCCCGCACCGTGTCGATCTCTTCGTGCGCCATGCGGAAAAGGACATGGAAGCCGAACGCTGTTCGACCGGGGAACAGAAGGCGCTACTGGTCGGGCTGGTGCTTGCGCATGCGCAGCTCACCGCCAATATGACCGGTTATGCCCCTATTCTGCTGTTGGACGAGATTGCCGCCCATCTGGACGAGGGCAGGCGGGCGGCTCTGTTCGATCTCATCCATGCGCTTGGCGGCCAGAGTTTCATGACCGGAACCGATGCCGCCATGTTCTCCGCCCTTGGCGAACGGGCGCAATTCTTCAATGTTTCCCACGGGAGCATTACGGCATGACGGTCAAGAGATGGAGGGCGGCATGGACCCGCTGAACCCGGAAGAAATCGAACGCTACAAACGCCACATCCTGCTGCCGGAAATCGGTGGTGCCGGCCAGCAGCGGCTGAAAGCGGCGCGGGTTCTGGTCATCGGGGCGGGTGGCCTCGGCGCGCCGGTACTCCATTATCTCGCCGCCGCCGGTGTCGGCACGCTCGGCATGATCGATGACGATGTCGTCTCCCTGTCCAATCTGCAGCGGCAGGTGATCCACGATACCGGCACCATCGGTGAGCTGAAAACGGAAAGCGCCCGTAAGGCCATCGCCCGGCTCAATCCGCATGTTCGCACGCTCGTTTATGAGGAGCGCTTTTCGCAGGTCTGGGCGCATGATCATCTGCCGGCCTTCGATCTCTTGATCGATGGTTCGGATAATTTCGATACGCGTTATGCCGCGGCGGACGCCGCAGAGGCGGCAAAAAGACCGCTCGTGACAGGCGCCGTCGGCCGCTTCGACGGCTCGGTGACGGTGCTGAAGCCCTATGAAGCCAATGCGGAAGGCGCCCTGCTGCCGGGTTACCGCGATCTGTTCCCGGAGCCGCCGCCGCAGGGACTTATCCCCAATTGCGCGGAAACGGGCATCGTCGGTGCGCTGACCGGCGTCATCGGCACGCTCATGGCCATGGAGGCGATCAAGGTGATCACCGGTGCCGGTGAGCCGCTGATCGGCCGCCTGCTGCTTTATGATGCCCTGGCGGCCCGTTTTGAAACGGTGCGTTACAAACGCCGGACGGCCGGAAAGAAACCATGATCGAGATCGCAAGGATAGGTGAAGAATTCGATCGCTGGCAGGAATTGCTGGCGCTCATCATGGCCTCTTTCGCCTATATGGATGGCGTCATCGACCCGCCATCCTCGGCCTATCGCCTGACACCCGAAAATCTTGCCGAGAAGGCAAGAGCGGAGGCCGCTTTCGTGGCGTGGGATGGTGATGAGTTGCTCGGCTGCATGTTTTGCAGGCCTGAGCCGCCAGCCTCTCTTTATATCGGCAAGTTATGTGTTTCCCCCAAAGCGCAGGGCAGCGGCATTGGCAGAATGTTTCTGCAGCAAGCCGAAGTGCTGGCCCGCGCATTGGCGCTGCCGGCGCTCAGGCTGGAAACGCGCATTGAGCTTCTCGCCAATCACGCGAAATTCGCCGGTTGGGGTTTCGTCAAGACCGCCGAAAACGCCCATGCCGGATATGATCGCCCGACCTCGATCGAAATGACCAAACTCCTGGGCTGAAACCGCTTGTGGACGTCGCCATCAGATGAATGGCGCGCCTATTGCAAAAGGCCGGATTGCAGCATCTGGGAGAGAAAGACGGAAGAGACGCGGTCAATACCCGTCTGCGGCTGGACGTCTGCCGTTCCCAGCCGCCAAATCCCCTTATCCGGCCCGCTGACAAGCTGAACTTCCGTGGTGACCTTATGGGTCAGCGGAGCCGTCTTGGTGGCTTCCACCATCTGCTTCATGAGCCTCACGGAAGGCATGCGCGTTCTGTCGCCAATCTCGTCGGCTTTTGTGGTGGCCTTCAGGCGCTGGAAGGCTGGCCCGACATCCGGCAGAGAGCAGTTCATCTTTATCCGCGCCACAAAAAGACCGCCGGGCGTTTGTGAACCGATACGTGCAGGCTCCGCCTTGCAGCGCACCCGCTCCGTGCTTGCCACCCAGAGCTTTGCGAACTGGTTCGATTGTTCGTTCGTTGTCCCTTTGGGAGAATGCATGCCCCTGTATTTACGTTGCCATGCGACCGGGTCTGCGACCAGTTCCATATCGGTATAGCGCTGTCCGCTGCCTGGGGATCCCCACTCCCTGTCCAGGCGGGCCATGCTGGCACGATCAAAGTTCAGCCAGGCGCGATAATAGAGTTCGGCGGTTTCCTCCGGTGAGGGCGACGCGGCCAGGGCCGGGCCGCTGGCCAGCATGGACAGAAGGCAGATCAGCGATAAAAACGTCGATCGTATTCCCATTGAACTCTTCCTCCCCGCGGTGATCGAATGATGTTTGCCTGAACCGGCTCAGTTCCGCCCCGGCAACACGCGGTTCGGCGGGCGGTGCCCGTCGAACAATGTCCGGATGTTGATGATGACCTTGTCGCCCATTTCGATGCGGCCTTCGATCGTGGCCGAGCCCATATGCGGAAGCAGCACGACCTTGCCTTCCTTGGCGAGCTTGATGAGCTTGGGGTTCACCTGCGGCTCGTTCTCATAGACATCGAGACCGGCACCGGCGATCTTGCCTTCGCGCAGGCACTGGATCATCGCCGCCTCATCGATGATATCGCCGCGAGCCGTATTGACGATGTAGCTGGTCGGCTGCATCAGCGCCAGCCGCCGCGCCGAGATCAGGTGATAGGTCGCGGGCGTCGAGGGGCAATTGACGGAAACGATGTCCACCCGCGCCAGCATCTGGTCGAGGCTGTCCCAATAGGTTGCCTCAAGCTCGGCTTCCGTCGCCGGATTGACGCGTTTGCGGTTGTGATAATGAATGGAAAGGCCGAAGGCCTTGGCGCGCCGTGCAACCGCCGTTCCGATGCGGCCCATGCCGACAATGCCCATGCGCTTGCCGGAAATCCGTCGTCCAAGCATCCATGTGGGTGACCAGCCGAGCCACTCATCTGCGCCGTTGGCGAGCACCCGCGTGCCTTCGATCATCCGGCGCGGCACAGCCAGCACCAGCGCCATGGTGATATCGGCGCTATCCTCGGTCAGCACATTCGGCGTATTGGTGACAGAGATGCCTTTGCGGGCGGCCGCATCGACATCCACATGGTCGATACCGTTGGAGAAGCTGGCGATCAGTTTCAATTGCGACCCGGCCTTGTCGATCATCGCGGCGGTGATGCGGTCGGTGACGGTCGGTACCAGCACGTCCACCCGCTGCATGGCGGCGACAAGCTCTTCCTCGCTGCGCGGCGTATCATCGATATTCAGTTCGGCATCGAAGAGTTCGCGCATTCTGGTCTCGACGACGTCAGGCAATTTGCGGGTGATATAGACTGTCGGTCTCTTCTTGTGGGTCATCGTTTGCCGCTGCCTTGTTCAGAAGTCATTAACCAGAAAGAGCGATAATTTCTTTCAATCAGGGCGTTTCTACCAGACCCACCGGCGAAGACAAACAAAACTCGCCGAAGCGCGAGGCATGTGGAAACGGGCCTCCTCGAATATCATCCGGTTTGCAGAAGGCGGGAAACGGAAATGGGCATGCGCAGTGTGGTTTCTATCGTTTGCATTGCATTGTCTCTGGGCCTTCTCGGCGGGGCGACCGAAGCCATGGCGCAGGGTGCGGCCAAGGGCGCAAGCGGCCTGCCGCTGCCGCGTTTTGTCAGCCTGAAATCCAAGCGCGTCAACATGCGCATTGGCCCCAGCACGGATTACGCCGTGTCATGGATGTATCTGAAATCCGGCATGCCGGTGGAAATCATCCAGGAATATGAAAACTGGCGGCGCATCCGCGATGCCGACGGCACGGAAGGCTGGGTCAACCAGGCGCTGCTCTCCGGCGAGCGCACGGCTGTCGCCGCTCCGTGGATGCGCGGCAAGGGCAAGGAAGTCTATGTCAACATGCGCCGCGAAGCGCAGTCGGGCGCTGCCGTCATCGCCAGGCTGGAGCCGGGCGTCGTCTTCAGGATCGGCGAATGCAACGGCGACTGGTGCCGCGCCGAGGCGGGTCAGGCCTCGGGCTGGGTCTCGCAGGGCGAAATCTGGGGCGCTTATCCCGGCGAGGCCTTTAAATAAGGCCGTGTTTTTCGCCCAGCGTCTTCAGTGATGACATCGGGCGTGGCCCGACCTGCTGAATGACGGCGGCAGCCGCAAGGCAGCCGAGCTTGCCGCAATCTTCCAGCGAACGGTCCTGCGTATAACCGAAGAGGAAACCTGCGGCGAAAAGGTCGCCCGCCCCCGTCGTATCGACCACGTCATGCACGGGATAGGCTTCCACCTTCACGCGGTCCGTGCCGCGCAGGATGACGGCGCCTTCTTCGCTCATCGTCACCGCGGCTATCTTGCAATCGGCGGCAATTTTTGTCAGCGCCAGTTCGAAATCGTCGGTTTCGTAAAGAGAAAGCGCTTCCTGCTTGTTGGCGAACACGATGTCCACCGTGCCGGAGCGCATCAGTTCCAGAAACTCGTCGCGGTAGCGACCGACGCAGAAGCTGTCGGAGAGCGTCATGGAGACTTCGCGGCCGTTTTCATGGGCAATGCGGGCACATTCGCGAATGGCGTCCTTGGCGCGCGGCGGATCCCACAGGTAACCTTCGAAATAGGTGACCTTGGTCTGCGCCACCACATCGTCTTCCACATCTTCCGGGCCGAGATCGACGCAGGCGCCGAGATAGGTGTTCATCGAGCGCTCGCCGTCTTCAGTCACGAAGATCATCGAACGGGCGGTCGGTGGAAACGTGCCTTCCGGTTTGGTTTCGAAATAGACGCCCTGGGCGCGAATATCGTGCTGGAAGATTTCGCCGAGCTGGTCTTCGGCCACCTTGCCGAAATAGGCGGCCCTGCCGCCGAAATTCGCCACGCCCGCCGCCGTATTGCCGGCGCTGCCGCCGGAGGCTTCAAGCGCCGGTCCCATCAGCGAATAAAGCAATTCGGCGCGTTCGGCATCGATGAGGTTCATCGCACCTTTGGTAATGGCATTGTCGTTGAGGAAGTGGTCATCGCAGCGGGAGATGATGTCGACGATGGCATTGCCGACAGTCAGTACGTCGAATTTCGTCATAGGCCCTATCCGGTTCGCACGGCATGTGCGTATTTTTTGAAAGGTCTTAAACATTTCTGGCGGCAAGAAAAGCCCAAAGGGAAAATATGCGGTTCGGCCTGGCGAACGAAAACGCGTCATCTGCCTGTAATGTGATTAAGCTATTACTGTTTTCAGAGCAAAGGTATGTAAGTGCGTACCGGAATGAGAGACATGATGGTCTTTCGGCTCAACCGTTATCTCCGCCACGGATGTACTGGCGGCACATAACGGACACAAAAGGCGGGGGCGACCCCGCTTTTTCTTTTGGTCGAAGGCCCTTATGTCTGGGCTCTACATGGCCCAAGGAGCGCGTTCGACGACAGCTTCCCTTGGGTTTGCCGCGATATTGCACATGTCCCGATTTGACGAAAACAGGCGGCTGGGGTGTTTTCGCGATTCCATTCCCGTGGAAAAGCCTCTAAAGCGGAGTATCTCCCGCAAAAGCCGCGAAAGCTTTCCCTCCATGTCTGCCGTTGCCGCGAATGTCGCCCCGATTTTCATTCTCATCCTGATCGGCTGGTTGACCGTCAAGGCCGGCCTGTTCAGGGCCGATGCCGGCGATATCCTGAGCGATTTCGTGTTCAAGATCGCCGTTCCGACATTGATCTTCCGCACGCTCGCGGAGGCGAATTTTCATGGCGCGTCACCCTTCCGGCTCTGGGTCACCTATTTCGCCGGCGTGGCTGTTACCTGGACACTCGGGCATATCGTTACCCGTTACGTCTTCAAGCAGGATGTCCGCATCGCAGTCATTGCCGGCATCTCTTCGGCCTTCGCCAACAATATCTTCATTGGCCTGCCGCTCGTCGGTCGTTCGGTGGGGGATGAGGGGCTGGTGGCGCTGTCCATCCTGCTCGCCATCCATCTGCCGGTCATGATGATCGCTGGTACGATCCTGATGGAAAACGCAACGCACAAGGCGGTCGGCGGCGAAAAGCGAAGCATGGCGGCGGTCTTCAGGCAGGTGGGTCGCAACCTTGTCACCAATCCGCTGGTGATCGGGCTTTTCATCGGACTTTCCACCAATGTTTCCGGTGTGCCGCTGACGCCGATCCTGAAGACCGTGGTCGATCAGATCGCTTCCATGGCGGGGCCGGCGGCGCTGATTTCGCTCGGCATGGCGCTGACGAAATATACCATTCGCGGTAATCTCGGCATTGCCGTCACCATGACGGTTTTTAAACTGCTGCTGTTTCCCGCCTGCGTCTGGGCCATGGGCCATGTTCTCGGCCTCAGCCGCGAGTGGACGGCGGCGCTCGTCCTCACCTCGTCGGTGCCGACGGGGGTAAATGCCTGGCTGATCGCCAACCGTTTCGGTATCGGCCACAGCGTTGCGGCCTCCACCATCAGCATTTCAACGGCGACCGGCGTTTTGTCCGTGTCGTTATGGGCCTGGCTGCTGAGCTGACCCGATTATTTCTGGGCGCTCAGAATCTTGAAGCGCGCATTACGGCAAACCTCGGCGCTCGTGCGGAATTCCGCCGCCAGCACCGGCTCATAGGGCAGGCCGCGATTGGCGACCATCAAGAGCTTGCCGCCACTGCGAAGCGCGCCGGCCGCAGCCTTGATGAAGGTCTGGCCCAGCGCCGGTTCAGCGGCCTGTCCGCCGGCGTGGAAAGGCGGGTTCATGATGATGAGGTCGTATTTTTCCTTCGGCGGTTCGTTGGCCAGGTCCTGCCAGAAGAAACGCGACGTCAGCCGGGGATTGTTTTCGAGAAGATTGGTCTTCGCGAATTCCAGCGCGTTCCAGTCCGCTTCGAAAAGATCGATACGCGCCGTGCGCGGCGATTTTTCCGCCAGCATGATGGAGAGATAACCCCAGCCGGCGCCAAAATCGGCGGCATTGCCATCGAAGTCGGTCGGCAGGCGCGATGCGAGCAGCTCCGAACCGTCATCCACGCGGTCATGCGAGAACATGCCGGGCAAGGCAGTGAAACGGCCTTCCACCGTCACCGGCTTTTGCACAAGCTTGGAGACGGCGGCCGAAACATCCTCCGGTCGTTTGAACCACAGCGCGACACCGTGATATTTCGGTGTCGATTCCGCCTCGATGCCGAGTTTCGTCAGCGTCTTGCGCAGCGTCAGGATACCGTCTTCCTTCGATCCGGCTGCGACGATCAGGCCGCCGGCCTTTACGCGCGACAGCGCCTCGGCGAGACGATTTTCGTTTTCACCGCGGTGTTTGCCGCAAAGCAGCAGCGCCGCATCGTAATCCTCGCCCGAAACCGACGGGGTGACCTGTTTGCCCTGAGCCTCAAGAGCGCGATAGAGCGGCCGAAGATGCTGAACCGCGACGATCTCCGCGTCGAAACCGGCAAGCAGCGGACCGGCTTCCGCTCCCAGAAACAGAACGCGTTCGCCCTCTTTCGGCATGGCAAGCATGTCCGAAGCAAAGGGATGGAAAAGGGTTTTCACGGCGTCACGGCTCATGGGAGCGTCCTCGAGGTAGGATGGAGTTTGTCAGGGAAAAATGGAAACCGGTTTTCCCGAAAAGACAAACGATAACAAAAACGAAAAAAAGGCGCGGGCAAAACCCGCGCCTCGATAGGGTCTGGTGGCGCGGCCTTATTCGGCAGCGGCTTCACCGTCTTCCTTCTTCTTGTCGGCAACGATTTCCTTGCCGGTTGCCTGGTCGACAACCTTCATGGACAGGCGAACCTTGCCACGCTCGTCGAAGCCCATCAGCTTGACCCAGACCTTGTCGCCCTCCTTGACGACGTCGGAGGTCTTGGCGACACGCTCGGAAGCCAACTGCGAGATGTGGACGAGGCCGTCACGCGCGCCGAAGAAGTTGACGAAAGCGCCGAAGTCGGCGGTCTTGACGACCGTGCCTTCGTAGATCTGGCCGACTTCCGGTTCCGCAACGATCGAGTGGATCCACTTGCGGGCCGCTTCGATTTCCTTGCCGGAAGAAGAAGCGATCTTGACGGTGCCGTCATCTTCGATGTTGATCTTGGCGCCGGTCTTTTCGACGATTTCGCGAATGACCTTGCCGCCCGAACCGATGACTTCACGGATCTTGTCGACCGGAATGTTCATCACTTCGATGCGCGGTGCGAATTCGCCGAGCTGGCTGCGGCTTTCGGTGATGGCGTTGGCCATTTCGCCGAGAATATGCTTGCGGCCGCCCTGTGCCTGTTCCAGAGCGATCTTCATGATCTCTTCGGTGATGCCGGCGATCTTGATGTCCATCTGCAGCGAGGTGATGCCGTCGGCCGTACCCGCAACCTTGAAGTCCATGTCGCCGAGGTGGTCTTCGTCACCGAGAATGTCGGAGAGAACCGCAAAACGCTCACCTTCGAGGATGAGGCCCATGGCGATACCGGCAACCGGCTTCGCCAGCGGAACGCCGGCATCCATCAGCGCGAGCGAGGTGCCGCAAACGGTTGCCATCGACGAGGAGCCGTTGGACTCGGTGATTTCGGAAACGACGCGCAGCGTGTAGGGGAACTGTTCCGCCGTCGGCAGCATCGGGCGGATAGCGCGCCATGCGAG
>NZ_JBJDMY010000034.1:0-23810 GCF_044900305.1 Agrobacterium sp. NPDC089420 | reverse complement strand
CCTTCATCCAGAAGCACATCGATACGCTCGCGCGCCGTCAGCTTGCCCTTGGCATGTTGCGCATCGATGCGCTTCGCACCGCCGCCGAGGCGGGCCTGCGCCTGCCTTGCAATCAATGGTTCGGTCATCCCTGCCGTCACCTTCCTGTTGGACGAAAAATCGCGCGTTGAAACGGCCCGCTTCCGCAGGCCAAAGGGCGGCTCGTTGGGTTGGCGATATCAGGTCGCGCGGGCGAGGATCCGCCTTGCCCGTTCCGCGACCGGCGCGTCGATCATTGCCCCGTCGAGCTTCACCGCCGCACCGGCAGCGTCCGCCTCGGCGGACAGGACTTTCCTCGCCCAGGCGATCTCTTCCGCGGAAGGCCGGAACGCCGTGCGGATGGCTTCGATCTGGGCTGGATGAATGGCAAGTTTTCCGCCAAAACCGAGGGCTGCCGCGTGGTCGCAATCGGCCGCCAAGGCCCCGGCATCGGAGATCGCGACCGTCACACCATCGAGCGGGGCGGGCAACCGGGCCGCCCGCGCGTGCAGGACCAGGGCAGAGCGGGCAAGGAGAAGACTGTCGCGTTGATGCCGCGCTCCGATATCGAGCGCAAAATCGATCGAGCCGAAAGCCATCTGCGCGAGATTGGATGCCTGTCCAAGCTGCGGCAGGCCATTGACGCCGATCGCCGTCTCGATCAGGCCGATCACCGGCAAGGCCTCGCCTGAACGCTCGGCGACATCCCGCAAATCGTCTTCCGTTTCGGTTTTGGGAAGCATGATGCCCGCCACCGCCATGCGCGCAATGGCGTCGAGATCATCGACGAACCATTGCGTATTCGACGCATTGGTCCGCACATAGACCGGCACCGGCAGGGTCGCCAGATCGAAAGCGGCGAGACGGGCGCGGGCCTGCTCCTTCTCGGCCGCGGCAACGGCATCCTCCAGATCGATGATGATCGCATCCGCGCCGCTCTGCGCCGCCTTGAGGAAGCGTTCGGGACGGGTGGCGGGGACGAACAGCGGCGCCACGACAGGGGAAAAGCGCCTTACCATGTCGCTGTTCCCGTCATTGCCGTGACGTTATCGCCGGTCACCGTCGCAAGCTCGCTCCCGCCCGCATTTTTCCAGGCCCGCAGCCGCAGCGTCTGAGCGCCGCAGGCGGGGCTTTCTCCCCGGAAGCTGAATTTACGCGGCATTCCTCCCCCAAGGGTCGCGGCAAAATTCAACAGCAGGGTCGCCTGAAGCGGTCCGTGGATGACGAGACCGGGATAGAACTCGACCGCGCGCGCATAGTGCTCATCATAGTGAATGCGATGCCCGTTGAAGGTCAAGGCGGAGTATCGAAACAGCATGACCGTGTCGACTTGCACTTCGGCTTGCAGATCGGCATCGCCCCTTGCATTCGCCGGCGCTGCGGTCGCCGGCGCGGTTGCGGCCGCCCGGTAGACGATATCCTGCCGTTCGCGGATCGCGACGCCCCGATGCGTGGCATGTTCATGGTTGACAGTGACGAAACACAGAACGCCGCTTCGCCCCTCCTTGCGCCTTATGTCGGCAATGCGCGACGTCCGCGTGACGATGTCGCCTTCGCGCAGCGGATCGAGGAACTCCAGTTCGCCGCCGGCCCACATTCGCCTTGGCAAAGGAACGGGAGGAAGGAAGCCGCCTTTCTGGGGATGGCCGTCCTGGCCGAGCAGCGCAGCCGTCACGGCCGGTGGAGACAGGCACCAATGGATCCCGGCCGGCGCATGACCCGTATCCACAAGGTGAGGGTCTAGGGTCGCGCGATACCGGTCCAGAAGCCGGCCCGTCACCTCTTCCGGCAGGCCCTTGTCCGTTCGGTCGATCCAGGCGGAAAAATCGGTTTGCTCGGTCATGCTTTCATCCCTTCCTGTTTGCCGATCACGGAAAAATGCCGCGACGGCGCTTGCCGTCGAGAACGCGTTCGACGCCGATTGTCATGGCCGCGATGCGGTTCGAAACGCCGTCGACCCGGGCGCGCTCCAACACCTGGTTGAAAGCACGGTCGAGAATGATATTCGTTCGACGCGTCACTTCCTCCTCTTCCCAGAACAGCCGCTGGAGACCCTGCACCCATTCGAAATAACTGACGATGACGCCGCCGGAGTTACACAGAATATCGGGAACGACGAAGATATCGCCCCGCTCGTCGAGAACGAGATCGGCCTCGGGGGTGGTGGGGCCGTTCGCGCCTTCCGCGAGAATCCGGCACTTCAGCCCGGCTGCAACCTCGGCATCGATGACACGCTCGACCGCAGCGGGAACGAGAACATCGCATGGCTGCGTCAGAAGTTGGGATGGATCGAAGGCGGCCTCGCTGCTCCAGCCCGCCAGAACGCCGTGTTTCGCGACATGGGCGTCGATGGCGTCGAGATCGAGACCGCGCGGATCGTAATAACAGGCGGTATGGTCGCTGACCCCGAGAATGCGCAGGCCCATGTCCTGCAAGGTGCGGGCCGAATAGGAGCCGACATTGCCATAACCCTGAACGATGGCCGTTGCCCCGGATGGAGCGATGCCGAGATGATCCATGGCGCGGGCCGCAAGATGGGCGACACCGCGCCCGGTCGCCTCACGGCGTCCGACCGTGCCGCCGATGGCGACGGGTTTGCCGGTCACAACGCCCGGCACCGTCGCGCCCTGATACGACGAATAGGTATCCATGAACCAGGCCATGACCTGCTCGTTGGTTCCCATATCCGGAGCCGGAACATCCGTATCGGGGCCGACAAAGGGGATCATTTCCTGCATGTAGCGGCGCGAAAGACCTTCCAGCTCGCGCGGGGAAAGGCTGTAGGGATCGACCGCGATGCCGCCCTTCGCTCCACCATAAGGGAGACCGGCCAGGGCGCATTTCCAGCTCATCCAGATTGCCAGCGCGGCGATCTCTCCCAGATCGACATTCGCGGCATAACGCGTTCCGCCCTTGGTCGGGCCGAAGGTAAGGTGATGCTGGACGCGATAACCTTCGAAAACCGCAATGGTGCCATCATCGCGGCGAATGGGGCAAGCGACCGTGATCGCCCGCTTCGGCATCAATATCCGTGCTCTTTCATGGGTGGGAATGCCGATATGATCGGCGATGGTTTCGAACTGCTGCTCCGCCATCTTGAAGACAGCGCCGGAAAATGTACTCACAGGCGAACGCTCCTCTCGTCGCGAACTCGTCACAGTTTCGCAAGGTCTTCGATTAATTCGGCATCGGTCGGTGTCAGCCGGGTAAAAATTCGGCCCGGATGTTGTCCGTGTCGGTTCCGAGACCCGGAACCGGGCCGGGGCGGAAGCCCGCATCGCGCCCTGCCGGTCTCGGAAGGGTGATCAGGGTGCCGTCAGCCAGGGCGACCTCGACGCGGCGAAGGGCCGGATGAGACCCCAGATCGCGAACCTCGGTATAGCGGCCCCAGGCGATGCCGGCCTTATCCAGCCGGGCGACCGCGTCGGCAACGTCGAGGGCACGAAAGGCGGGTTCAAGCTCACGATCGAGCGCGACGCGGTTCGAGACCCGCAGCGGGTTCGTGGCGAAATCGGGATGCTCGGCCAGTTCCGAGCGATCTAGCACCTGCTCGCACAGTTTTTTCCACTCGGCATTCGTCTGTGTCGCGACGATCAATGTGCCGTCGGCGCAGGCAAACGGGCGGTAAGGATAGATGGAGGCGTGCGACAGGCCGAACCGGCCGGTTTCGCGCCCCGCATGTTCGTAATGCAGCAGCGGCACCGCCATCCAGTCCGCCATGCCGTCGAACATCGCCACTTCGATCTGCCGGCCGCGGCCGCTGCGCTCCCGTTCGATCAGCGCCTCGAGAATGGCCGCATGCGCGTTCATTCCCGTCGCGATATCCGCAGCCGAGACGCCGATTTTCGATGGCGTGTCGGGCGTGCCGGTCACGGCGCACAGCCCGCTTTCGGCCTGCACCAGCATGTCGTAGGCGCGCATCGGCGCGCAGGCGGTATCCTGTCCGTAGCCGTTGATCGAGACCGCGATCAAACGCGGAAAACGTGCGGCGATGACCTCGGGCGTAAAGCCCATCCGCGCCAGCGCGCCGGGCACGAGGTTCTGGACGAGGACGTCGGCTTTTTCGAGAAGCGCGGACAGAAGGCTCAGGTCGCGCTCGTCCTTCAGATCGAGAACGGCGCTTTCCTTGCCGCGATTGAGCCAGGCGAAATAGGCCGACGTGCCTTTGACGGCGCTATCGTAATTGCGGGCGGTTTCGCCGCCCGCGCGCTCGATCTTGATCACCCTGGCACCGGCATCCGCGAGCCTCACCGTGCAGAGCGGCGCGGCCACGGCCTGTTCGATGGCGATGACCAAAAGACCGGAGAGCGCGCCCTCAGACATTGCGCTGCTGTCCCGATCTTGCCAGAACGCCCGGCTTCAGACGCTCGTTCGGGCCGTAATCCTCGGCGGAATGGAAAAACAGGCGCGGCGTGGTTTCCAGCGTCTCAAGATGCGCGCGATAACCGTCGAGCTGCCTTTTACGCCCCGCCTCGTCCTCGCGGCCGGGCATATAAGCGACATAGGGCGGCAGGACGTCGAAGCCGCTATAGCGGAAAAGGCCGTTATGGATCGGCCACAGCACGGTAAGAATGTCACCATCGATGCCATCGGGGGCATAGGTATCCGCCGAAGTGCCGGTCGTGGCGGCAACCATCGCCAGCTTTCCCTTGAACATGCCGGTATCGTATTTGCGCCCGGCGAGATAGGCGAAACCGCGGGCAAAAACACGGTCCGCCCAGCCCTTGAGGATCGCCGGCATGCCGAACCACCAGACCGGGAACTGAAAGATCACCAGATCGGCATTGGCAAGCTTGGCCTGTTCGGCGGCGATATCCGCCGCGATCGTTCCGGTCTCCATCGCATGGGTCTGTTCACGGGCGATGCTGAGACGCGTCGGATCGGAGCGCTCCCCGAGAAAATCACCCTCGCCCGTCACCGGGTTCCAGCCCATGGCATAAAGATCAGAGACCACGACCGTGTGCCCCAGGGCGGAAAGCGTTTTGACCGCAAGGTCTTTCATCGCTCCGTTGAACGAGGTCGGTTCGGGATGGGCATAGACAATCAGAATATTCATGGTTGACCTCAATAGGAACGGGCAAGGCCCAGCACATGCTCGGCCAGATAGGACAGGATCAGGTTCGTCGAAATAGGCGCGACCTGATAGAGACGGGTCTCGCGGAATTTGCGTTCGACATCATATTCTTCGGCAAAACCGAAGCCGCCATGGGTCTGGATCGCGGCATTCGCGGCTTCAAAGCTGGCATCCGCCGCCAGCATCTTGGCCATGTTGGCCTCGGCTCCGGGATTGGCCCCGGCCTCGTAGAGACCGAGCGCTTCCCGCACCATCAACTCCGCCGCCCGCATATTGGCGTAAGCCTTGGCGATGGGAAACTGAATACCCTGATTCTGTCCGATGGGGCGGCCAAAGACGCTGCGGCTCTTGGCATAGTCGACCGACTTTTCGATAAACCACTTCGCATCGCCGACACATTCGGCCGCGATTAGAATACGCTCGGCATTCATGCCGGAGAGAATATACCGGAAACCCTTGCCCTCTTCGCCGATCAGGTTCTGTGCGGGCACCCGCAGATTGTCGAAAAAAACTTCCGTGGTGGCATGGTTCATCATCGTCCTGATCGGGCGGATGGTGAGGCCGTTTCCGACCGCTTCGCGCATGTCGACCAGCAGCACTGACAGACCCTCGGTCTTTTTCATCCCCTCCTTCAATGGCGTCGTTCGCGCCAGAAGCAGCATGAGATCGGAATATTCGGCGCGGCTGGTCCAGATTTTCTGGCCGTTGATGACAAAATGATCGCCGTCGCGTTTGGCGGTGGTCTTGAGCGCGCCGGTATCGGTGCCGCTCGTCGGCTCCGTCACTCCGAAGGCCTGAAGGCGCAATTCGCCGCTGGCAATCTTCGGAAGGTATTTTTCCTTCTGCTGCGCCGAGCCATGGCGCAGAAGCGTCCCCATCGTATACATCTGGGCGTGGCAAGCGCCGCCATTACAGCCGGCGCGCTGCATTTCCTCCAGAATGGCGGCTGCTGCCGACAGCGGCAGGCCCGCACCGCCATATTCCTCGGGGATCAGCACGGACAACCAGCCGGCTTCCGTCAAGGCGTCGACGAATTCCTGCGGATAAGCCATTTCGCGGTCAAGCCGACGCCAGTACTCTCCTGGAAACTTGCCGCAGAGCTTTGCGACAGCCTCGCGAATTTCCGGATATGTTTCGACTGTCTGGCTCATCGGCGGTATCTCCCATTCATTTGACAACTATGCTTGCCAGAGATGAGGGATGCCGACAACGACAAGACAGCTAGATCAGCTATAAACTGATTGTATGGCTCGTGCCGGAGGCCGGTCACCAAATGTCACGGGCTCATAGGGCGGACGATCGCATCAACCGGGTTTTGGAAACGCCACCATCGGGCTTTGGCTCATCCGGGGGCAGCCTTCCCGGCCAGACGCCCTGCTCCACCATGCCCACGATATTTGACGCGATCGTTTGGCCTGCGAAGCGCGCCAGCCGAGGCACCGGGCGATCCGTCGGGTAGGACATGATCAAACGTCGCATGGGAACGGGGTTCACAAGCGGTGCGGCGCAGAGCTGGCCAAGCGCGATATCGCGATGGATCGGCGCCTTGGGCAGGATGGTCGAGCCATGTCCGCCGCGAACCAGGGTCTTCAGCGTGGAATAGCTGTCCGCCTCGACCGGAACATGCAGCGAAAAGCCCCGCTCATCGGCGCATTTGTCGAGAATGGCGCGAAGACCGTGCCCCGCGCTTGGCAACAGCAGGCGCTCGCCCTCCAGATCGCCGAAGTCGACGGGTACATCCAGCGAAAGGCCGGTCCCCGGCGGCCCGATGAGAAACAGGACTTCCTCAAGCAGGGGCTGAACCCGGAGCGTTCGCGCCGATTTCGGATCGTAGAGGATCGCCGCGTCGATTTCGCCGCGATGCATCCAGTCGAGCAGATAACCGGAATAGGCGCTGACAATGCGCAGGGTCGCCTCGGGATGCGCTTCCCGAAACGCCGCGACCAAGGGTTCCGTCAGGATATCCGCCGCGGTCGGCGGCATGCCTATCGACACATGACCCCGCAGCGGCGCATCGCCTTCGGCAACAGACGCCCGGATTTCCTCCAGCTCGCCCATGACCCGCATGGCATGCCGCAATACGTCCTGCCCCTGATCTGTAACGATCATCCCGCGACCGTGGCGGTCGAAAAGCCGCACGCCCAACTCCTCCTCCAGGAGGCGGATCTGGCGGCTCAGGGCCGGTTGCGCGATGTGCAGACGGTCAGACGCCTTTGAGAGGCTGCCGAGTTCTGCGACGTGAATGAGGGTGCGTAGCTGAGATATTTCCATGCTATACAATACCGCTATATCTGATCATTAAAAAGGGTCGATGTGAACAAATTCCGGCAAGGCTATAGAAGAGGAAACAGCCATGCGAGGAGAATTTGATGACTGCCGCAGCAGCGATTACCAAAAGCGCAGAAATGCGCGATCTGGCCGTGGACTGGCCGCTGGAACTCTATGATACGCTGAAGGCCGCCGGCATCAGCCACATGTCCTATGTTCCGGATGCGGGGCATTCCACATTGATCCGCCTTTTCAACGAGGACGCCGGTATGACGGCCAATGTGCTGACCACGGAAGAGGAAGGCATCGCGATTGCAACCGGCGCCTGGCTGGGCGGTCAGCGTTCGGTGATCCTCATGCAATCATCCGGCGTCGGAAACTGCATCAACATGCTTTCCCTCCCCGTCCAGACGCGCACGCCCCTTCTCATGCTCGTGACCATGCGCGGCGAATGGGCCGAGTTCAACCCCTGGCAGGTGCCGATGGGCCAGGCGACGGAAGCTTCGCTTCGCGCAATTGGCGTGACGGTGCTGAGGGCGGAAACGGGCGAAGATCTGATCGAGATCGTCGGTCAGGCCGCCGGCATGGCATTCGATGCGGATCAGCAGATCGCGGTTCTGATTGGACAGCGCCTGCTTGGAAAGAAGAAGTGGTAAGAGACGATGACCAATAACACGATGGACCGCCGTGAAGCCGTCAACAAGCTCCTCGCCCCACGCGACGGCGCACTTGTCGTCACCGGCCTTGGCTCGCCGAGCTACGACGTGCATGCCGCCGGCGATGTCGACGGCAATTATTACCTCTGGGGCGCCATGGGCGGCGCGGCCCTCACCGGTCTCGGCATCGCCCAGGCCCAGCCGGATAAACGCGTCATGGTCATTACCGGCGACGGCGAGCAGCTGATGGCCTTCGGTGCGCTTGCGACGATTTCGGTGGCGGCCCCGAAGAACCTCGATATCATCGTGCTCGACAACCAGCATTTCGGCGAAACCGGCATGCAGTCGAGCCACACCGGACGCGGCATCGCTTTCGACCGCATCGCCGCCGCCTGCGGTTTCGTCGACACGGCCGAACTGCGCAGCCTCGAGGAGGTGGATGCGCTGGTGGCGCGGCTGCGGACGCCCGCTTCGGGACCGCGCCTGTTCGTGCTCAAGATCAAAGCCGAAAACCTGCCGCGTTCTCTGCCGCCGCGCGACGCCGTCTTCATCAAGAACCGTTTTCGCGCCCATCTCGGGCTTACGACCTGCTGAAATCCGCCGGGAGGGCTTGTGACGGCTCTCCCGGTTTTCGTTTTTGAGTGGTGCGGAGGAGCAAATGGCGCTTGATCGTTTTCAAAATACCGTCGATGGCAAACGCGTGGCCGTGCGTGAGACGTTCGAATCCCTCGATCCCTTCACCGGCAAGCCCTGGGCGCTCGTGCCGCTCGACGGTCCGGCGGAAGTGGAAGCGGCCGTCGCTGCCGCCCGCAAAGCCTTTCGCTCGCCGCAATGGGCCGGCCTGACCGCAACCGCGCGCGGCAAACTGCTTGTCCGGCTCGCCGATCTCATCGCCGAAAATGCCGAACGCCTCGCAGCCCTCGAAACCCGCGACAACGGCAAGCTGCTTGCGGAAATGACCGCCCAGCTTCGCTACATTCCGGAATGGTTCCGCTATTTCGGCGGCCTCGCCGACAAGATCGAAGGCTCCGTCCTGCCCATCGACAAGGCCGGCATGTTCGCCTTCACCCGGCGCGAGCCTATCGGTGTCATCGCGGCAATCGTTCCGTGGAACTCGCCGCTTATGCTTCTGACGTGGAAGCTCGCGCCGCTTCTGGCCGCCGGCAACACGGTCGTCATCAAGCCCTCCGAGCACACGTCGGTCTCCGCGCTTGAATTCGTGAAACTGTTCGAACAGGCCGGGTTTCCGCCCGGCGTCGTTAACACCGTCACCGGAATGCCGCTTGAAGTGGGCGTGCCTCTGGTCAACCACCCCGATGTGGCGAAAATCGCCTTCACCGGCGGCGAACCCGGCGGCATCGCGGTTTACCGCGCCGCCGCCGAGGGGCTGAAAACCGTGACGCTGGAACTGGGCGGCAAATCCGCCAATATCGTTTTCGCCGACGCGAATATCGGCAATGCGGTCAATGGCGCGATTTCCGGCATTTTCGCCGCATCCGGCCAGACCTGCATTGCCGGTTCGCGACTTCTGGTGCAGCGGTCGGTCCACGATCAGGTCGTTGACGGCGTCGTCAAACTGGCCGCCACCGCCCGTATCGGCAACCCATCGGATGCGCAAACACAGGTCGGACCCATCACGACCCAGGCGCAACGCGCAAGGGTTCTCTCCTATCTCGACATTGCGCGGGCGGAAGGGGCCGAGGCGGTTCTTGGCGGCAAGTGCCCCGATGCGGCCGAATTGAAAGACGGCTGGTTCGTGGAGCCGACGATTTTCACCGGCGTGAACAACCGGATGCGGATCGCCCGCGAGGAGGTGTTCGGCCCGGTTCTGTCGATCATTCCGTTCGACGACGAGGAAGAAGCCTACGCCATCGCCAATGACAGCCCCTACGGGCTTGCGGCGGGTCTCTGGACGGCCGATATCGCCCGCGCCATTCGCGGCAGCGCCAGCCTCGAGGCCGGCACCGTCTGGGTCAATTCCTATCGCGCGGTCAGCTATATGGCGCCGTTCGGTGGCTATAAACGCAGCGGGGTCGGCCGTGAAAGCGGCCAGGAGGCGATCGACGCCTATCTCCAGACGAAGACGGTGTGGATCGATACCGCCGGTCAGGTCGCCAACCCCTTCATCATTCGCTGAGGTCGAGATGGATAAAACCGATAAAGCCAGCGTCGTCATTGTCGGCGGTGCGATCATGGGAAGTTTCGCGGCATGGTTCCTGCGCCGCGAAGGCTTTACCGGCGATATCACCGTCGTCGAAAAGGATCCGACCTATCAATTCTGTTCGACCGCGCTGTCCGCAGCGTCGATCCGCACCCAGTTTGGTACGCCCGTCAACATCCACATGAGCCTGTTCGGAGTAGATTTCTTCCGCAACATAAAGGATATCTTCGGCCAAAGCGCAGACATAGGTTATGTCGAGAAGGGCTATCTGATCCTTGGAGGACCCGAGACCGTCGAAACCCGCCGCCTCGCGGTCGACATGCAGAAGGCCGAGGGCGCGGATGTGGTGGCGTTGTCGCCAGACGAGATCGCGGCGCGTTTTCCTTACATATCGGTCGAGGATATCGGCATCGGCACTTTCGGAGCGACGGGAGAGGGCTGGTTCGATGCCTGGTCGCTTCTGTCGCTGGTACGTGGCGCCGCCAAGGATCTTGGCGTGCGATACATCACCGGCAAAGTCACCGGCTTCGATATCGTTGCAAGCCGCGTGAGCGCCGTATTGCTGGAAAATGGCGATCGCCTGCCCTGTGACTGGTGCGTGATGGCGGCCGGCCCCGCATCCGGCGCGCTGACCTCGGCGCTTGGGCAGGCCCTGCCGGTCACACCGAAAAAACGAACCGTTTTTTCGTTCCGCGCCCCGCTCAGGGCCGGCAATTTCCCGATGCTGTTCGATTCCTCCGGCATCTGGGTGCGTCCAGAGGGCGAGGGTTTCATTGGCGGCATTCAGCCGCCGGCCGATCAGGACCACGATGCGACCGATGATTTCGAACCGCATCACGACCTGATGGAGGAGGTCTTCTGGCCGGCGCTGGCGACCCGCGTGAACGCCATGGAAGAGCTTCGGCTTGAACGGTCCTGGGCCGGCCATTACGAAATCAACGAACTGGACCATAACGGCGTTATCGGGCTGCATGACGAGATCGGCAATCTCGTATTCTCGACCGGTTTTTCCGGGCATGGCGTCATGCATGCCCCCGCCGCCGGCCGAGGCGTGGCCGAATTGATCGCCCATGGCAATTATACCAGTCTCGATCTTACGCCGCTCGGCTATCATCGCATTCGAACGGGCAGCCCCCTGCCCGAGAGCATTATTTATTGAAGGAGAAGAACATGAGGTTTGAGGGCAAAGTGGTCGTTGTGACCGGTGCCGCACGGGGAATCGGCCGGGCGACGGCCGTGCGTTTCCTCTCGGAAGGCGCCAGCGTCGTGATCGCCGATGTCGACGCGGAGCGTCTCGATACGACGGTCAAGGAACTTGGCTCGGCCGGCAACCTCGTATCGGTCGTGGCCGATGTCAGCAGCAAGCAGCAGGTGGAACAACTCGTCGCCGCGGCCGTCGAAAAATTCGGCAAGCTCGACATCATGGTCAACAATGCCGGCATCTGCCCGATCGTGCCTTTTCTCGACGTGACCGAAGAGACCTATGACACGGTTCTGGCCATCAATCTGAAAGGCGCGTTTTTCGGCACGCAGGCGGCCGGCCGGCAGATGATCGCCCAGGGTCATGGCGGCGTGATCATCAACATGTCGTCGATCAATTCCGGACTGGCCAATCCGAATGTCGCGCCTTACGCGATTTCGAAGGGCGGCATGAACCAGGTCACCGGCACCGGCGCTGTCGCCTTTGCGCCGCACGGCATCCGCGTCGTCGGCGTCGGCCCCGGCACCATCATGAGCGAGATGGTCGCGGGCGATTTCGTCAACAGCGCCGGCCACAAGGCCATCATGATGCGCACCCCGATGGGACGCTATGGAGAGCCGGAGGAGATCGCCTCCGTCGTGGCGTTCCTTGCCAGCGACGATGCGTCCTTCATCACCGGCGAAACCATCTACCCCGATGGCGGCCGCCGCGTCCTGAACTACGTCATGCCCAGCAAGGAGGACTAAGCCATGAACCAGATTTTCGAAAAGCTCCACCATATCTGCCTCGTCGTCAACGATATCGACAAGACGCAGGCCTATTACGAGTCTATCGGCATCGGTCCCTGGATCGCCTATCCGCCGCTCGCCGAATATGAAGAGCTGAACGTTCCGAACCCGGTCGCCTTCAACAAGATGCAATATCGCATCTGCAACCTGCCGAACTTCCAGCTCCAGCTTTGCCAGCCGAGCGAAGACGCGAGCCCCCAGCGGGAATTCCTCAAGACGAAAGGCGAAGGCGTCTTTCATCTGGGCTTTGAGGTTGCCGATGCGGATGCGGCGCAGGCGGCATCCGGCATTCCGGTGAAGATGTCGGGCCGCCGGTCCAACCGGACCGGTTTCACCTATTACGACACGGCCGAAGACGGTGGCGTTACGCTGCTGACCCGATCCACCAACCGGCCGGGAACGTGAGCCCGAGAGATGAAGATCGATCTCAATTCGGATATCGGTGAAGGGTTCGGCCCCTGGCGGATGGGTGACGACGCGGCGATGCTCGCCGTCGTCACCTCCGCCAACATCGCCTGTGGCGGGCACGCGAGCGATCCCGAAACGATGTTTCTCACGCTGAAGAACGCGGCGGAGCGCGGCGTGGTTATCGGCGCGCATCCCGGTTACGCCGATCGCGAAGGCTTTGGCAGACGCGTGATCCCGATGACGCCATCCGAGATCGGGCGGATGGTTGCGGCGCAGGTCGGAAGCCTTCAGGGCGTGGCCGCACTTGCCGGCGCTGACGTGCGTTACGTCAAGCCGCATGGCGCGCTCGGCAATCTGGCCGCCGATGACCGTGCGGTGGCGGATGCGATCGTCGCTGCAACCGCAGCCCTTCCCGGCCGCCTTGCCATCCTTGCCATTTCCGGCACGGAGCTGGAACTTTCCGCACGCGCCGCCGGCATCGAGGTCTTTTCGGAAATCTTCGCGGATCGCGCCTATCTTCCAAATGGCAGACTGGTGCCGAGGTCGCGCGAAGGTTCGGTCCTGCACGACGTCGAGGAAGCCGCCGGCCGTCTCGTCAGGTTTCTCGAGGATGGCAAGATGCCGACAATCGACGGTGAGACCGTATATCTTGCGGCCCACTCGATCTGTGTGCACGGCGACAGCCAAGGCGCGGTCGAAATGGCGAAGACGATTCGCGGCCGTCTCGAAACGGCGGGAATCTCGATTGCTCCCTTTCTGGCAGTTTGAGGAATTTTCGATGCAAAAAACCTATACGGGCGCCCGCGTCGCGCTGACAGACGCCGATTTCATTGCGGTTAAAGGCGCCTATTGAGGTGACGTCTTTCACTCGCTCCTTTCCGGTGTTTAGCCCTGTTGCCGATCACAGCCTGCTCGTCGAGTTCGGCGAAACCATCGACCATGCGATCCATGCCCGCGTGATAAAGCTGGATCGAACCCTAGCCACACAGCCTTTCGCGGGTTTTGTCGAAGCGATACCGGCCTATGCTTCGCTTCTGCTTCGCTTCAACCCCCTGCTTACCGACCACGGGCAGGCAGAAGCGGCTACGCGGCGCTTGCTCGGCGAGGCCGGATCGGCTGAAACGCCGGCAAGCCTGCGAGACGTCCTCGTCTGCTATGACGATGAATTCGCCCCGGATATATCGGCGGTCGCCGAGGCGGCGGGCGTGACGACTGAAGCGGTGATCGAGGCCCATCTCAGCGGCGACTATGACGTTTTCATGTATGGTTTTGCCCCCGGCTACGCCTATCTCGCCGGCGTGCCGGAAAAGATTGGAATGCCGCGCAAGCCCGCCGCCGTGCGTGGCGTGCCGGCTGGCAGCGTGCTGATCGCCGGTCCGCAATGCCTGGTCTCAACGATCACCATGCCCACCGGCTGGTGGATCATCGGCCGCTCGCCGACGCCAATTCTCACCGGCGACGCCGATCGCCCGTTTCTTTTCGACGTCGGCGACAAGGTCCGGTTCCGCCGGATCACACGCACGGAATTCGACAGGGAGGCCGGCCGATGAGCGATGCGATCCTATCCGTTTCCTTTGCCGGCCCGCATGTCTCCATTCAGGATGGCGGGCGCTACGGGCTGATGCGTTACGGCGTGCCGGCCTCCGGCCCGATGGACAGGCTGTCTTTCGCCGCCGCCAATGTGGCCTTGGGAAATCCGGCCAATGCGCCGGGCATTGAAATCTCCATGGGAGGGCTTGTTCTGCAATGCCTTTCCGGCACCGTCAGTTTTGCCGTTGCCGGCGGCGGCTTCATTGTCGATCACGCCGACCAGAAGCGCGGGGCCTGGACCGTCGCCACGCTGGCGGCCGGGGAAAAACTGGCAATCCGGCCGGGTCCGTGGGGCAGCTGGTCCTATCTCACCTTCGCCGGCGCGTTGCAGACGCCGACATGGCTCGGCAGCGCTTCGACCCATATGCTGTCGGGTTTTGGCGGCGGCCGGCTGAGCGCCGGCCAGCAGCTGACGGTTGGCGATGCGACCCGGCGCGAGGAGCGTGAAGGCGATATCCCCTGCCCGGTCTGCGCCCGCCCGCGAAGCGAGGTCCGGGTGGTGCTCGGGCCGCAACAGCGATTTTTCGGAGCGCCGTCGATTGCCGCGTTCCGCTCCGGGACCTGGCGCATGACCGATGCCTGGGATCGCATGGGTGTCCGGCTGGCGGGGCCGGTCATCGCCCCCGACGCGCCGCTCGACATGCCCTCCGAGCCGATCGTGCGCGGCTCGGTTCAGGTCGCCGGCGATGGCGTCGCCACGGTTCTGCTGGCCGATCACCAGACGACAGGCGGCTATCCGAAGATTGCAACGGTGCTGGACTGCGATCTGGACGCCTTCGTCCAGCTCCGCCCGCGCGACCCGGTCGCGTTCCGGCCGGTATCGGCTGCAGAGGCCGTGAGCGTCGCCCGTAGCGCCGCCATGAAGCTGACCACCTATTATCAGGCGATCGCAAAACCGAAGGGAACGCTCGACCAGCGCCTGATGAGGGAAAACCTTGTCGGCGGCGTCGTGGACGCCGTCGCCTGACCGGTAAAGATCGCAATTCAAAGGAAGAAGCCCATGAAGATCCTCGTGCCCGTCAAGAGGGTGATCGATTACAACGTCAAGCCGCGCGTCAAGTCGGACGGAACCGGCATCGACCTGGCGAATGTGAAAATGTCGATGAACCCTTTCGACGAAATCGCCGTCGAAGAGGCCGTGCGGCTGAAGGAGGCCGGAGCCGCCACGGAGGTCGTCGTCGTCTCCATCGGCGTCCAACAGGCGGCCGATACGCTGAGAACCGCGCTGGCCATGGGCGCCGACCGCGCCATTCTGGTTGTCGCATCCGACGATGTTCATCGCGACATCGAGCCGCTGGCGGTGGCCAAGATCATCAAGGCGCTGGCCGAGAAGGAGCAGCCCTCGCTGATCATCGCCGGCAAGCAGGCAATCGACAACGACATGAACGCCACGGGACAGATGCTGGCCGCTCTCCTCGGCTGGGGTCAGGCGACCTTCGCGTCCAAGGTGGAAATTGCCGGAACGGTCGCAAAAGTAACCCGCGAGGTCGATGGCGGATTGCAGACAATCGAAGTGAAGCTTCCGGCTCTGGTGACGGCGGACCTGCGTTTGAACGAACCGCGTTATGCTTCGCTTCCGAATATCATGAAGGCAAAGAAGAAGCCGCTCGAGGAAATGACCGTCGCCAGTCTCGGGATCGACGTCACGCCGCGTCTGGAGGTGATCTCCACCCGCGAGCCGGCCGGCAGGAAAGCGGGTATCAAGGTCGCTTCGGTCGATGAACTGGTTGCCAAGCTCAAGGAAGCAGGAGTCCTCTAATGTCCGTAATGATCGTTGCTGAATTCATAGACGGGAAACTCAATCGCGACGCCACCGCCAAGGCGGTGAGTGCGGTCAGTGCTCTGGGACCTGTGACTGTCCTGTGCGCGGGCAGCGCGGCAGGGGCGGCCGCTTTGGAAGCGGCGGCGATTGCCGGCGTTGCCGCGGTCCATGTCGCGGAGAGCGACCTCTACGATCACGGCCTTGCGGAGCCGCTTGCCGAACTGATCGTTCATCTCGCAGGCAGCCACCAATATATCGCCGCGGCAGCGACGACGCATTCCAAGAATGTGCTGCCGCGTGTGGCGGCCTCTCTCGACGTCATGGTCATCTCCGAAGTTTCCGCCATCCTCGATGGCGACACGTTCGAGCGGCCCGTCTATGCGGGCAACGCGATACAGACGGTCAGGTCTAAAGACGCGATCAAGGTTTTCACCATTCGGACCGCGAGTTTCGAAGCCGCCGGCCAGGGCCAGCCGGCAACGATCACCAACCTCCCGGTTTCCGACAATCCGGCGTTGTCGCAATGGGTTGCCGATGACCTTACCAGGAGCATTCGCCCTGAACTGGCATCGGCTTCCCGGGTCGTTTCGGGCGGGCGCGGTATCGGATCGACGGAAAACTTCGCGATCGTCGAGACCCTTGCCGACAAGCTGGATGCCGCCGTCGGCGCTTCCCGCGCCGCCGTCGACAGCGGTTATGCCCCGAACGACTGGCAGGTCGGACAAACCGGAAAGGTCGTCGCGCCTGAACTTTATATCGCCGTCGGTATCTCAGGGGCGATCCAGCACCTTGCCGGCATGAAGGACTCAAAAGTCATCGTCGCGATCAACAAGGATGAGGAGGCTCCGATTTTCCAGATCGCCGATTACGGCCTGGTGGGCGATCTCTTTACAGTGGTGCCCGAATTGACCGCGAAACTATAATTGCGAAGAGCGCCATGACCGTTCCAACGATCGTTTTCCTGCCCGGCCTGCTTTGCGACGGGCAATTGTGGGAAAAACAGGTCAACGCTCTGGGCGATGTCGCGCCGGCGATTGTCGCGGACCTGACGCTGGACGACACCATCGCCGGCATGGCGCAAAGGGTCACGGCACACGCTGGCGGGCGATTTGTGATCATCGCTCTTTCAATGGGTGGCTATGTCGCATTCGAGCTGCTCAGGCAATTTCCAGACCGGATCGCCGGAGCGGCGCTGCTCGACACATCCGCGGCCCCGGATACACCCGCCAAGGCCGCTGCGCGGCTTGCCGGAATAAAAAGCCTGGCTCTCGGTCGGTTTACGGGCGTCACCAGCCGGCTGCTGCCGCAGCTCGTCCATCATCGCCACCTCGGCGGCCCCGTGGCGCAAGGCGTCCAGGACATGGCTCTGCGCGTGGGAGGTGAAGCCTATGTGCGCCAACAGCGCGCCATCCTCGGCAGGGTCGATTCTCGGCCTCACCTGTCCGCCATCACGGTTCCAACACTGATTGGTGTTGGCGCCGAAGACATTCTGACGCCCTTGCCCGAAAGCGAACTGCTGCATGCGTATATCCCCGGATCGCGCCTGCATGTCTTCGAGGAATGCGGCCATCTTCCGCCGTTGGAAAAGCCCGAAGAAACCACGCGGCTCCTGCGCGACTGGCTCACCGCATCCGTACTTTCCGCCTGAGATTTGGGGGGCCGACAACGCCTGCCGCGTTGTGCCTCGATGCGCAACCAGGGCCTTATCGGCTATTTCACATGCTTAGACTTCATCGCGGGAGACGCGGCGCAGCGTGCCGGCTTTGAACGATCCCGTGCGCCGACGCGATCCCGGTCTCGGAAAGCGCCAATAAAATTTAGATATAGCGCTTATCGCGCAATTCTAGTTTTTCGAAGGCTCCTGCCCGGCCACAGTAGGCTCAATAACAAGACAGCCATTCGCTGCAATAATAACCGGGAACGATTGCCGGCGCCGAGCCGGTCACAATCCTCCAATCACATCTGCGGTGTCTCTCCACGCGGGAGCGCCTCGACCGAACTCGGGGAACATATTCCCGGGCGGGATTTTGCATATCGATTTCATGCCGGAACACGCTTCGGGCGTGCCCTGGAACCTCGTCCAAACATCATCAATCAAGGGGAACATAATGAAGATGAACACTCGATTTCTTGCCCTGGCATCCTTTCTGGCGATGGTTATTCCCGCCCATGCGGATGTTCTCGTGGGCGCAGTCCTGCCGCTGTCGGGCGTCAATGCGAGGGGTGGCGAAGACCAGCGCCGCGGTATCGAACTGGCGGTCAAGGAAGTCAACGCAAAAGGCGGCGTCCTCGGACAGCCCCTGAAGGTGATCTACGAAGATTCCGGCAATACGTCGCAGCGCGCCATCGACGCCGCGCGCAAGCTGGTCTCCGTGGACAAGGTCGCGATCGTCATGGGTGAATATTCCTCGGGCATCACCATTCCCATGGGGCAATATCTCGTTGGCGAAGGCGTTCCGCATCTCAATCCGGCCTCCACCTCCGGCCTCGTCCGCAAGATCGGCGCGACATCCTTTTCCATGGTCGGTCTCGACAATGTCTCCACCGAATTCGCCGCCAAGGACGTCATCGCCCACGGCTGGAAAAAAGTCGCCGTGCTGGCGATGAACAATTCGTTCGGACAGGGCGTGGCCAATGAGTTCACCAAACACTTCAAGGATCTCGGCGGCGAGATAACCACGACGATCATGTATACTTCCGGGCAGACGACATACCGGCGCGAGCTGCAGCAGGCGGAATCCTCCAGCCCCGACGCCTATGTCTTTACCGCCTATGGCGCGGATGGCGGCCTGATGATGCAGGAATCCTACGAACTCGGTCTCCAGGACAAGCCCTGGTACTCCGTGCTCATCACCATGCACAATGCCGACACGCCGGCGGAATTCAAGAAGGGCCTGATCGGCATGGATGTCGACTACACGGCCGGCGACACGGGTTACAAGCAGGCTTATGAGGCCGCCTATGGCCAACCCTTCGCTTCGGCCTGGAGCGGTTACGCCCATGACACGATCATCTTCGCGGCCGCCGCCCTCAACAAGGCAGGCTCGACCGATCGCGCCGCGGTCCTCAAGGCCATTGGCGAACTCGGCAAAGAAGGGGTGAACGGCGCCACCGGCGAGATCAAGCTCGATGCCGATGGCCAGCGCCTCTGGCAGCCCTATCAGAAGCTGAAGGTCGAAGGCAAAGACCTCGTTCGTTACTAAGGTTTAACCGGCCGGGAGCGCTTGCCGCTCCCGGCCTTGCAAAAACGGCTCTTTCACCATGCAATTCCTTTTTGACACGCTGTTCCGGGCGGTAGATCTGGCGTTGATCGCCGTCGCGCTCAGTTCGGTCTATTCGCTGATCCGGTTTCCCAATGTTGCGCTGGTGCAATATGCCGTGGTCGGCGCCTTCACCGGCATGGCTTTGCAGAAACAGGGCGTCCCCCTTGTTCTGGCAATCGCCATTTCCGCCCTTCTTGTCGGTCTTCTCGCCCAGCTGTTCAACCGGTTTCTCTTCCAGCGCCTTCTCAGGCTCGACCCGGCCATCGCCCTCATCGGATCGCTGGCGCTCAGCATGGTGCTATCGGCGATTTTCCTGCTCGGCTTCGGCCCCGCCGCGCAGCGTTTTTCCGTTCCGGTGGCCCCGGCGACCCGGTTTCTTGGAATACGCATCACCGAGATGCAGATCTTGTCGGGTGGGGTCACCATCCTCATTCTGATCGGTTTTGCTCTGCTGCTGTTCCGCACGCCGCTTGGACGGGATATGCGCGCAGTCTCGAACAATGCGGTTCTTTCGGCCGCCAGCGGCGTCAACAACGGCAGGGTCACGGCCTTCGTCGTGTTCCTCTCCGGGCTTCTGGCGGCGCTGGGCGGCTCGATGCTGGCTCTTAGAGGTTCCGTCAGCATCGACATGGGAACCAACATGCTGCTTTCGGTGTTCGCCGCCGCCATATTGGGCGGGCTCGGCAATGCCTTCGGCGCCGTCGTCGGCGCAATCATCATCGCCGCTGCGGAAACCCTCGTCACCAACGTCAATTTCGGTTTCCTCACGGGTCAGGAATTTTTCTTCCTACCGGCAAGTTACGCACCCGCCGCTTCCTTCGCGCTGCTGATCGCGATTTTATTGTTCCGCCCCAAAGGCATTTTCGTAAGCGAGGTGACACGTGTCTGACTTCCTTGTTCATGTCGTCTCGATTGCCTTCATCTACGGAATTCTCGCCCTCAGCCTCAATCTGCAGGCCGGATATATGGGGTTGATGAATTTCGGCCTGGTGGCGATTTTCGGCTGCGGCGTCTATGGCGCCGGTCTGGTTCACTATTTTGGACTTCCCGTTTTCCTGGGGTTGCCGCTTGCCCTCGTCCTTGCGGTCGCCATGGCGCTGTTCTTCGCCCGGCTTGGGCGGCGTCTGTCCTCGGACTACTGGGGTATCGCGACCTTGTCGGTCGCCGAGATCATTCGCATCTTCGCCACCAATCTCGAGGGCTTGACCGGTGGCGCACAGGGCATATCCGGCCTGCCTCTCCTCTTCGCCGGCCTCAGGCCGTGGGACGGCGTGGCGCGCCTGTTCCTGTTCGGCAGCGTTCTCATCCTGGCATGGTGGCTCTGTGAAAGGCTCGTTCGCTCCAACTTCGGCCTCGGCATGAAGCTTATCCGCGAGGAACCGCAACTCGCACGGTCGCTGGGTTACGATATCGATCATATACGGTCGGTGGTCCTCGTCGTTTCCGCCCTTCTCGCGGCCGTGGCCGGGGTGCTCTATGCCCATTATCTGAGCTTCGTGGGGCCGGAACTGCTTGTCGCGCCTGAGACTTTCCTGATCTGGTCGATGGTCATCGTCGGTGGCATCGCCAACAACCGGGGTGTGGTTCTGGGCGCGATCGTCATGCAGTTCATGATGGCCTATGTGCCCTTCGTGAAGGATTATTTCGAACTGCCATCCGATTTTGTGGCGGCGGCGCGGCTGGTGCTCACCGGCAGCGTGATCCTCGCCTTTCTCCTTCTGCGCCCGCAGGGGATCTTCCCAGAGCGTATTGGAGATCGCCATGAGCACTGACCTTCTCACCGTTCGCCGGCTCGCCAAGTCCTTCGGCCCCTTGAGCGTCCTCGAAAACGTGTCCCTCTCCGTCCGTCCCGGGGAAATCGTCGGGCTGCTGGGTCCGAACGGCTCCGGAAAAAGCACCGCCTTGAACGTGATTTCCGGGTTCCTGCCAAGCAGCGGCGGATCGGTGACATTTAACGGTATGGACATATCCAATGCGCCGGTGCGGGCAATCACCGATCTCGGTTTGGTGCGCACCTTCCAGCTTCCGTCCATGCCGCACAGAATGACGGTCCGCGAAGTCATCAAGGCCGGCAAAAGGACGGACGGGGGGCTCTTCGCCCCGGTCAGCTTCGGTTCCGATATCGATGCCCTGCTTGCGGAGTTCAAGCTGTCGCATGTTGCCGGTAACGCCGCGAGCGCCTTGTCCGGCGGCCAGAAGAAGCTCCTTTCGGTCGCGACGGCCTTGCGGGCCGATCCGAAGCTGCTTTGTCTGGACGAGCCTACCGCAGGCGTTCACGTGTCGTTGCGCTCCGAGCTGGTCGATGTTCTGCGCCGCTATGTCTCGCGCGGCGGCGCCTGCCTCGTCGTGGAGCATGACATGCTGTTTATTCGGGATCTCTGCACACGCTGCATCGTGCTGGATCGCGGTGAAATCATTGCCGATTGCCTGCCTAGCGAACTCGAAAGCAATCCTCGCGTCGTCGAGGCCTATCTCGGCAAGGCGGTTGAAAAAGGCGGAATGGTACAAAGATGATCGATGCTTCCGATTTGCGCGCCGGCTATGGTGACGGCGCAGACATTCTCAACGGAATTTCCCTCAAGGCCGGCAGAAAGGAGCTCGTGACCATTCTGGGACCGAACGGCTGCGGCAAATCCACCCTTCTCAAGACCATCGCCGGTTTTGTGCGCCCGCGGGCAGGCACGGTCACGATGCATGGCCAGAATGTCAGTGACGTACCCATCCATGAAAAGGTCCGCCATCACCGCGTCGGATATGTGCCACAGACCGACAATGTGTTCGGAACCCTGACGGTCGCCGAAAACCTGCGGCTTGGCGCGCGATTTCTCGATCGCACGGCAACGGCCGAGCGTTATGAGGCGCTGATGGAGCAATATCCGTCCCTCGCATCGAAACAGGGACGGAAAGCCTCCGCCCTGTCAGGCGGGGAACGACAGCTTCTCTCCCTGGCGCGGGCGCTGATTGCAGGCCCCGAAATCCTGCTGCTTGACGAACCATCGGCGGGACTGTCCCCCCTGATGCTGCATGAGGTCTTCGACGCCATCGCCGCCATTCGCGACACCCAGGGCATGTGCATCGTCATGGTGGAACAGAATGCGTTCGAAGCCCTGGGCGTCGCGGACCGGGCCTATGTCCTGTCGCTTGGAAAAGTGGCGATCGAAGCCCCGGCGCGCGATCTCCTGGCCGATCCGGCCATGAGAGCCTTGTATCTGGGCGGCGAGGTGCACTGATTTTCGCTATCGGGAGGCGGGATGGAGAGAGCGCCTCGGCGCTCTTTTCGTCGTTCCCGTCAAAGCCGTGTGTGGTGTCGATAGCCAAAGATATATCGAGGACGCATATCTCATCGCGCGCGAATATAATGGTGAAGCAGCCCCTATCCTATTACAAGGAAACGGATTTTGGCGACCGCGCAGCCAACCGCGAGGTTGCGAAGGCGGTGCACGCGAAATATTTGGGAGAGTGAGATGGACGAAGCCATGCCCCGCGAATCGATGGAATTCGACGTTGTGATTGTCGGTGCGGGTCCTGCGGGTCTTGCGGCGGCGATCCGTCTGAAGCAGGTGGAGCCGGAGCTTTCGGTTGTCGTTCTCGAAAAGGGTGCGGAAGTCGGTGCGCATATCCTGTCGGGCGCCGTCGTCGATCCGATCGGCATCGACCGGCTGCTGCCCGGCTGGCGCGAGGAGGAGGGGCATCCCTTCAAGACAGAGGTCAAGGACGATCAGTTCCTGTTCTTAGGTCCGGCCGGTTCGATCCGCCTGCCGAACGCCCTGATGCCGCCGCTCATGAACAATCACGGCAATTACATCGTCTCGCTTGGGCTGGTCTGTCGGTGGCTTTCGGAAAAGGCGGAAGCGCTCGGCGTCGAGATCTATCCGGGCTTTGCCGCAACCGAAGTGCTTTATAATGACGAAGGCGCCGTCATCGGCGTCGCCACCGGCGACATGGGCATCGAGAAGAATGGCGAGCCGGGTGCGAACTTCACCCGCGGCATGGAGCTGCACGGCAAATATGTGCTGATCGGCGAAGGCGTACGCGGGTCGCTCGCCAAGCAGCTGATCGCCAGGTTCGAGCTGTCGAAGGATCGCGAGCCGCAGAAATTCGGCATCGGCATCAAGGAACTGTGGCAGGTCAGGCCGGAGAAGCACAGGCAGGGCCTGGTGCAGCACTCCTTCGGCTGGCCGCTCGGTTTTAAGACCGGCGGCGGCTCGTTCCTCTATCATCTCGAGGACAATCTCGTCGCCGTCGGCTTCGTCGTCCACCTCAACTACAAGAACCCCTATCTTTATCCCTTCGAGGAATTCCAGCGCTTCAAGACGCATCCGTCGATCCGCGAGACCTTCGAGGGCGGCAAGCGCCTCTCTTATGGCGCACGCGCCATCACCGAGGGCGGTTACCAGTCGGTGCCGAAGCTGACTTTCCCCGGCGGCGCGCTGATCGGCTGTTCGGCCGGTTTCGTCAATGTGCCGCGCATCAAGGGCAGCCACAATGCGGTGCTGTCGGGCATGCTGGCGGCGGACAAGATCGCCGCGGCGATTGCGGCCGGCCGTTCCCATGACGAGGTGGTGGAGATCGAAGCCGAATGGCGCGACGGCGATATCGGCAGGGATCTGAAGCGGGTCAG
>NZ_JBJDMY010000033.1:0-24035 GCF_044900305.1 Agrobacterium sp. NPDC089420 | reverse complement strand
CTCATGAGAATGATGGGGCTTCAAGGCGTCATTCGCGGCAAGCCGATCAAAACCACCGTGTCGGACAAGTCCGCTCCATGTCCACTAGACCGGGTGAACCGACAGTTCTTCGCTCCAGCGCCGAACATGCTGTGGTTATCCGATTTCACCTATGTCGCGACCTGGCAGGGCTTCGTTTACGTGGCCTTCGTCATTGATGCCTTCGCACGCCGTATCGTCGGTTGGCGGGCGAGCCGGACTGCCCATGCGGGCTTTGTGCTCGATGCCCTCGACCAAGCACTTCATGACCGGCGACCCGTCAAACGGGGCGGGCTGGTTCATCATTCCGACCGCGGCTCGCAATACGTGTCAATTCGCTATTCCGAACGGCTGGCCGAGGCGGGCATAGAGCCGTCCGTCGGGAGTGTCGGCGACAGTTACGACAACGCTCTCGCCGAAACGATCAACGGTCTTTACAAGGCCGAAGTCATCCATCGACGGGGACCGTGGCGCAACTTCGAAGCCGTGGAGTTCGCCACGCTCGAATGGGTCGATTGGTTCAACCACCGCCGTCTTCTGGAACCCATCGGGAATATTCCGCCAGCAGAGGCAGAAGAACGATACTACACCATGCTGGACCTGCCAGCCATGGCCGCATAACTTAACCTAACAGGTCTCCGGCAAACCCGGTGCGGTTCAAAGGAACAGCGAGCACAGAACGCCCAATATCTGCGCAAGCACCCGACCCCGCACCCTCCTCTGCAACAATGTGGAGTAGCAATAGCCTGCCGATCGCGGCTAGAGTATCTGTCTAGAAGAATCGATGGTGAGGCCATGAAAACGGATATCGGACATCTGCCGCAGGTTAAGCAGCGCGAACTGGAAAGGGTGGTCCGGATCATCCATGAAGAGTTCGCAGGCATTGTCGCGCGCGCGAAGTCTGATGCCAAGAAGGACGGGCGGATCTACAAGATTATCCTGTTCGGTTCCTATGCCCGTGGCACGTTTGTCGACGAGCCGCATACGTCAAAAGGCTATCGTTCGGATTTCGACATCCTCGTCATCGTCAGCAACAAGGAACTGGCCGATCCGAAATATTGGGACAAGGCGACCGACCGGCTGATGTGGGACAAGGAGATTAAAACACCCATCGGCCTGATCGTGCATGGCGCCAGAGAGATCAGCAACTTCCTGCATGACGGCCAGTATTTCTTTGTCGATCTCGCCCGCGAGGGTATCATCCTCCATGAATTCGATGACCGGCCGCTGGCCGAACCGAAGCCGCTCAGCCCAGAAGATGCGCTTAGGGTGGCGGAGGAGCATTTTCAGCGGGAAATGCGAAGTGCAAATGAGTTTCTCGAACTCGCCCAGATCTCTTCTGGAAAAAATATGGACAAGAAAGCCGTTTTCCTGCTCCATCAGGCAGTCGAGACTGCTTACTCCTGCTACCTTCTGACACTGACCAACTATTCTCCTCCCTCACACAATCTGAAATTCCTGCGTGGACTTTCGGAGGATCGTGACCGCCGTCTCGTCGATATCTGGCCTCGCGACCAGCAGCGCTTTACCGCATGGTACAACATTCTCAACGAAGCCTATGTCAAGGCGCGTTATTCGAAACATTTCGAGATTAGCTGGGAGGCGCTTGCCTGGCTTCAGGAGAGGGCGGCTGAGCTTCAAGTCTCGATCGAGTTGCTCTGCAAGGAGCATATTGAGAAGCTTCGGCGGGTGATGCGGTGAGAAGAATAAGTTTCCGCAAGACCTTATGATGTTTTGGGCAGGTCACCAAGCAAACTACAAGCTTTGGAAAGCGGCTCTGAATAAGTGGCGTTTTGATCTATTCAGCACTTCGACAGGAAACAATCTTCTGTCTACGTTGAGTGGAGAGTCGCGAAGCAAAATTTACACCGCACAACCCAGAGTATGAACAAGTCATGGCGTTACACACGAATACACCACTTCTTAGCTCCCGGCCGCTCAGCATTGCCAGCAATAAAACCATTTGGTTGAAATTTGATGCCCTTCAGCCTTCCGGCTCATTCAAGATCCGCGGGATTGGCTTTGCCTGCGAACATCACCTCAAATGCGGTAAGAAACGCTTTGTTTCCTCATCTGGAGGCAATGCAGGCTTGGCTGTAGCCTACGCCGCACGGTGTCTCGGAGTGCCAGCGACGGTCGTCGTTCCGACATCGACTTCAGAACGGGCAAAGGATCTGCTTGTTCAGGAAGGTGCCAAAGTCATCGTACAGGGAAACGTGTGGTCGGAGGCGAACGAGCACGCCCTGACGTTGGTTTCAGAAGATGCTGCTTTTATCCACCCCTTCGACGACCCCCTCTTGTGGAAGGGGCATTCAACTCTGATTGATGAAGTAGTCAGAGACAATGTCGACTTTGACTGTGTCGTCCTCTCGGTAGGGGGTGGCGGATTATTGTCCGGTGTAGTCGAAGGTCTGCGGCAAAACGGGCGTATGGATGTTCCCGTGGTTGCCGTTGAAACAAGAGGAACCGATAGCCTAGCACAGTCATTGATTGCTGGAGAAAACACAACGTTGCCAGCGATTACAAGCATTGCGAGTTCACTTGGCGCGAGCAGGGTTTCAGATCATGCGTTCCGTTTGGCGCGTTCGTATCCCGTTTACAGTCACGTAGTTTCCGATTGGGACGCAGTGAATGCGTGCAAGCGCTTTCTCAACGACCATCGCGTTCTGGTTGAGCCTGCCTGCGGTGCCTCCCTTGCTCTGGCCTATAACGCTCAGCGTTCACGTGCGCTTCAAGACTTTAGAGCCCCGTTGATAATCGTTTGCGGTGGGGTTACCGCAACTGCAGATCAGATAAATCGTTGGTTGGAGGAACTAGCTCCACAATCCTGATCATGTTTCGGGATGTGATAGGGGAGCTTCTGCCGCATGGGTGGGATGCCCCGATGGCACGTAGTTTATCGACCTGAACTCATCGGCTGCCTGTGTCTTCGATGCGCACGCAACGGCCTATGGGACAGGCAGAAATCGGACAGACGCTACGGTCGCAAAAACGACATAAGCGCCATGCTTCGGATCGCTGCTCCGCAAGCCCCTCAAGCATCAAGTCAACGAAGTTGGTGAAAACCGCTCTCTGCTGCACGTTCAATCTGGCCGTAGATGCGTGTGCAGCTTCCCGGCGTGCGACAAATAACTGGTGGCTTAATGCTTTTCCCGACGAGGAGCATGTCAATTCCACTGCCCGCTGATCTGTCGGAGATACACAACGGTTCACAAGCTTGCGTTCCACGAGGCGGTCGACGGACCTAACCGCAGCGGAGTGAGATACATCTGCGGTCTGAGCGACGTGCCTGATGTTCACGCCGGGATGTTCGTGGATGCAAAGTAGAGTGGCCGCTTCAGTTAAGGATACTCCGAGCTCACGAAAGCTAGCAGTGATCCTGTCAGCGATCAAAATTGAAAGCGTACCGAGGAGCGTCTCTGAGTCTGCTCCGCCACCCATAGCCATCACCCCTCAAACGAGCGCAAAATCTGACGTTGTTTGTTTTTAGCCCGAAAATGCTGCCCCGTCAGGATAATTACGGCGCTTGCCAACGTGTATCCGACCGAGATCACCGCTACGGGCAGCAAGCCACCAACCAAGAATGGTGCGACAACTTGCGTTCCACCTGCGGCGAGTCCGAGCGCGAGAAACATAAGGAGGCCGGACGCCCGCCCGACCAACTCCGGTGCGACGTCGAGCGCGCGCGCCATCGTCGCCGGTCCCCGGAGCCCTAAGGCGCCACAAAAGAGAACCCATGTTGCAATTAGCGCGGTCGCTGATCGATATTCTGCAAAAGCGAGGCCGAGCATCGCAGCCGTGGCGAGGACTTGCAGGGTGACCCCTGCGGCAATTAACCGATCAATGCCAAACGAGTCGGTGAGCCGACCACTCTGCCAGGCAGAGACAGCGAAGGCGGATACACCGAGGGCCTGAAGAATAGCGAACATCTGCGGTTCGCTGCGAAGCCAGACTTGAACGATTTGCGGCGCGCTAGCTACAAAAGTCAAAAGTGCCGCAAAGCACAGTGCGTGCCCGAGAGCGTACCCCAAGTAAGCGCGATCACGCAGCAACATCGTATAACCAAGAGAGGTGCCCTTGCTCTGATTGCGCGCATCCTCGGGAACGGACCTCAATGCAAATGGCGTCAACACGAGTGCCATAACAGCGACGATCCAAAAGCTGGCGCGCCAATCGGCCACGCTCAACAGTGCCGTCCCGACGATTGGCCCGATAGCGGGGATCAGACCCTCTGCGATGCCTAGCCATGACATCGCACGAACCGTATCGCGATCGCTGAATTGCTGGCGTATCAAAGAAGGAACGACAACGGTTGCTGCGCCAACCCCCAATCCTTGAAAAGCCCTGCCGACGATCAGTGCTGTCATCGAGGGCGCGACCGCGCAGGCCATCCCCGCCACGATCTGGAGTCCGATCGCGAGCTTGAGGACTGATTTCGCACCGAACCGATCGGCGGCCACGCCCCAGAGTAGTTGCGACAGCGCAAGGCTAGCCAGGAATACAGCCAGTGTTGCCTGCGCTTGCGGAACAGTACCTCCTATTTCAGCGGGTAGAGATGGGACTGCAGGCAGATATAAATCTGTCGCCAATAATCCCACAGCCGTAAATATCGAAAGCGGAATTGCCGCCCTTAGTGACGCAGCGCTCATTCTCAGCCCCCTTTGCCAGTCGATTGCGCTACCAACAGAACCAAATCGCTCGCTCAAATTATATGTGTTGAGCATATAAAACTGGGCAGCGACTCATTGCAAGTGAAGAACTGGCGCGACTAAGGTGACGACGGAAAGCTCGGTAATGACTAGTCCCAGCTGCCAAAACTGTGCACAATAGGTTGACATCAGAGTAGGAAGTCGGCGTTATTCTCGCAAGGCTACCTTCAGTGCGGATCCGCTAAAAGACTGGAATAGAGGAACGAGAAGGCCCCTCGCCTCCGACGCGAGTTCCGTGCTGGCGTTGAGAGCCCACTCTGTTGAAAGACCTTTCAAGGCCCAGGTAACGGCACGAAATGCAGTTGTGCCGTCCCAACAGGGAACGAATTCTCCCAGGGTTTCTGCCCTGCGAAACGACTGTAGCATGAGGGCGGAACGTGTATTATGTTCGATCTCGATTTTTTGAATGGTCTGGACAAGCGCATTCTCATGTCTGGCTCGGAGTAAAAGGGCTATGCGTCTTCTGCAAGAGGCATCGTTCCCAAGATCGATAAGCCAGTTGAGCAATTGTGACTGAATGTCTGACAGCGCGTTTTCCCCGGAGTATACAAAAGCCGGTAGCATGAATTTTCTCCACGAATATCCCTCCAGGCTTTCAAAAACCAACGCTGAAAATATGGCGGCCTTGTCATCGAAGTGCCAATGGACTGCTCCCCGGGTCAGGTTTGCTCCCTCTGCGATCTGAGCCAATGTTGTCTCGGCAAAGCCATTTTTTAAAAATGTACTTTCTGCCGAAAGCAATATCGAAGCTCTCGTCCGCTCGGCTTCTTCTTTCGTTCGACGCATCAAACATTCCAATGTGTGGTATTTAGTCCAGCGTTGGTAGCTGGGCGATTTGCGGGAAACGCAGGTTCATTCTCCGGAGCGCTCCTTATCGTTTCGTAGAGTGAAGGATACCCTCCAGCGCGTCCGCGATTAACGCTTCCGCTTCATCCGGATCGATTTCGGTAACTGCCGGTAACTGCAATAGATTTTGCAATACGCTAAACCCGATCAATAAAGAAATAACCAAGCCGGCCCTGAACGGTTCCGCATCTTCGAGTTTCTCACGGAGGGGCTCGATTCTCGTGTGTTCAAGGCGTTCTGCGATGGCCTGGCTTGTCTTTTGGCTGGTAAGTGACCGTACAAGTAGAAGCAGTGGATCGACATCATCGGAGGTCCGGGAGCGTTTTCTTTGAACTGATCTTTTCGCCAGAAATCTGGTGAGTTCGGCTCTGTTTACATTCGCAAAATCGGGATCTGCGCCGGCGGCACTCAAAGCTTCGAGAAATAGCCGCTCCTTGGAGCCAAAGGAGTGATGTACATAAGAGACGTCTACATCCACGTCTGCCGCGATGCTTCGCAATGCGACTTCATCATATGAAGCTTTGGAGAAGTGTCTGATTGCGACATCGAGTATCCGCTTGCGAGTCTCGCCTTCACCGCGGGTCACTTTTTTTCTAGCCATTTTGGTTGGCCCTCTTTTGGGATCATGTTGGAAATGCCGTTTGGCTTGTATCAACTAAGTTGACTTAAATCCAGTTTTGTGGACAATGTGGGTTAGCATTTTTAATGCAATAATCGTTTCAGCAACCCAAAAAGAGCTGACTAGTGTTTGGCGGGCAATGTTCTCTCATCGGAATTGATCTTCGATATGGCCTGTAATCCTAAGCGTATTGTGAGGCTGTTCCCTTCCCGCAACTTTTGGCGTGCAGGTTGGCCTGCCTTGAAAGTAGTGCGTTTTCCAATTGTCGCAGTCTTTGCCGTACTGATCAGTGGATGTGCTTCGCGGCCGGGCTCTGACATTCTGGATCCTGTTGGCTCATCAGCAACGGGTGCTGAGGTCGTAACCGTGTATGCGGCCACAACCCGAAAACGGGAAAAGGATGGGACTAATCGTTTTACGAGTGAGCGTTCCGCACAAACAAACTACGCCGAGTTTGCGATTTCTTTTCCGCCTGGCCGAAAACCCGGTGAGATTGAATGGTCGAAAGGTCGCCCGGATCCCACCAAGGAAGTGGCTGTGCTCAATGAGCGAGCACTGGATGAAAAGGCCTTTTTGCATCAGATCGTGAAATCTCAAGGCGGAGGTAAGCGAGATGTTGCCGTCTTCGTGCACGGTTACAATTATACATTTCAGGAGGCCCTCTTCCGGCAGGCGCAAATGGTTATCGACGGCAAGTACAAAGGTGCCGCGGTCCTTTTTTCCTGGCCTTCCCAAGCAACCGTTTCGGGTTACCTTGCAGACAAGGATTCGGCAAATTATTCGCGTGACAATCTCGCGAAGATGCTGACATCGCTCGCTCGGGAGCGGCGCGTGGGAGATATCGTTGTCTACGCCCATTCTATGGGGGCTTGGCTTACAGTGGAGGCGATGCGACAACTACGGCTGAGCGGACGAAATGACGTCCTTGATCGATTGCATGTTCTGCTTGCGTCCCCTGACATCGATGTTGACGTGTTCGAGGCGCAGATGCGTGTGATAGGTCCGCTTCGCAAGGCGTTGACCGTCCTCATATCGGCAGACGACAGGGCGCTCAGATTATCCAAGCGTGTAGCCGGGGAAAATGACCGGTTGGGCGGGCTCAACATAAATGACCCACGTATTCGCAAGATTGCAAAGGAATCGAATATCGCCGTGGTCGATATTTCCAGCCTGGATGCATCAGACGATTTCAAGCATGATCGGTTTGTAACTTTGGCCGCTGTTTATGCAGATCGAAGGCATCTGGGCAAGGCGGATCCAAGTAGAAGCCTGATGCACGCGGGAGCATTTGTATTCAATGGCATAGGGGCGACCATTTCCAGTCCCTTCACCTTGGTCGGTGAAACTCTCGCCGTGGAATAAAGTGCCTCCGTCGAAGGCGCGGGAAGCAAGTTTCATCAAGGAGGGTTAGTATCTCGGTTTCGACTCCTGATACTAGGGGCTGTTCAGGCTTCCCGCTTCGTGCAGTTACAATTGCGGGCGTAGGTTCTCTCGTATCAGACGTGAGAGCCTGCGTATTGATATCGCCGAACTCAAGGTGTTTGGAATAGCCGTGAGCACGTTTCCTCAATACCCTCACGTTGATCTGTATCTCCGGCAGTGAGATTGAAGGTGAGTGAGGGACAGCCTCTGCGCTTGGCGATAGCCTCCATTTCATGCCAATCCACTCCGGGTCCCAGAGCACCTTTCCCCATCACGACGTCACAGTTCACCTCTTTCGAGGTCGTCAAAGTGGCCCGGAGAGGCGAAACTGTTCGGTTGTGACGCAAAGGCAGCTCATGCCTGTTACTCACACGGCTTTCCATATGCCCAGATCCAATTTGGCGGCATCGAAGCTAACGATTTTGCGATGGTCAGATAGCGCATATCCAGCATACTCGCCGACCAATACAGTGATGAAGCAGTATAGGGGGGCCATGTGCCGGAATATCCTTTCAGTCCAGCATGGGCACGTTCCGCGTCAAAGTTGACAGAAGAGTTGACAAACTCAGTATGCGCACGTTTGCCTTCGGCATAGGGCAGCAGCCAGTCCAATCCCGCCAATAATGTCTGGCCGTTGTGACCTGGAAGGTTTAGCCAGTCTTCTCCGTTGTTTTTGGCTGCAAGGGCAGCGCGGATCAAGGGCTCGAGATCATAGACGACGTAATGAAGCGCGTCTCGCTCCCTAAAGTCCGCGACTTCGCCGTCCGGTTTCATGTTAATCCCTAGCTGCGTAATGAAAGCTGAGCGTGCGCTGGCGAACATTTTTTCATCACCCAGCGCCTGAGCTGCAAGTGTTACCAACTTGATCCGGTGGCTTTGCCAATTATTGCTCCAACCATTTACGGTATAAGGATTGTGCCGTTCCATCTGCATCAAGTAGCCGTTCCCCATCGCATAGAGAAAGCGTCGGATGCGCTGAACGGTTGGCTGTGGCAAATCCTTCGCGGTTAATCTATAAGCCTCGATGAGGCCATCGAAGCGGGTTTCGTCAATTGGATTGAAACTCAGCCGATAGACCTCTGTCCACGCGTCGAGGTAGATAGCAAGGCGCTTCAACGATGCCTCATCTCGTGCCGCCTGCCACGCTATGGCGAGATCACGCATGTAGTCCAAATCTCGCTGTGCCTCGACCGATTGATCGTAGATTCCTGCATGTGGAAGTGTTCCTTCAGTGTGAACAACGGCTGCCGGGCGTGGCACGTCGGCAGGAGGAAGGGAGGCTGCAGCAAGTATCTTTTGTAAAGAAAGCGTTGTTCTTATGCACATTGGCGTCGCCTGCACCCCCAAAGGGCTAAGAATCAAGACGACAAAAGTGACAATCCACTTATCCATAATACGATATCCTTTCAGCCGAGATATTCTGCTCTTATAATGAAGTTCACAAGGAGAGGACTTAGGGGATGCGGTTGAGTGGGACATCAGATTTCCCTCGAAATTTTTCCAAAAACAATCTCGCCTGCTCATCATTTCAACCATGATGGATCAGCGCACGACCATCAGAACCGAAACGCAAAGATAGACAATTTTCTCCTAGGAAGGTCCGCTTGGGCTCAAGTTCGCCAACGCGCCTCAAAAAGATCGATCTCGTGGACAAGTTTGCGAGAAACATCGTCGGAAATTTGTCGTGCACGCGCCAGTCTGAATATTGTGTCACGCTCCGCGCCTATAGCGGCCAACATCATGCGGCGCCCAACCGTTTCCATAGTTTCTACTTTTTCGACTTCATCTCCCATCAATCTGTAGCCCTCCAGACGTCGACGATATGCCTCCATCACGCGAGTGCCCACATCGACATATATCCCCGCGTCCTGTGAATCTGGACCGATATCGTGCAGCATGCGCTGAACTGCCTTGATGGCCTCTTCGGCCGCTTCAAGACGCGCTGTGTCCTCTTCTTTTTGATGTTTGGATTCTGGAGGTAGTTCCAGTTTCTGAAGAAGAAAAGGCAAGCTGAGACTGGCAATAACAAGAGAGGTTATGATCACGCCCGCCGCCAGAAAGACTGCCAGATCACGCGCGGGAAACAACGTGCCGTCTTCCATGAACAACGGCAGCGTCAAAATACCAGCAAGGGTGATTGCTCCTCGCACGCCGGCCACCGAAGTCGTCACTACAAGTCGCCAATCAGGGGTAGCAACCGTCAGTCCCCTCTTGGCGGCTCGAAAAAGGGTAAAGCGCAAGGAAACCCAGACCCACGCAAGTCGTAAGCCCGCCAGAGCGGCGTTGATGGCGACAACATAGACGATCAGCCAGATCGGTTCGTGATGGCCAGTCTCCCGCACAACCTCTGCCGCGCCTGAGACGATATTCGGGAGCTGCTCCCCCAAAAGCACGAAAATCACACCGTTCAGAGTGAAGCGAATGGTATCCCAGACGGCAACACGCCTGACTCGGGTAACTGCCATGGAATGCCCCCTTTGCTCGGCATAGCTCATCGTGACACCTGCCGAGACAGCAGCAAGAATTCCGGAGCAGTGAAAATGTTCCGCGAGAATATATGCTGCAAACGGAATAAGCACACTGATCAGAATCTGCGATCCTGTTTCTTCACCCAGCCTGCGCGACGCATAGTCATTAATCCGCGTTACGGTGAACGTGATGACTACGCCAATAAAAACGCCGCCGATTACCAACCAGAGAAAAGTAGCAATGGCATAGGGTAAGGAAAATGAACCGGTCAACATCGCAACCACGGCAAAGCGCATGCAAACAAGACCGGAAGCGTCGTTCAAAAGAGATTCGCCTTCCAGAATATGCATTAATCGCTTTGGTACGGGAACACGCGCAGATATTGCAGAAATAGCAATGGGATCGGTGGGTGAAATAATTGCGGCCAAAGCAAATGCGACAGCCAATGGCATGGACGGTATCAACCAGTTGATGAAAAAACCGACCCCGACGACGGTAAAAAGAACCAGCCCCAAGACCAGCTCTAGAATTGTCCATTTATCTCGAAAAAGCCCTTCTTTCGGGATTTGCCAACCATCGAGGAAAAGAAGCGGGGGCAGAAAAAAAAGAAAAAACACCTCGGGCTGTAGCGTGATGTGGTTTTCCGTGAATGCTGCGATCGTCGCGCCCAATGCGATCTGGATTAGAGGTGGCGGTACGGGGATGGGAAGTAACCTGGCAATCGTTGCGCTTATCACCACGGCCAGCAACAAAATCAACGCGATGGTTATGCTTTCCATTTCGGTTTTCCATGTCAGCTCGTGAATGTCGAATGAATATGCCGTCTACGTGGTGGTTCAAATATATGGCATGTTCGTTGCTGGGACGCGTATATTTCATCATGACCGACACGCTCCTTATTCTGAGCTCGGCAATTTTTTTGACATGACTATTTAACTTTTTATCGGTTCCGGATAAATATCCCGAACGGTACCTTTATTTCAATTCCATCCCGCAGTGGATACATGAACGCCGAAAGATATCACAATGTTTGAGATAGTGAGCATTGCCCATCTTGGAAGACTGCTTCACCAAGAGCGAAAAGCGCAGGGATTAACCCAGGAGCAACTCGCTGCTTTGACAGGCGTTGGCGTGCGCTTTTTACGTGAGCTTGAAGCTGGCAAAGAAAGCTGTGAAATCGGGCGGGCATTTCGAATAGCCAGCGCCTTGGGCCTCCATATCTTTGTCGATAGTCGTCAAGGCACCAGTCTTTGAAAAATCAGCTCGATGTTTATTTTCAGGACGCGAAAGCCGGCTCACTCCGACAGAGTGAGAGGGGTGAGCTCGATTTTTCGTATGATGAAAGCTATCTTTCCGGCAACAGGGCGTGCAATATTTCTCATTCAATGCCGTTACGCGCAGAGCGCTTCGGTGGCGAGGTTGTGCGATCCTTCTTTTCCGGTCTCCTCCCCGATGGCAACGCTCGGCGACGGCTTGCAGATATTCTAGGTGTTTCCGCAGGAGATACATTTGGCCTTCTGAAGGAAATCGGCCGCGAGTGTGCTGGCGCCATAGGAATATATCCCTCTGGCGAAGAGCCGGGCGTAGAGCAACAAAAAATCATAGAGAATCTCAGTACCAAGGGATTACACTATGTGATCGAGCGGCTGCGGACTTCCCCGTTATTAGCGTGCAAAGAGGGGATTCGTCTTTCGTTGGCCGGGACGCAGGAAAAGTTGCCGGTTCTTATCGACGGCGATGCAATAGCATTGGCACGAAACGGTCACCCAACGACCCATATTCTGAAGATTGATGACGGTGCATCCAACGGCATACTGGAGAACGAATTCTTTTGCCTCCAGCTCGCCGCCCGGCTCAAGCTTCAGGTTCCGCATGTGGAGTTACGATACACTGGAGTGGAGAGGTTTCTTTTAATTGAGCGCTACGACCGCTTTCAGACTTCAAATGGTACAATATTGCGCGTTCATCAGGAAGATTTCTGTCAAGCGCTCGGAATACCGCCAGAGCGCAAGCACGAAATCGACGGTGGCCCCAACGTCGAACAGTCTTTCCGGTTAATAGATCAGGTTTGTGCAAGACCCGCAGCCGACCGATTGAAATTTATACGTGGGCTAGTCTTCAACTACCTTATTGGTAATTCTGGAGCACATGGTAAAGATTACGCGCTGTTATACAGAGGGGCAGCGCCGGATCTCGCGCCCTTTTATGATTTAATATGCACTGCCGTCCATCCGCTACTCCACAAAAAAACTTCCGTTATGATGGAGGAGTATTCCGTTCGCGATGTCATCGCACTGGAACATTGGCTAACCCTCGTTCCGCAAACACAAGGCGCACAGCGTTTTCTTGTTGGTTATGTCGCGGATATGGCAAACACCATCGAAAAAGAAGCGCAAGCGCTGCTCGCAGACTTAGCAGTCCAAGGTTTAGCCCATGAGGTTATGAAAAAGATCTGCAGCATTCTTTCCGCTCGAAAAGAGTGCATGTTGAGAAGTTACGAGACGCCACGCGTGAAGGCTCTGATGAACAGATAAATTACCGGCATACGACTGTCGCAGAATACCTGAACCCAAACAAATTCAAATCAGCGCCCCGGATAGCGGTACCTTCCAGAAACTTTGTCCTTCCTATGAGAGAGAAACGTCGTCTGCGCTTTTCCCTTGCACTGCGCTCAACGATCTAACCATCAATCTAGCACTTAAACCGTGTGGATGTCGGTCATGCAGACTTAGTGCACCTCCATGAAGTCTCGCTACGCCATGTGCGATCGCCAGACCGAACCCTACACCCCCATGATCACGGACTTGGCCCCGTTTAAAAAAGGGCTCCATTAGTTTCAGTTTCATATCATTTGCGATCCCAGGCCCGTCGTCATTGACGGTGATTATGATCTCACCCGAAGATTCTTGGATAAGCAGTACTTCGATAATGTCGGCATAACGCGTAGCGTTGTCGATAAGGTTTGAAACGGCCCGTGCCAGCAACTGCGACTTGCAAAGCAAAGGCAATCTTGCGGGACCTGAGAAAGAGACGGATACCCCCATATCAGCGAATCCTGCAACGACTGTTTGCAAGAGGCTACTTAAATCCGCTTTGTGGGCAAGGCCGCCTTCCAACGCCATATCCTTAAGATAGCTCATGCTGTCATCAATCATCGCCGTGACAGTGTCGAGGTCGCCAAGCATCCGCCGCTGTAGATCGGTATCGGCACAACATTCAATTCTCATTCGCAATCTGGTCAGAGGTGTCCTGAGATCATGCCCCATCGCGCGCAGCATCTCTGCTCGCTGCTCAACGACCCTGTTTACTCTCGCTCGCATCGTATTGAATGAATCTGCAAGATTAAGCAGTTCCGAAGTGTTGCCTGTGACAAAAATATCCGAAGCACCGTCGTCCAAACTTGCCTTTTGAACAGTACGCGAAAAGTCGGCCAGCCGCCGGGTAATTGTAAAACTCGTATACAACGATAGAGCGAGGACTGGGGCCACCATCAGACCGATCCAAAAAAGGTCAATCCTCAGGCCAACCCAGTAAGAAGCCGGCATACTAGGTGCCGGAACCTCGAAAACAAGCCAGCGGGATTTATCGAGAACGATAGTTACCTCGAGACTGGGCATCCGGGCACCAGCATTTTGGGACGCCAGGTTGGAGAGGATACCACCAAGATGTTCACGCGCGTCACCGGGCCTTGTAAAGCCGGGAGGAGCATCACTCTGCGCCCCGTCACGAAGCGATGCCGAAAAGCCGGCACGTGTAATCGCTTCAAAGGCCGCGTCGCGCTCTTCATCCGAGCCGGCGGCACGAACCCCGTCAGCAAGAAGAAGTAGCTGGGCGGATGTGACATTTGCCCACTCCATTCTTTCGCGCTTAACATCGGAAAAAAACACAGCCAATACCGCGGACAGCGTTAGAATAAGGAGAGGAACGGCTGACAGCAGAAATATTTGCATTGTCATTGACGACGGCCAAAAGGAGCTTCTTTTCACGATACCTTCTCTACGGTCGGGGTGAAGAGATAGCCACCCAGTCTGACGGTTTTTATGAGTGAAGGCTCTGCTGCATCGGGTTCGATCTTCTGGCGAAGTCTGCTGACGTGGACGTCCACACTTCGCTGAAACGGCCCGGCCAAACCCGCATGCGTCATCGACAGCAGTTGTTCTCGCGTCAGAACTTGGCCCGCATTGTTACAAAACGCCAGCAAAACATCAAATTCGGCTGTCGTCATGGAGACTTCGAAGCCTTCCGGATCCAGAACTTGGCGTTTGACTGTATCAATTTCCCAACCCAGAAAGCCCAGTTTCACCAAGTTTTGTTTCGCCGCGGCTCCGTAAGACGAGCGACGGAGTAAACTCTTGATTCTGGCGAGAAGTTCACGGGAATTGAATGGCTTGGTAACATAGTCGTCAGCACCGAGTTCCAATCCCAGAATTCTGTCAATGTCTTCGTTAAGGGAAGTCAGCATGAGGATCGGGATTGTAAGCCTGTCACGAACGCGGCGGCAGATACTAAAACCGTCTTCGTCAGGCAGCATTGCGTCAAGGAGAATGAGATTAAATTCACGCTCCTGTAGCGCTTGGTCCATTTCGACGCCGGACATTGCGGATGTCACTTGGTATCCCGCGTCCCCGAGCATAGCCAACAACATCTGCGCTATTTCATGGTCGTCTTCGACTACAAGGATGTTAATCTGTTGATGCGATCCAGATTGCTGAACCAAGTCAATGCCCTCCATTTGTTTCGCCGGGAAAGAGCCTCGTAGGGAAAACATCAAATTGTGACTTTCTTGCAGAGCGTGCTGGCAGAATGATTGTCCATTTTCCATCTCCGCGTCCATATTAAAATCAAAGACTTAGATTCATCGCATCAGACACTGAGTTCGGCAAACGGCGACCGCACGTGACGGGTCTTCGCCTGGAATACGTAAAAAATAAAATCCATCTGAAGAAGCAGGATGAGAAAGCGGCGTCTTCGAGCGGTCTTCTCCTATCGTCCAACTACTATGCTGGTGCCGGATGACATCATGCTCCTGCCTGTTGCGGTTCCAACTCGATACTGCCTTGACGAATTGTGGCTGGTCTATGGCCACGCGAAACATCTCTTAACAACACGACACCCACAGAAATATTTGCAGGTGTCATAAGGTTGGTGCGGCGGGAAAATCTCCGCAGCGTGAAGTTCACATTCGCTCCGGCGAATTCTTCGATAACACAGGAGGTTCCAATGAGAACATCAGGTAAATATACGATCATCGCAGGCCTTATTCTGAGTTTTCTCGGCACGACCGCCATGGCTTCCGACCGTCACCACGTACGGCCGAAGCATCCCGACGAACAGACAGTACAGACGGCAAAAGACAATCTGCAGCATGAACGTGATGGTCTTTCTGCGCAACGTGCTGACGCCGGGAACCGTGCTTCGCAAGCGAGAAACGATGCGGCGCAGGCGCATGACCGAGCAAGCAGCGCGGCCTCACAGGCTCACGACCGGGCGGGCAGTGCCGCTTCAGAGGCTCATGATCGTGCAAACAGCGCGGCCTCCGAAGCACATGATCGTGCAAGCAGTGCAGCCTCCGAGGCACATGATCGCGCAAGCAGCGCGGCCTCGGAAGCACATGACCACGGGATCGGCGGTTCGGCCGGAGGTTTCCATCGATAAGGTGCAGCGTGTCGGCGCCATGTCGCCATCGTCTTGTGCCTGACTAACAGGTGCATTCAGCATCCGCATGTCATCCCAAAGACGCGTGGGGCGGGCAGTCTATTCCCGCCCCACGAACATACTTAAGTGTTGCCGCAACGCCTCACGTGGAATGCCCGTGCAGGCTTTGCGGGGGGATTGCCCTTGCAGCTTCAATTTATGCGCTGGAGGAATGAAACCGGGGGAGAGACGCGAATGCGAACGATCGCGATTCGCTTGTGTATCTGGGTTTGCTTTTTGTCAGTATTGCCGCAGACGCGCCAATGGCGATCATACTGATGGATTTTCGGGTCATCGTTTGCAGCGAACATATTTGGGCATCGGGCTTATAGTGCCCTTCCTAAAATTTCGGAAGGGCACTGCTTCAGGCATTCCCAGTATTCGATTGCTCCTTATCTGGTTGGACTAGAATCGAAAAAAGCGGTCCCCAATTTCCCAACCCACAACGTCCCCGAACGGAAGAGCACCAAAACCGAGACGATCACCGCGCATATACCAGTGCGGCGTCCACAGACGGCCGTCTTTGGGCGATCGTTTATAGTGTACGTTCGAATAACCATTGAAAATTCCAGGCCCCGCTTCCCCGAGTTTGAGAACCTGGATCATGTGTGCAAGATACGTGTCTTCTTGCTCCTCAATACCCAACTGGCCAGCGACGTTTTCATCCAACGCCCACGCATTGAGTGTATGACTCTTCAGCGCAAGTGCTGGGATGTCCTGCTCCTCGACTTCGCCAAAATGCTTAAGGAAATTTGGGCCAACGTAGGTCACGCGGCATCTACCAATCTTTGTACCTAGTTCGAGATAGTCGGCAAGACGAAAACTCGGAATCTCGCTGAAGTTGGTCGAGTCTACGAGTGTGATCGACGTGGTTTTGGGTGCGGCATTGGTCATCATTGTTCTCCATTGATACCGGAAATGTGATCTGTGTAATGGTGCTGCGCAAGCTGTATGGTCGTGGGATTGGAAATCTCTATAGCGACATCCCTTTTACCTGGGCGTTGCTACTTCTGGCATGTATCGGGTACGTACCCTGTTACCGCGCTGACGCGGGTCAGCAATCAGCACTGCTGATAGTAGAGATTGTGTGTATGGGTGAACAGGATTGCTACAAATAGCCTCGGTAGGTCCAATCTCAACCATTTTCCCCCTATGCATGACTGCGGTTCGGTCGCAGAAATACCTGACCACAGCGATGTCGTGGCTGATGAGGACGTAACTGAGTCCCAACTGCTGCTGCAGTTCCAGCATCAGATCCAGAATCTGCGTTCTTAGATTCACATCCAGCGCAGAAGTGGCTTCGTCGGCGATGATAACCCGGGGCTTTGGTGCTATCGCTCTTGCCACACTCACCCTCTGGCGCTGTCCTCCCGAAAACGCATGCGGGTAGCGCGACATAGCTGATGAAGGGAGCCCCACCATGTCGAGTAATTCACAGACCCGACCTCGTATCGCCTGCTCAGTCATATCGCCTGCAACCAACAATGGTTCTGCAACAATCTGGCCGATAGTCATGCGAGGATTGAGGGAGCCAAAAGGGTCTTGGAACACGGTTCGAATGTCTCGCCATGGCTTTCGCAGATCGCGCTCACGCATACCGACAAGTTCGATCTGACCATCGGTAGAACTCTGATAAAGAATACTTCCTGCCGACGGGTCGTAAACGCGCTGAAGGCAGCGCCCCAGTGTTGTCTTTCCTGATCCACTCTCACCAACGATGCCGAGGTTTTCACCAGACATTAGGTCTAGATCGACGGCATCAACTGCAAGGAATTGAGTAGGGTTCCGATTGAACCGCGTTGCTTTTGGACCAAAAGCTTTGGTCACGGATCGCGCCACCAGAATAGGTTCTCCAATCGGCCGAGCATCCCGCATCGCCAAACGGCGGGGAGAGGGTCTATCTAATCCTCGGACAGCATTGAGGAGTGACTTCGTATAGTCATGACGTGGATTTTCGAACACGTCGAAAACACAACCACTTTCAACAACTTTCCCCAGTCGCATCACGACTATTTCATCGGCAATCTCAGCGACGACCGACATGTCGTGGGTGATAAAGAGAACCGCCATATTGCGCTTCTCCTGCAGTGATTTGATAAGCGCGAGAATTTCCGCCTGGATAGTCAGATCCAGTGCCGTGGTTGGCTCGTCTGCTATCAGTATCGCTGGATTGCAGGCTAACGCCATGGCAATCACTGCCCGCTGTCTCATTCCACCAGAATACTCGAAAGGGTATCGATCAATTGATACTTCAGGATTCGGAATCTCGACCTGCCGAAGTAATTCAATCGTCCTCTGCCGAGCCTGCTTTCGGCTCATCCTCTCGTGCAGGCGTAGCACCTCACCTATCTGCTCACCGATTGTATGAACAGGCGATAGTGATGACATCGGTTCCTGGAAGATCATGGCGACATCTTTGCCTCTGATCGATCGAATGGCACCGCCACGATCATTGAGCGTAGCGATATCAATCGTGCCAGTATCGCGGTGAAGCAGTACTTGTCCGGCAGAAATTCGTCCTGGTCGATCGACAATCTGCATTATCGACTTCGACAGGACACTTTTGCCACTGCCGCTCTCCCCGACGATGCAAAGGGTCTTTCCGGGATACAATGTGATGCTCACATCGTTGACAGCATGAAAAGCTCCATTGGGTGTCGGAAACTCGGTCGTTAACCCCTTAACTTCAAGTACTGGCTTGTCGAGACAAGACATCAATGACTCCCTTGCGCGTATGGGTCGGCAGCGTCGCGAAGACCATCTCCGAAAAAATTGAGCGCCAGCACGGCAATCGAAACGGCGATGGCCGGTAAAAACAACCAAGGTGCTTGCGCCATTGTTGAGATGTTCTGCGCCTCTTTGAGAAGTACTCCCCACGAGATGGTAGGAGGCGTTAGCCCTAGGCCGAGGAACGATAGCGCCGTTTCCGCGATCAGCATCCCCGGGATGGCCAAAGTCACGGAGGCGATGATGTGACTGACCATCGACGGCATCATATGCCGAAAGATAACTCGCTGCGGACCGCCACCATCGAGTTTCGCGGCTATCACGAAGTCCTCGGTTCGTAGTGCCAGAAATCGACCGCGCACCACACGTGCCAATTCTGGCCAGCCGATCAAAGATAGGATTACCGTGATAGCGAAGTAGCGGGTGGTGGGCGACCAATCCATCGGCAACGCCGCCCCTAAGCCTAGCCAAAGGGGAATGGTTGGCAACGACATGATCAGCTCAACAACGCGTTGGATAACGCCATCGACTATTCCTCCAACGTATCCCGAAATCCCACCCAAGATCAGGCCGAGCACCAAACTCACGCCCACTCCCACCAGGCCAATGGACATAGAGACACGGGTGCCGTGTGCCAGCCGACTCAGCACATCTCGGCCCAATCGGTCAGCTCCCAGCAGGTAGAAACGCTTCGATGGGTCCGAGCTGACCAGCAGATGCCGATCTAGCGGAATCAGGTTCCAAAGCTTGTACTGCGTTCCCTTACCGAAGAAAGATAAGTAGATTTTTTGTTCCGTATGGGGGACGAAGGTCGTCGCAAGAGTAAGTTTGTCCCTTGTCAGCTTCATCGCCCGAACATGTGGCTTTATGGCCCACCCCCCATCGTCGTCAAAATCAATGAAATGTAGTGCCTGCGGAGGATGGAAGACCGCAGAGGACCTAGCTTCCTCAGGATTGAAAGGTGCAAGAAACTCGCAAAAAAGAGCAACGAAATAAAGAATTACGACGACAATGCCACCCAGCATGGCCAGTTTGTGACGCCGCAGCGCCTTGAAAATCAATCGACCTTGCGACGCTTCAGCATCGGCTCGTTCGATCGGGGCAAAGGTAGACACAGTCTGGATGTCGTTCATTTAAGGTACCTGATCCGAGGGTCGATGATGGCAAGCAGGATGTCAGACACAATCATCCCGATCACGGACAGCGCGCACAGCAACAAAATAAAAGCGCCAGCGAGATACATGTCTTGAGCCAGCAAGGCGTCAAGTAAGAGAGGACCTGAAGTAGGCAGAGAGAGCACCACAGAGGTGATTATCGACCCACTGATAAGCTGGGGAAAGGCCCAACCGATTGTCGACACGAACGGATTTAGTGCCAGTCTCACCGGATACTTCATAAGCAGCCTAAACTCTGACAAGCCTTTTGCCCGCGCTGTCGTGACGTAAGGGCGATAAAGCTCATCAAGCAGATTGGCCCGCATGATGCGAATTAAACTCGCCGTCGATGAGGTCCCAAGGATGAGAACAGGAATCCATAGATGCGCCAAGAGATCTACGAATTTGCCCCATGACCACGGTGCGTTCTGATAAGCTGCAGAGAAAAGACCGCTAACGTCACTACCGAGATACACGACAGCGATATACATCAGACCGAGTGCCAATAAAAAATTCGGCACTGAGAGACCGACGAAACCAACGAAGGTCACTAGGTAGTCGCCAAGTGAGTACTTGCGCACCGCCGAGAAGATGCCGATCGGCAGAGCGACCGCCCAGGTAACAAGAAGTGTGGCTAGAGCAAGCGTGACCGACAGCGCCATACGCTCAGCAATCAAGCTCCATACCGGCTCGCGCCAGAAGAACGAATAGCCGAAATCACCTTGCAGGACTCCAGAAATCCACTTCCAGTACTGTATCAAGAAGGATTGGTCCAAACCATACTGGGCCCTCATATCGGCAATAGTCGCGGCATCCAGGGTGATGCCCTGATAGGCCAAGCGCATTTCGACCGTGGTGAGGAAGTCACCCGGTGGCGCCTGGATGAGCGCGAAAGCAATCAGAGAGACTGCCAACAGAAATGGAATCCCCCAAAGGATCCGCTTAACCGCATAAATAAATAGCATATGCTTCCTCCGATTGAGCGCGTTGCCCCGGGGCGAATGACCCGAGCTAGATCGTTGGAATTGTTACTTGGTCCAGTACCAGGTCTGTGGCAGCATTAGCGACTGTGGGTATTGCGAGGTCTTCGGCGTAGTCGGCAGAATATTCCCGAGCGCCGCTTTGCGTATCCCGTAGAACGAAGAATGCTTCGTTATTGCGAATATTTCGAATTGGTTTGCTGCAATGTCGGCGATTTCCTTGTAAATCGCGACCCTAGCCTCCTCAGTCATTGCGTGATGCGCCTTTTCATACAGAGCGACGCGCTGCTTAACGTTTTCTGGAGGTTCTTCCCCGTCCTTACCTCCACTCAGATACCAGTTTACCCACGCCACCCCCCACCAACTGGAAGTCGAGATCGGAACCATACCCACAGGTATTCGCGCTGGAACACCGGCCAGCATTGATCCTTCCCAAAGCGCCGCATCGTGGTCATTGGCGTTAATCCGTGAGAACATCAGGGACTGCTCCGGAACGGTGATGTCAACCTTCACACCAACGGCTGCCCACTGCTGTACCGCGATTTCCAAGATGTCGCCAATTGTTGGTGGAGTTGCGGGAACATCAATGTTGAACCTGATCGCCCGGCCGGTATTGAGGAGACGGATACCTGCATCGTTTCGTTTGGTGTAACCGAGACTATCGAGCAGCGCATTGGCCTGAGCAGGATCATACGCCAAGAATTGGCCTGCATACCTCTCATGATAATACGGGCTATGCTGGAAGGGTTCGTTGGTAATGAATCCATCGCCAAGCAGAGCCGTATCGATGATTGATTGTCGGTCAAGCGCTACCGACAAAGCCACCCGGAAGTCCTTCTTGTTAAAAAGCTCACGCAGTTCTGGGTCCTTGTGGGTAAGGTTTAGCTGGAAGACATATCCAGCGCCGCCATTCGAGGTCACCTCGTGAAGAACATATCCGCCTTTTTCAGCGTTGACCGCCAGCGCGGGACGATTTGCGTTGGCATCCAAATTCTTGATGCCAAAGTCAATGCGACCGGCAATCGCACCGAGCAGCAGGGCTTCTGGATCAGAGTAAATCGTCCCCACGAGGCGGTCGACGTATGGAAGTTGATTGCCTTCGGAATCGACTTGCCAAAAGTAGGGATTGCGGACGAGTTCAACCTGTGTTGCACCACCGACTAGTCCAGAGGTAATAATCCAGGGATCGAGCGTCGGGCGCTTTGGATTAGCGAACCGGTTCGTATAGGTTGTGGGCGGCGATCCGCACTTCATCTGCAATAGATCACGCCAATCTGTGAGATTGGCTGCCTTCAACTGGTCTGCGATATTTCTTGCATAATCAGGATGAAACTGAGAGCAATAGGCCTTTTGATAGAAGGCAACGCCACTAAAAGTCCGATCTGCCAGCCATTCCGGAAAAAAGCCGAATGGTTCAGCAAAGGAGAACTCGACAGTGAAATCGTCGATCTTTGTGAATTTGACCGGCTTTCCGCCAGAGAAATAGACCCTTGGTGTCGCAACCCATTTGGGGTTCAACAATAAGTCATTCATCGAGAACTCAATATCGTTGGCCGTGAAAGTTGTACCATCCGACCATTTAACGCCACGCCTCAGGTGGAAGGTGTAAACTTTACCTTCCACATCAACATCCCAGGATTCTGCCAGATTGGGAACCACGGTCGCATAGTCGGTAGAAGGATCATAGCGCACCAGATTCTGCTGACCCGTCCAGAATTCGATAGACTGGTTGTCAGGTCCAACCATGCCAAATTGCATCTGCCCGCCGTAGGCACCAATTCGCTCGAAAGGAGTGACCACTTCTGGGTTTTCAGGCAATCGTTCTGAAAGCGGGGGCAAAGTACCAGCCGCAACCTGTTCGGCGAGCATCGGCGCTTCACGAAACTCCAACGCTAAGCACGGCATAGCCATCGATAGTGCAACGGCCCCTGTGGTTATTCCACAGATTCCAAGACGTCTCGCCATCATACCCCTCCCCTTTTCAGTTTAATGTTTCCACATCCTCTGTGGTGACAGCACTGCGAACGGCAACACTTGTGGAATCGCCAGGCTCACGGAAGTTTTCTATGTTCCCCGGTCCCGTGTTATATGGGACTCTTGAAATGAAACTGGGCTTAATATCAGTGCTTGTCGAGATGGAAGGTGCATCAAAGCGGCCGGTATTTGTTATCGATATCGCGGTATACGTTTTTTGCTTAAAAGTAGGAAACCGGCAAAAACTGTAACAACGCGGGATGGTGCACAAGGCGACCGGATTCATTAATCACCTCCCGGTTCCACCGTGGTGGTTTTGAACGCGCTACTGTCGTTGCACGGTATGGCCTTGGTTTGGCCAACTCACCTGCACGCGGGCCAGACTTACTCCCTCGTATCGACTAACGAGAGGGAGTACAGGCAACTGCCATCACAAGACCGCCGCTGCCAATCTTGTGCTCATAGGTGAAGTTTTTGGGTAGATACATTGCATCCCCAGGCCGAAATGAGTGCTTACGCCCGTCGGGAAGTGTTTGCTCCGACCCACCTTGGAGACAAAATAGAACACTCTCGTGTATGCCATCGCCGACGGCGGTGTGTTCGAAGTCCGCTCTGAAGGTCGTGATATGAAAGGAGAATGATGCCCCGTGTCGAGCATCAGTGATAATCCGGTGCGTGTACTCCACCTCTTCCTTTAGCCATACGCGTTCGACGTCTTCCTGACGGCTCCATTCGATACGATCACCCATCTTTGTCTCCATATTGTTGATGCCAAAAAGTTGAGGAGATTGGTCGCCGGGTCAAGCAAATCCAGGAGGGGCATAAGAAAAACCTATTGCGGCAGAGCAAAGCAATAGTAGGGTTCCCTGCGCCTGACTCAGTGTGCTTTCTCGACAAAGGACAGCAGCACATGCCGGGCGAGGAAGTCTGGCTGGCGAGTAGCGATCGAACGACGAGCGCAAATACCACGTGTCCAACTTGCCGGCCGATGTGACATTGAAAGTGCTGGTGGCCGCCATCAAGGCGCGATGGGTTTGCGAGCAGGCGCATCAGCAGATGAAAGAGGAACTTGGCCTTGACCACTTCGAAGGCCGATCATGGCAAGGACTTCATCGGCACACCCTGATGACGATGATCGCCTATCCCTCCCTTCAGCACCAAAGGTCACAGACTGCAAAGCGGGAAAAAAAGAAGCGACATGTTCGCCGTGGGCCACCTGAGCCGACCTTGCCAGCAGTGCGAAGAGCCGTCATTAACGCACTTGCTCTACCGACAGCACAGATCCGATGTCCGCACTGTCGACGTCACTTTCAAAGCGAAAATTCAATTCTGCCAAAGTAGATGGGATGGTTGCCGCCCTCCCCAAACGGCATCGCAATGTGCCAAAAAGGTGGTGTTGAGACCACGAAACAGAGAGAGCGGC
>NZ_JBJDMY010000032.1:0-27082 GCF_044900305.1 Agrobacterium sp. NPDC089420 | reverse complement strand
CGGGCATTCGTCTGCGCGAAAGCGTGACAGACACGATGGTTGCCGTACCGATCACGCCACCTGTTTGCCTTGCCGTCGTCGCTTCGCCGGCCTACCTTGCGACCAATCCGGTCCCGAAGCTGTTCGAGGATCTGGCGAACCACAATTGCGTTGGCTTCCGCCAGTCGAGCAGCGGGGCCGTTTTTCGCTGGGAGCTGACGGACCCTCGCTCAAGCGAGGAGCGGCTGTTCCAGCCTGTCGGAACATTTGCCACCAACAGCGACGATGTCATGCTGAGCGCCGCCCTCCAAGGACTCGGGCTTGTGATGCATCTGGACTTTGCAGTGCGTCAGCATCTGGCTTCCGGCGCATTGGTGCGTGTGATGGAGGACTGGTGTCTGCCCTTCGAGGGTTTCAATCTCTATGTGCCATCCCGCGACCAGATGCCGGCCAAGCTGCGGGTCTTCGTCGACTTCCTCGTCGAAAAGCGACGGCAGCTAGAACGTTAGGCGCCTGCGTTAGCCGTGTTCTTCGAAAAGAGCGGGCTGTCTCGATTTACAATCGTCCGTTTTCCGCCCAATTGACCGACATCTTCACCTTGAACCGACTCAAACCGCCGGGCTTCGGCTTAATTTAGCTAAGCCTCTGATTATATGATATGGAAACCATTCACTAACGATTTCCGGAGCAGGCGTGACCGGCTTTTAGAACAACTAAACTCCTAGAGGAGATCGAAGGCTATTGTCGGGTGAGGCTTCCTCCAACCAGTTCGGCAGTTGCAGGAAGCCGGTGGAGTTTCACTTCGCGATATGCGATCTCCTCCGGATTACGTGGCGGCTGACCAGTTTATCAGCAGCAATTACGTTCCTTCGGCTGCCCACTACACGTGGCTTGCGACCACCGCTGTGTTGGGCATACAGCCTAGAAACAAAAAACTGATCGGCTGCGCTGTTCAAGCCCACGACACAAGAGGATATGACCATGGTAACACCCCGACGACCGTCCAATCCAAAAGATGCAGCCGAGGCACTGTTCAAACCGGTAAAGAAGGTCGCAGCGCCAGCCGTTGAACGGCCTGCAATCCCTCACACCAAGGAGCTTGTATCATTGAAGATCGACAGCGATGTCCTCGCGCATTTTCAGGCGGACGGTCCTGGCTGGCAAGAGCGCATCAACGATACCTTGCGAGCCGCAATGAATGTGTCCAATTAAGCTCTTGAGCGGCTTCTAACCCGCAATCCTGACGCGCTTGATCAGGATCGCGCAGTCTGGACAACCTTGAAGCTCACTGTAACGGTTGACAATGCGATACGGTTGTAACCAACAAACGAGGGCATTATGGCAACTGGTACAGTCAAATTTTTCACGCAAGACAAGGGCTTTGGCTTCATCACTCCAGATAGCGGCGGGCCGGACGTGTTCGTTCATACCTCCGCTGTAGGCTTCAGCGGCACTCTGACCGACGGACAAAAAGTCAGCTACGATGTCGGACAAGACCGCAAGACTGGGAAGCCAAAAGCAGAGAATGTTACCGTTCTCTGATAGCACGAACGGCCCCATCGCCTTGTCGGGCCCAAACCGACTGGGACTGGAAACCCTGCACCCGTGGGTCTTGAAGGGATGTAAACTAGGTCCCAACGGCCAAGCGACACCAAAGGCATCGACGATATACGATAGGTCGCTGCTGCACGCGCTGGTTCATCCGACGGATATCCAGGACTGCGACGGCGGCTATCAGAGACTCGTCTTCGCCAAAGGTCAGAAGAAAGCGATGCCCTTGACCGCCACCGAAATAGTCGAGCGACCGAATACAGCCAAGGGCTTTGAGGTTCTGCCGAGACGCTGAGTGGTCGAACGGACCTTCGCATGGCTGGAGCGATGCCGCAGACTGATCAAGGAATTAGAGAACCTGTCTCGCAGTGCGCTCGCCTTCCTCAAACTGGCATCTATCCACCTCATGTTGCGAAAGCACTGTTCAAAAATGAATAACTTCCTGGACAGTTTCTCAGACGAATGCCTTGCTCCAACGTTGATTAAACAACGTGACTGTAATGGCCCCAGAGATTATTCCTACTTGCTCCACAGCATGTATGCCCCGCACAACGCAAATATCCATGCCAATATGATCGGGCTAATTGCCATAAGGCGCTTCCACGGCGAATGCCATCCTGCAAAATTCGATAAATACCCGTAGGCGAACTTCGCAAATTTTCCTGTGATGAGAAGGCATATGATAAGCCGCAGAAGATCGTTGAATTGAAACAAAATACCTCCGCCTGCGCAAAATTTTCGCTTCCGGCACAAAAGTCATATAGTTAAGAACGAAATACAAGCAATCGTAACGCTTTAGAATTCGTCAGCGCTTAATTGCCACGCCGACCGCCAAACCGGCCTTGATCGGTGCAAGCGAACGGTATTGTGTCCCTACGACGGTGCAGATGATCGATTGGAATACGACATCCAACCTCAATTGAAAATTTCGACGCGGCAGATGAATATCCAGAGGATGAGCAGGCCGATTCGTCGACTCCTTCATTAACGAGCGACGTCCGACAGCGTATGAGAGGCAATACCATGAGCATAGCGCAACATACCGTCCGGGGATTTGTGCTTCTTGCGGCTGCGCTCCTGGGAGCCGGCGCCAATGCCGCGGCGGAAAATGAATGCGGCGCCAACGGCGAGTCCATTATCCGGCAAGCCTATCCGGCTGCCGAAAAGACCGGCGATAGAGAATTCCGTATAGACGGTACAACAATCACACTGGCGGAAGGCTCTTATGTCGGCAGTGATCCACACGCTGTTGTCTGCCGGATATGGCCTGCTTTTCCCAATAGAATGCTGGTTACGGTTCCCCTGATAAGCACACAGATGGAGGGTGGGAACGAGGGCGATATGGACCTTCTGGTGCTCGATAAAGACACGCTTCAGCCTATGCAGCGGCTGCGCCTTAAAGACGCAATGGCTGATGATGCGGTAAGAATCATCAGCGTTACCTTCGATACCGCCCGTTATCGTTTGGCGCCCGACAAGATGGCCTTCGGCGTGCGCATTTCGACGGAAGGCTCTTCCCGTGCCAATCCCTTTGGCGACACGACGCTGCGTCTTTACGCCATCAATGGCGAAAAACTAGTCCCCGTTCTCGACAATATCGTCGTATCGGAGGGAGGAGGAGAATGGGACACCAACTGTGCCGGAGCCTTCGATAACATAGAGCGCGCGCTGTCCATGGATGCGCGTTCCCACAAAGGCGTTGCAGACATCCTGGTGACGGAAACTGCCAAATCGAGCGTCGCCAAAGTCACGGAGAAAGGCGAATGCGAGAGCATCAACGACCAGCCAGTCACCAGGAAGATCAGATTGACCTATGATGGGAACGCCTACGTGATTCCGCCCGACTTGAGGCGGTCCGGAGAATTGACCGTGCTCCGATAGCCGAAACGATCTCGCCGCTCCGTTGCGCCATTCTCAAACCGTGAGTCGGCAGACCAAGCCATTTTCAACTGAAGCGTTCCATGCGAAAGGATCGTTCTGCTTGGCGCGAGCCAGGAGCTTCCCTTGAGAGCGCAATGACTATGGAAAATCCCAAACGCTATATCTTCGGTATCATCGTCTCTTTCGTCCTGGCAACTTGGATCGCCTTCCTTGCCATCGTGGCGGTGATCACTCCGAATCTGGGCTGGGGTGCCGTTGCGTTGCTGACGGGAGCGATCGTCATTGGCGGCCCCCTCGCCATTCTTTTACTGGTCACGTGGGGAGCCTACATGATCCGCGACCACGGGCAGGTTCCGGGGCGCGCGCACGCACTGATCTTCCTGCCGACGCTGCTTGCGCTGTCTATCTTCCCGGTCAGCCAATCCATCGAACAGGGAAAAGCCGATCGCTTCGGTACAGCTAATCCCGCCATTTCAGAGACGCATGTCAACCTGAGCGGAAGCAACCTGTGGCTCGACACGAGGCCGTCTGCCAGCACCTCTTCCGGCGGAGGGCCTGACATGCCGCTTTCGGCAGAGAACCCGGAGCGCTTTTCGACATTCCGGCGCTGGCCCAATCCCGACACTATCGCAGCCGGGCTATTTCCCTATGAAGGGTCCCGGCTGAAGGATGGCATCGACCGATATACATATCGCTCGATGACCGGCGAGGCTTTGTCCTCATTGCCGTTGCACCGTTTCCCCTATCCAGACCTGCGCCCGTTCTTTCCCATCCTGGGAGAGGAAGAAGCGCCGAGGCTGACATATCTCTATTTCCATTATGCCGACCATGTAGAGGTCGTTCCCAGTCTGAGCCGCCTGTCGGGAATGACGGAACAGAAACTGGAGGAGAAGAAGCTGAAGGGGCTAGTCCAATTCAGGGTGCAGAACTATATGCCGGCTTCCATCGCCAGGCTCGAAGTCAACGGTCAGGGGCTGGACATCGGTGAATGGCCAGTCAAGTCGATGTTTCCCAAGCCGGCACAATGCCGCGACTTCCCCCAGCCGGTAGGCGGAGCCTTCGTCGATATCGACCAGCCGCTCAGTATTCGCTGGCAGACAGTGAATAAGCCGCAAATTTGGCATTCCGCCACGCTTCGCCTGCCCGCGTTCCGGCAGCAGGGATCTTTGAACGGAGAATCGACTCTGTTGCGTGCCCTGCTCTACTTCCTGCCGGATGAAACGGTCGAGGGAGAACGCTACGTGGAGGTGCGGCTGTCCAACGGAGCGGCTATCAGGGCCACGGGCATGCCGGAAGAAGCCATCCATTACGCGAGCTGCGGTAGTGCCTATGACAATTTCAATCCGCAAAGGGTAAAACTGCTGGCAGAGTGATACGGAGGGAATGTACGGCCGGAGACCTTACGCCATGATCCGGTTTCCTCTTGGTGATCATTTGAGCTATGCAGCCCTCCGTCTCCTGCGGATAGGAGGGTCTGTCCGGGCCAGCCATCAACTCATCGAGGGCCGTTTTGCTTGCCGGCGGCAGATGGGAGGCATCCGCTCCACCATCTATCAATATCTGCGCGACATTCTTCCTGCCCGTGCTGACCGCGTCCTCAAGCATGGAGGACCGGTCACTGACCGGAACATCCAGGTTCGCACCGTTTTCCTTGAGCATGCGGAGGAACGCGGCGCCACGGGCCGATCCGGTCGCATCGATGAACTGGTAGAGCGCGGCGACAGGCGCCGTTCCGGGATAGGGATCGGGTCCATTTGCAATTGCGTCGACTGGCATGCGTCTTTCCTGGATCAGCCAGCGTCCCACGCGAAGCGCGGCACCCTCGGACGCGGCAACGAGCAAGGTATTGTTCGAATCGAGAACCCCGCCGCGCATATCGAGCGGCACGCCGTTTTCCACCAGGAACATCATCAGATCGAAGCGGTCGAGCTTTGCCGCCACCCACATCGCCTCGCGCCGGGCATCCAGGTCGCTCGCGGGCATCAGGAGATGGACCATGGCCATGTCGTTCAGCGCAACCGCAATACCGAGCGCGGAAAGGGCCGGCAGGTAAAGTCCCTCGCATGTACGCAGGCTCCTCCTGTCATACCAGGACTTTCCGATCGGTGCGCCCGCCGCGACAAGGTAACCCACCACACCCTGCGCGCCCTGTTCCGCGGCAACCATGAGCATCTTTTCCGACGAGACACTCTCCATGCAAGGCACCTCACATTTCTCCCGCGCCTGCATGAGCGCCTTAACATCGTCGTGATCGATCGCGTCAAAAAGCGCGGCAGTTTGGAAGCCGATGCGCTTATCTCGTCGTTCATCCGCACTCCATGAAAGCAGCCATGCGCCAAAGCCGAGTGCTGGCAGGCTCTGTATGACCATGATACCCGCGAGCCAGCGCGGCCGTTTTCCCGCCCACCAGCAGACCAAATTGCAAATGAAGGAAACGAGGCAGCCCGCGCCAAAAGCAAGCCCGCCGAGCACCTTGCCGAGACCGGCAAAAAAGCCGCCTCCTTCGGGAGAGAAGAACAGAAGACCACCGCCGATAACACCAGCCGCCATCGCCAGAAGCGAAATGGAGGCACAGAAGGCGACCACGATATCTTTGGCCAGACCGGCACTTGCCACACGCGGAGACTTGTCCGTCACTTTTCACCCCTCTATTCGGCGCGCCTATGCGCAGGCTCAGCGAGAGCATGGTATTCGACGGATGACGGGATCACCGTCGTCGCTTTCATATACCGCCTGCTCGCAACGCCAAGAGTTCAAGTCCGCCCCGCCGAAATCGGGCATCCTTTGCATGTCTGCAAACAGGTTCGTGGCACATAAGCCTCCTCCCCCGCCACGCGCCGCAGCCCGTCGCGAGGCTGCGTATTCTCTGGCAACTTCACCTCTTTAGCTAGTCCCAGCACCATGAGACCCTGGATGAGGGTCCAGCCAAGGTCGATCTGGCCTCTTTCCAGGCCCAGGCGTGCGGATTGCGGAAAAGCGTGGTGGTTGCCATGGAAGGCCTCGCCAAAGGTGACCAGCCCGAAGGCGGGCAGGTTGTAACCTTGAACCGCAACATTATCGACGCTCCAGCCCTGGTGGCCACGGCGATGAGCGAAATGGCCAATCAACCAATGCCCCGTCAGCGAGACCGAGACGCGCACCGCAATACCCCATACCAACCAACTCCAGCCGCCGACGAAGAAGAACAACGCGGCCCATGGCAATTGCTGCGCCATCCACGTCCTCTCGATGAACTGGTAGAACTGGTCTTCACGCACAACCTTCTCGATGACAAATGTGGGCGGCTGGCGCAGTTTTACCGCGCAATGCATCTGCCACCAGGCGTCCGCAAGGAACCAGCGGCGATGGGCATGAAGCGGATGGCATTCGTGCTGGCGCTGTGCCCAATCTCGAATGTCATGGGCATGGATCATGCCGAAGGGTCCGGCCATGCCGACCAGCGTGCCTAGATAAACGAGGATGTATTCGACTGCCTTGCTGGTCTGAAACGAACGATGAATGAGCAGACGATGCATGCCAACCGAATGACCGGCGCAAATAGTGACCGCCGTTGTTACCACGAACAGTGCAAAGGCATCCCAACCGAAAGTAGCCGGGCCAAAAACCAATGCAATCAGTGTCAGTGAACAGGTCCAGATTGATTTCGATGGCACCCAAATCACGTCGCCATCGGTCGCACTGCTTGTTGGGCCGGAAATCATACGTTCGGTTGAAAGGGTCTGGGTCGCTACAGAAGGCATCATTAACTCCCACTTCGCATTGCTCTCGCCTTGCAAAATCGCAGATGAATCTATATTTAGTTCATGAGCTAAATATCTATTGCCTCAATTTAGGCATTTAGGCAATAGCCAAAATATTTTTTGAGGTTTGGCATGACGAATGAGAAGTCGAATGAGGGAATGGAAGAGGCGTTGAGTTCTGATGGCTCCTTCCAGCGCGTCTTCGAGGCCCTGGCTTCGGCACCGCGCCGGCGTATACTGGCCTATCTGGCACATACCTCATTGACGGCGGGCGAGATTGCGGCACGTTTCGACATGTCGAAACCGTCGATTTCCCAACATCTCAGCGTGCTCGAGAATGCCGGGCTGATCGCCAAGAAACGGCAAGGCCAGTTCATCCACTATTCAATCATTCCCAACAACCTAGCCAACACGCTGAACAGTTTTGTACAGGATGTCTGTCCGATCGCCCGTCCGCTAAAGAAAGAAAGCCGCCAGATTGCCGATTCAAAAACGAGTTCGCGGTAGCGAGTGGGTGGCGCTGGCAGATACTTACCTTAACGGATGCTGTATTGGTGCGGCGTGGCCAGAGTACTGATTTCCACTAAGAGCTGACCTTGTAGATCGCCGCCATCTTAGGATCATACCTGTGGCAGGTTTCGGGATTTTCGTGAGAAATCAGTCGCTGGAGAACAGATATTCTATGAGGGTACTGGGAAATAGACATGGAGCAGATCGAGTTTAAGTCGGATGGCGCCAGTATCTGGGCAGGAGGTTTCTGTGACTACCTTCTCATTTCTCCCGACAAACGCCATGAGGTAACGCTGCGCTATCTCCGTGAACCACCCCATGGCGATTGCTATAGTGAAGCATACATAGACGGGGTTAGATTACCGGGATTTGCCTGGGGTTCTAATTTTGCATTCACAGCAGACTCCAACTTTTTTGCCGCAAGTTGGATGCTGCAACTCTACGAACGCCATACCATCATCGTAGATATTGGCAGGAGGCGATACTATATGCTTCCTGAGTATATTTATGACTTTTCGCTCTGTTGGCCCACCGTTCTCGGTGTCGGATCGGATGAGGGTCGACATTATGGGTTTGACGGCAGCGAAGTATGGACACCTTTCTGATTGCCTGCCACGCAATTCCTGCAAACCGACCCCAAACCCCAAGCGGCCTAATAATCCTTGTTCACTCTTAACCTGATTTATGGATTTGCGACGATCGTCCTCGAAAATGCTCAGCGCGATCGGCGCGGCGGTTACGCCAAACGTCATGCTTGGTCGAGTCTCGGTGCTGATAATGACCGCCACCTATGGCTCAAGGCCGCTGGGGGCTGCTCTCGGCGCTGTAGTCGCTGGCTACTTCGGGGTTGCAGCATGTCTATTCTTGGCAACGGGAGGATTCATGATCCAGTTTCTGATTACCCTCCTTTCGCCAGTGCTGGGACTACGTGCCCTGCCGCTCGAACAAGAGACTACCATTGGGCAGTTTTAATGGCCGGTCGTCGCGCAAATCCTAGAGACTGTGCCAAAACTTTGTGGAATGGTCTCTCCAAGGAGTTTGGGGCGGTCCTAGAATTTCTGCTTCAGGGGCAGCCTACTGGCCCAGTCGTGCCAGTAGGCTGCGACGGTTGAGGTTTGCTTCACGATATGATCGGCGGACGACGGGGCGGGCCACAAGTCCAATTGGTAGCTATCTAACGGGATGTCATTGATATTGGTGTTCAGTTCGTTGGCCGCTTGCATCGCCCGACCTTGGTAGCGCGCTCGATAGGACCCGACTGGTACGGCCATGCCCACCCCATCATCGGCTGCCCATTCCAACAAGGTAATTCTCCCTTTTGGTGCTTGAAATGAGACTTCCACAATCTCTTCCCAACTTTCATCGATGCCGGGGTCTGCATCGAACAGGTTTATCGTGATGCCGACAATGCCTGTATGCAGGCCGGTCATCAGAAACAATATTGCTGGCTTTTGTGCCCCGCACAGGCCATTGCGCTGGCCGACAAAACAAACGTCCATCGCCCCGTCAAATGAGCCATCCAGTTCGATATAGGCCTGTCCGTATTGGACCTCGACATTTCCTGCAAACAGTTCGGTCACGATATTTGTCCGTTTCCTCTGGCTATTTTTGAGCTTCACTCCACTTGGCTGGAGGGTACTGCTTAATTTCAACTGTACCGCCGGTGAACGCGATCATAACCCGAGTGCAAACTAAAGGCAGTGTTTCCGACCTCGGAAATCTTGTGGCATTTGCTACACAATTCCGTACGAATGTGCACATGTGAGGAAATGGGTGTCGCGCGTGCCGAGGGAAAATTACATGGCGAGAAGCCTAAGCTTTCCGATCGCCAACAAAAGGAACTGCGCCACCGGTACGGCACCGGCGACCACTTGATCAGCGCTCTTGCCGAGGTATTTTCGATCTCGCAGCCGACAGTGTATCCGATGCCAGGACGTAAATTGGAGAGGCAGGCATGATTACCAGGCGCGCTGCACTTGCGTATTTCGCGGGGGCATCTCTGGCTACGATTTGGAAGGACGGGGTCATGGCGGCAGAGTGGACAGTGGAGAGCTTCGAGGCTCACATCAGAGCTTTTTTTGATGACATCGAGGCTAAAGCGAATGCCGCAAGCTCGACATCCCAAATTGGTCCGTTGCGAGATCAACTGAACCGGGAATGGCTCGGTGCCAAGCCCGGTGCCTTTCTGCCACCCGAGATATTCGATCAGCTCAGAGCGCGGCTCGGAGCGGTCGAGAACGTCCTGACCGCCCGCTTTGTCGCATTGAGGGATGCGGTTGGCGACACCCAGGCAGATGAGCGGATCGTCATTGAGCGCGACGGCCCGGTGACCGCGACATTCTTTTACGCACGGCACTACTCGAACAAGGATCAGCCATGGGATGCCACTGTAGCGCAACAGACCATCCAATTGACAGAAGAACGACTTGGGATTGAATTTCCACGGGGCCTGCGCGATCTCTACACTCTCCAAAATGGAGGACATACCGACTTCTACCTGTCCAGCACCGAGAAAACGCCACCCCATGAATTTGGCGGTTCGTCGCATGCGGATATCGATGATGCCTATGACGTCTGGTTCTCAGCGCTTCCGGGCATGGACATCATGCCCCTTCAAAGCCTGCAAACTCTCGGCAGTTTCTCCGACACGATAAATTTCGGTGAAGTGGATGACGCTTGGCGCAGCTATATTCCCGGCATAGACCGTCTCATACCAATCAGCAGTTATGGCTCGGACATTTGGCTCTGCCTCGACTACCGCAAGGGCAGCACGGCCCCCAAGGTCGTACTTTTCGACGACACCAAAGGTGAGCGTTCTAGCAAAAACATGTTTGCTCATGAAGCTCCAGACTTCGCAAGTTTCTTCGCAGGGCTCAGACGCCACGCGATTACGATCGAAAATGGTCTGAGAATGCGTGGTTTACGCGCGCTTGCAGAAGGCGGGTAAGGATATCCCTTCGAGATTTGTGTGTATCGGGAAATACTCTGTAAAGCCTCACGGAAACTAAATGACCGCTACGCGATAGTGCTATGGCACTGATAAGCGGGGCCAACTAGCGATCAAAGCATCACCCACTTCGGGCAGCAGGCCGATGATCCGTTTTGCGGACAACGGCGAAATTCCGATCCCGATGCAGCACGCTTGGCTTGTCGACAAGAATGGCTGCCCAATCGACCCAACATGGGAGCAGAGCCCAGACCACATCTATTTTGGCATCGTATTCCGCAAGGCCTTCATCATTGAGATGATGAACATCAATCGTTGCGAGGATGGCCTGCTCGTCTATCCGAACGTGCTTCACCGGCATTTCGGCTCGGCTGAATTACTGGAGGCAGTCATCGAACCCAGTATGGCAGCTTTCCATATTGCGCGTGGTGATTGACACGATAGCATGCACCTGAGGGCGAACGGGGGCAGAGGTCGTGTTTCAGCGTATTCTATTGGTAGTGACCACGATGTCTTTGGCTTGGGTCGGAGCCGCATATGCCGATATCACCTTTGAGCGGGTTCCAATCGACGGCTCTTCGCCTGTTCTCCTACTCAAGGGTGAGTTCACCACATCGGACAATCCCGACCAACTTTCACGTGAAGTCGCCGCAAGCGGTGCCAAACTGGTCACCTTCAACAGCAACGGTGGCAACGTTGCAACAGCGATGGCGTATGGGAGGATGATCCGGTCGCTCGGACTATCGACGCTTCAGCTTCGGTCCGCCGAATGCGCTTCTGCCTGCGCGCTCGCTTTCGTGGGAGGTGTAAATCGACAGGCGGAGCCCGGCGCGATCGGTGTGCACCAGTCTTCTTTCTCTCCGGAATCCAGTATCGAAGGGCACATCGCAGTCGCAGCCGTTCAGGCGCTAACCGCCCAGATCATGACCTATCTCGTCGAAATGGATGTCGATCCCAAACTGCTTCAACTGAGCCTGTCGGTTCCCAGTGACGATATGCGGTATCTCACAGCTAATGAGATGCAGAGCTATAAAGTGACATGGGGAAGTCTAGCCGATCTAACTGAATCCGTTGCAGCGTCCAAGGTCGCTCCAACGGCCGTGCCTGCAACCCCGCCAACCACCAAAGCCGCTGCGCCGACAACCGAGGAAAAAGCATCAGTCTTCGTCACAGCGTACCATGACGCCTGGTCTCGTAGGAACGCAGAAGCGCTCGCCTTTATGGACAAGGCATACGCCGAAACCGTCGATTTCTATGGTAGAGCAACGCCGAAAGCCGCCGTGATAGGTGAAAAACGGAACTTCGCGAATAGGTGGCCAGTCCGTGCGTACAGCGTGAAGGCAGGTTCGATGAAGATAACCTGCGCGGAAACCTGCAAGGTTGACGGAATCGTTGACTGGTACACGAAACGCGACGTCGGGAACCGGATTTCATCCGGCTCCGCCGAATTCTCTCTGGTTTGGGACCAGAGGGCTGGTATGATTCTCTCCGAAACCGGGAAAGTTATCCAGACCGACAAGGGCGTCTCTCAACCTGTACGTCTGATATCCCAATGGGCCGAACAGAATTCTGCCTGCCGCGGCGGCAGCGGTGATTTGCCGGAAACAGATGTTGCCTGTCAACGACGCGAAGCCATCAGCGATAAGCTGCAAGCTGTAGGATGGTGTTATGGCCGTGAGGGGGAATACGGCTATCAAATGCGTTGGCACGCCTGTGAAGCGACATCCTATAAACAGGAAAGCGCGGCAGGGATTGCTTCGAGCGCAACGTTCAAGCGGCCGGACCTTTCCAGTTACCCTGCCCGAGGTGGTTTTTCTGGAAAGACCGTCATGCCAGACTTCAGGGGACGCGATCGCGAATTCAACAGGTTCAGGACCCGTATTCGCGACGGTATGCGGCAAGGACCAAATTTCGCTGGCCGCTATACCCTTATCCAGATCGGGTGTGGCACAGGGTGCTCATTCGTTATCGCCGCCAACAATCAAACGGGTCGCCCGGGCTCATTCCCTCGTGGCGGGGAAGAGCACATGTATCTGAGTTTGGACTTTCGCCGCGATAGCAGAATGGTTGCTGTCCAATGGCTGAACTACGACACCAAAACGTGCGTCGTCGAGTTCTTTGATTTTGATCGAGACACGTGGAAGCCGGTTGCTACAACTAACGTCGGCAACGACAAAGCGTGTTATCGGACGATTGCCGAAAACCTCCGATGAGTGCGATGCGATGGCATCATCTTTCAGGGAACCGATCGCTGGCTACAGCTTCGGTATCGATCATAGGTTTCGGGCAATGCGCAGGCACTAATCTGCTAACTCCGGACTGTTCACACTTATCGTCTTGATGATGTGGCCAGACTCATAGATCAACTATAAGCGGTGTCCCCCCACATGTACCAAGTGTGGTGAGCTGTTCCGCAGCTATCGCGGCAAGAATGCGCCAACAGCGGTCGTTCAAGACGGTTAGCGCCTTTGCTTACCCGACGCAGGGGTTTGCCTGGTGTCGTCTTGGATGAAGCGGGTGGACTGCTGCCAATAATCCACGAATGCGCGGAGCTTCGGCAGCATTTGTCTACGGCTAGGAAAGAAGATGAAAAAGCCGGGGCTGGAAGGCATGAACGCTTCAAGGCACGCTTCGAGCAATCCTTGGCGTATCAGAGGTTCGACAACAACACCGATATTGTAGGCGAGGCCTATTCCTGCCTGCGCGGCGGCAAGAGAAATTCCAGGTTCATTCACGGTGATGGGACCCTTCACATCCATTGAAAAAGGCCGCGTATCGCGCTCGCCGGTGGGCTCAACAAAATCCCATCGATAGACCGCGCCTCCGGCAAGGCGAATATTGATGCAGGCGTGGTGCTCAAGCTGTTCCGGGCGCTGTGGCTTTCCGTGCTCAACAAAATACGCTGGTGATCCCACGACCATTCTTGGGGAAGCCTGGGTGAGCCGCACAGCCACCATATCCTGTGCAATCATTTCACCGACCCTGATCCCCGCGTCGTATCCCTCCCCGACGATATCGACAAACCGATCTTCAAAAACCAGTTCTAGTTCGATGTCCGGATATGTGTCAGCAAAACCCTTCAGCATGGGCTCAATAAGTGTCTGTGCCACGAAAGGAACACTCAAGCGTAGCAAGCCTCTCGGTTTATGACTGAGACTCTGAGCCGCATCGAACGCAGCCTCCACATAGGTGATCCCCGTCGTAACCTGTTCCAGGAACAAGCGTCCGGCTTCAGTGAGACCAACAGAGCGTGTCGTGCGGGCCAGAAGCGGCGCACCCACACGCGCCTCCAGTTGCTTGATGGTCCAACTGATCGAGGCGGGCGTAACGCCAAGTTCCAGCGCAGCAGCGGTGAAGCTGCGTCGCTCCGCGACGCGGGCGAAGACGATGATTCCATCGAGCGCATCCATCCGCATTATGAAAATCCTTTTACAAAGCCATTTCGTTTTTCGCAGATTATCAAATGGGACTCTACTCTTTATTATTTCCGGGATTGCCAGAAGGAGTGCCAATCAATGCCCATTGCGTCGATCACCCGCCGAAACCTTGGCCTTGCTTTTGGGGCAAGCGCCGTCCTCCTCAGCACAGGAAATGTTGTCATGTCGCAATCACTTACCCAGAAGACGCAGCCTAAGCCGCAGAAAGTTAGCTTCGAGAGCGGAGACGGGTTTGTTGTCGGTAATCTTTATCTTCCAAAGGGGCACGATCAATCGCGTCGCTATCCAGCCGTCGCGGTTGGTGGTTCTCTAACGTCCGTGAAGGAGCAGATGGGTGGCAATTACGCTGGTGAACTTTCCCGACGCGGGATTATCGCGCTCGCGATTGACTACCGAAATTACGGCGAGAGTAGCGGTGCAATGCGTCAGTTCGAGGATCAGGCCTCCAAGGCCGAGGACTTGTCGGCGGCGCTTCGTTTTCTGAAGAGACGCAATGATGTCTCCGGAACTGGAATTCTCGGAGTCTGTACCAGCGGAGGCACAGCTCTCTATACCGCGGCAAAAGACACGAATGTGGGCGCGTTAGCGACGGTTGCAGGCTTCTTCTCTGACCCTCACCTGGTGCTGAAGATGTTCGGTGGCGAAGAGGGTGTTGATACCCGCATTGCCGCGAGTCGCCAGGCGCGGAAGCGTTACGACGAGACTGGGATAATTGAAACAGTGTTCGCGTATATGCCGCACGACAAAACTGCAATGAGCCCCAGCCCGAGTGAATATTACATGGACCTCTCGCGCGGAGGCGGCGTCCGTGCCTGGCGTAACGAATTTGCGGTTATGGGATGGGAACAGTGGCTCGCATTCGATCCTTTATCGCAGGCTCGCCTTGTCAAGGTGCCCACGCTCGTAATGCATTCGGATGGCGCGGCTTTTCCTGATCAGGCGCGTAAGGTCCATGACCTACTTGCCGGCCCCAAGGACTTGTTCTGGGCAGAAGGGAAACATTTCGACTTTTACGATCAAGCAGAGACGGTGCGGCAGACCGCGTGGCCGCGCACTTTCACACCCAGCTTAGTTGACGGAAACCTGATGACTGCTTCGGGCTCACTGCAGACGTCGGCTCTGCACCAGTAGCGGCCCTTGACCTCCGTCTTGCGCCTGGTGCAATTCAGGCCATCGATACCACAGACTTGCAGTTGTTGTGGGAGACTTTGCATGTAGCAATTGGCTGATCTAAACGAGAAGGAAATTGGTCGCGGAGCGGTATTCAGAGTGAAGGCTGAATACCCTTACGAAGCGGTGGTGGATTTTATGCTAGTCGAAACGACCGATGCAGAACGACCGCTAGGAATAATGGTCGCAACTGGCTACAGCGCGGGCCATATCTTTGTCCACCTACCCTACGAAGCGCTGATGAAGGGTACGCGGATGCTGTCGACTGTGTGGCTCAAGCAGAATTGGGAAAAGTGGGTGTATCGTAAGCGGTGGTCCCCCGACACGCATTGTCACGCCCGAAGCCAAGTAGCGTTGTACGGTTACCAAATGGCTATTTAGGTGAGTTGGATTTGTCTGAGTGTCTGGAATCGAGATAGAGTTGGGTGCACGCAATCACGCGGTCTCGGAGTACAGCGAATGGGACTTTTTCTCATCTTAATCATCGGCCTGCTTGCCGGGACCATCAGTGGCATCATCGGTACTGGCTCCTCCATCATGCTCGTCCCGATGTTGGCCTATGTCTATGGGCCAATGGAAGCTGTACCAATAATGGCGGTGGCTGCCGTTATGGCGAATATCTCCAGGATTCTTGTGTGGTGGCGGGAAGTTGATTGGCGGGCTGTGGCAGCCTATGCTGTTACCGGGGTTCCAGCGGCAGTTCTTGGTGCGCGAACCATGCTTGTTCTCCCGCCCCGAGCAGTAGATGCGGCGATTGGAGCGTTCTTGCTCTTGATGATCCCCGGGCGTCGCTGGTTGGCAGCAAACCTTACCCACTTACGATTACCTCATCTGGCCGTAGCCGGAACATTTATCGGCTTCTTGACCGGGATCGTGGCTTCTTCTGGACCTGCCTCCGTACCCGTGTTCATCGGCTACGGTCTGACCAAGGGCGCCTTTATCGGAACGGAGGCTGCCGCTTCGCTGGCGATCTACACTTCAAAAACGCTCACCTTTCAGGGCTCGGGAGCGCTTCCTTTTGCTATTGTCGTGAAGGGTCTAACTGTGGGGGCGTCTCTGATGGTCGGTTCCTTTATAGCGAAACCTTTCCTTCTCCGGCTCACGCCGGAAGCTTTTCGCCATATCATGGATGCTCTGCTGGTTACCTCAGGACTCAGTCTGCTTTGGGGAGCGACAACTTAAGCAAGCGACGAGGTCACCCGCGCGAGTCCGCGACTTGGTTGTCGGTGGTCGTTGTCGGCATTTGACACAAAATTGGATAGTTCCACGGCAGCAGTTCCTCTATCCGGCTCTGCCGGTGGCCACTGACGATGGCAGTGAGCACGGTGGTCAGATACGCTAGCGGATCAACAGCATTGAGCTTGCATGTCTCGATGAGCGAGGCGATGGTCGCCCAGTTCTCGGCTCCGGCATCGTGGCCCGCAAAGAGTGCGTTCTTGCGATTGAGGGCTATCGGCCGGATGGTCCGCTCGACGCTGTTATTGTCGATCTCGATGCGGCCGTCAGTCAGGAAGAGCTTCAGTCCATCCCAGTATTTGGCAATGTAGGCCAGTGCCCCGCCGAGCGGGGACTTCGCCGCAACACGGGCACGGTGATGGACGAGCACGCCTGCATGTCGGCGACGAGTGGCGCTGATCGTTCCTGCCGACCCACAAGGCGAGCCTCAGGATCAAGGCCGCGCAGCTCGGCCTCAATGCGATACAGCGCTCCGATCCGTTTGACGCCATCCTCGGCAATCGGTGCTGATCTGGTGCGGGTGATCTCCACCAGCTTGCGCCGGGCATGGGCCCAACAATAGGCAAGCCGAATGTCCGGGCCAACGCGTTCTGGTGCGATCAGCCTGTTGTATCCGGCATATCCATCCACCTGCAGAATGCCGGAGAAGCCTTGCAGTATTCGTTCGGCATGAATGCCTCCGCGACCGGGCGCATAGGTAAAGGCGACACCGGGCGGAGCGCCGCCGCCCCAAGGGCGATCATCCCGCGCCAGCGCCCAGAAGTATCCGGTCTTGGTCTTGCGCGAGCCGGGGTCGAGAACCGGGGCATGGGTCTCGTCCATAAACAACTTGGACGAGCCCTTTGCCTCTGCAATTTGCCGTGCTGAGTCATTGTGCCGCAGCTATTCTATGGCTTCCGGTGCTCTCGTCTGGACGGCATGAACCCGCCGCCAATCGAGGCCTGCGAACAGCGCTTCGAACTGGGCGTGGGTGAGCGTTATCAATCCATCCTTGATGCCGGGCCACGTGAACGTGTGCTCTTCCAGCCTCTTGTAGGCCATGACGATGCCGCTTCCATCCCAGTAGATCAGCTTCAACCGGTCCGCCTTGCGTGACCGGAACACGAAGACCGTTCCGGTGAACGGGTCCTTGTGCAGGTCATTCTTCACCAACGCGGCCAAGCCGTCATGACCCTTGCGGAAATCCACGGGTTTGGTCGCCACCATTATCCGCACGCGGTTCGACGGAAAGATCATGTCGCCGCCGCCAAGACACGCGCGATAGCGGCGATCCGGGTGGCAGACGCTCCTTCCTCAAGACGGATGGTGACTTGACCGACGACGATCTCAGGGCGACCAACCGCCTTAGGCGACAGTTCTGAAACGGGCGGATCGACGATCACCGCCGCGAATTCCACCGCATCCTCCGGGGCTGGCAGGATCAGCTTGCCCTGCCGCGCCATCGTCCGCCAAGTGGAAAGACTGTTCGCCCGCAATCCATAGCGCTGCGCAACTTCGTTGACTGTCGTGCCAGGCCGCAAGCTTTCCGAGACAATCTTCGCCTTGACCTCGTTCGGCCAGTGTCGGTGACCCTCACGCCCAGTCTTGCTGGTTGTGAGAAATTCCAATGTAGTCTCCATGGAGAAACTCCCGTTCTTCATCCATGGAACGTCGATCACAGATCAGACGGCGGCTGCCAATGTGGGGGCAGAACACCGGTTACAGTGTATCCACCTTGTCCGCTGCAAGAGGTGATTTTCCTGGAGCACTATCCGGAACCAGCGTTCGATTGGGGGAAACCTAGCCCAGATAAAACACAATGAGGCGATAGCGATAGGGCCGCCTTGGGGGGCAAAAAGGACATTGCAACGACCGCAGTGTTTCCGGAATTTTACGAGCGTTTTGCAATGACATCGAGCAGCAGGAACGCCGTGACGATCACCAGGCCCGCAGCCGTCATGATGGACCACGAGTAGAGCGGCGAAAAGCCCTCGATAATGAAGGTGAGAACAGGCAGGGCAGCCATCGTCACCATCACCGTATAGGCGTCACAACGGGCGATACCGACTTGCAGCAGATATAGAGGCGCAAGCACGCCGACGACCGACACCACAAGCAGCGTCGCGACCAGAACGCCAGACCATTCCACAACCGCAACATCCGCCCCCAACGTCATCATGAGTGAGATCGGCAGGATAAGGTAGAAACGGTGTGCCAGAACAGCGCCGAACTTCCAGCCGCGATTGAGCAACGCCTTGGATGCCAGAGTAATCAGCACCGCTCCGATGCCGGCCGCAACACTTGCCCCCAGACCAAACCACGCGTTCCGGCCGAAGGATGCGAAACCGCTGCCTTGCAAGGCGGCAACTCCCAGGGTGACGCACCCCAGGAGAATTCCGGCGCATACCGCGATACGCACCGCTGAAGGCCGCTCTCCGGTGAGGATTAGAGAGATCAGGACAGCGAGGATCGGACCGATGCCGATTTCGACGGCTCCGACGATAGCTGGCTCGATCAGTTTCAGGGCATAGAAAAAGCTCAGGAACGTGAGCGCGGTGCTTGCATTCAGCAGCAGGAGTGGTCCCCAGGCTTTTTCACCGGCCCCCTGGCGCGACAACAGCAGGAAAAACGCCGCCGTCAGGGCAAAGCTTATCAGAACAAAAAGCGGCGACGGGAACGCCACAAGCCATGTACCAAACATCACCTTGCCGACAGCCTGGAGAAGCACAGCCAGAATGATCGTTGCCCGGCCGAAGTTCGTCGCTGATATGGAATTCACTGTTGATAGCCCCCTGCAATCTATGTCGGGCTTTATATGGAAAAATTGGCTTATGTCACGCAGCTCTGCGTGGCTGACCAAGACGCCACCGTTCTCTTGACAATGCCAATGTAGTATATTCTGGCCGTCGAATGATCCCCACTATAAGCTCTCGTCCTACCGCCTGTTCACGCAAGGTGGAGAAGACGATCCGCGGCAGCGCCACATGCTTGCGCAACTTAACGGTTAAGTTGAGAAAAATGGCCGACACCACTTGAAGAGCATTTTAGCCCTCGGCAATATACCACGGGGGCTTTTTCATGAAAAAACGATACTGGTTACTCTGTGGACTTATTCTGTTCGGCATTTCGAAACTTGGAGAAACACCTTCGGGATATGGCGTAACCGCACCATCGCCGAGTTCCTCAGGAGTGACGCACGCCTCGAAACCCGGGTCGTCAACGGTGACCAGCGGACAATCCACCATTCCTCCGACAAACAACACCGTTACCCCGCCGAGCGAAACAACCAAGCCACATTCTACGCAGACAACGCGAACCAAGTTTGTCAGTGGAAACGGTGTCGCACTGCGTGCCGCTCCAGGGCCGAAGGCTCAAATCATTGATAGACTCGATAGGGGGAAGAAAGTCGACCTCTTACAAACGGAAGGACAATGGTCCCGGATCAAAGACGTTCTGACTCAAAAAGAGGGATGGGTTGCAAGCAGGTTCTTACGGGATGACGAACCCAAGCGAGAGCAGATCGCAAAACCGTCGGAACCAACGATTAAATCCGCGCCAACAATATCGCCGACCATCATCATCCAGCGGATCATTGCTGAATCTGTGACCAGCTATCCCGGCACGTGCGCCTGCCCTTACAGCACAGATCGCAGGGGCCGAAGGTGTGGCAATCGAAGTGCGTATTCAAAGCCTGGCGGATACGCACCGATCTGTTTCGCGCAAGACGTCACGAAATCGATGATCGAGGCTTATCGCTGAGTTGAGTCACAGACGCCCCCAACTGGAATATGGAGTACTTTGTATCTGTCGCGTCACTTCAACTCAGGCAGACCGCCTGAAAACTCTGCGCTACTTACTCCACACACTGATCATCCAGATTCAAGTTCCAATTCAGCGCCCATATCCGATGATTTGGTGCCGCTGCGATATCCGCGATACGGATCGCGCGGGCTCTGACAAACCCGCCTTGACACTCGAGCATTGTATCCGGCGGAATGCCCGCGAACCATTTGCTGACCGTTTCTGCATCCCTTGAGGTTGCGACGAAAATATAATCCCGCGTCGGCCAGCCTTCGCTGAAATCGTCGTCCATCTCGACAACTAGGTTTGAGACGTCGTCACGCTGACCGATCTCAGTGAGAAGGGTGACGAAATTCAAAACGCCGAACTGCAAGATGCGAGAGTTTCCGATGGCATTGTTCGTAACGCCAAGGGCAAAATACTCGCGGGGGGAGACAAGCGGCCGACAGTTTGCCCAATCCCGCTGTCCGACATAGTCAGCCTGCCGAATTCGTTCACGCAGGACCTGTTGGTTGGCTTCGACCAGCGACAATCCGCCTTACCTCGTAAAATTCTAGTTTTGTGTCGCATGGATTGCGGGCATTTGCGACGCCTCAAATGTTATACAGATCGTTCAGCACTCTCTTGAACATGCCCATCAATAACAGAGATGGACGTAGGACTTCGGCCATTTCCGGAACGCTGAAAGATTGTCCACGCCGGCTGCCCTTCGGCTGTCATAAAGGACGTTATGAAACGCTCACCTTCCAAGGCGAGCGTAACCTCCGGCAGACGCCCATAAAGCGCTACATCGGTTACCTTGCGACCTATCAAAGAATCGAAGACGTCAGTCCACTCTTGTTCATCGCTCCAGCTTCCGCAGAGAATGGATCGGGGGCCTTCAATACGCCAACTCCATTCAATCATCAGGGTGTATTCCCCTTGCGATTGTCCCGGCGAGCCATCCGACTTCGAGGTTGGAGAAAGAGGGCCGAATTCAAGAAAGATAGCAGAGCCATAACCCCGCCAGACGTTAGAAAGCGAGCGAGAAAGGAGGGCGACCCGGTAAGGCTGGAAGAGAACTGATGACAACTATGAAACCTTCTGTCGTGACGACAATAGCTCACGCGCCATAGGCTACTGTCAACAGTGTTGCATGTCTTCCCACGAGCGGTTGCAAACGCCGAAAATGTGGGAAGTATGCCCCGCTGGCGGCGATGCGGTCTGCTTTCAAGTGAGACATCCCTTCTCAGAACTATCCGGGCATTTTCCCCAACCGTTCAAACAGGCCGTCCAGGTCTGCGCGAGCACGGGCGATATCGCCACCATCGCCGTTGCGCTCTGCAAAGGCCACCTGCCGCCGAAACAAATCCTCAGCGCCGGCGAGATCACCCGCCGAAAAGCTGGCAATCGCCAGATCGCGTAGCGTCGCGCCGATCACGTCGAGAATTTCATGCTGTTCGGCGATTTCCAGCCGCCGGCGCATCAGTTCCACTGATCTGTCAGGGTGTTCGAGCGCAAACTCGTTCTGGGCGAGATTGCCGATTATACGCAACAGGGCCGGATCGTCCTTGCCGAAGGCGATCTCGGCACGCGCCAGCGCTTCCGAATTGAGGTCGCGCGCCTCTTCAAATTCAGCGGCTTCATGCAGACAGAAAGCAAGATCCGTCATTGCGGCAAGCACGGTGTTCTCCGCTGCATCCGGATCGGCCCTGACGATCGTCAGCGCGCCACGATGCAGATCGACAACCTCCTGCCACTTACGATCACGGGCGAATGCAACGGCCCTTGCGGTCATGCGAGAGGCGCGTTCGGGTGGCGTCAGAAAGCGGTGTTTGCCGTCGATCACAAGCGCGGTTTCAACCGGCTCGATATAGGCGGGGTTACCCTGCTTCCACAGCACGAAACCGCGGATCAGGCTCGATCTGCCAAGCACATGGGGTTGGTCAGCGGCGGGATTGTCCTCATCCTCGACCAATTCCTCGCAGACACGGGCCAGTTCCAGAAGCAACGCCTCGACGCTGAAGCGCTTCTCCGGATTGCGGATCATAATCCGAAGGTCTTCCAGCCGTTGTTCGGGATCGACGGCCGGGGAAAATTCCCTGCCCATGCTTGTCAGTACCCGTTCGATTGCTTCGTCCGCATCGTCGCGACCACCCATTCGTGCACGACGAAACAGATAGAGCGCTTCTTCGAGGTCACATTCCGTGCCCTTGCCATTCTCGTGGGCCACACCGAGTGTGTAGGCTGCGCGGTCGAAACCGCCATCAAGCGCGGCGATACCAGTAAAGCGCCCGGATCGGGCTCTTGCGGATACCGGTGCCGGTACTGTCGCGATAGCCGAGGCTGACCATGGAATCGCTGTCGCCGAGGTGGGCTCCCTGGCTGAAGAGCTTGACGGCGCGGCGATGATCTTGCTTCAGCCCGGCTCTGCCGTCGGTATAAAAATGGCCGAGATTGCCCATGGCCGTGCCGCAGCCGGCTTTGACGCCCTGCTCGTAGTAATCGCGTGCCTTGAGGAGATCGGCCGGGAAAGGGCCGTCGCCGTGCTGGTACATGCTGGCGATATTGTTCATCGCGTCGCCATGCCCCAGGGCCGCCGCTTTTTCGTACCATTCGACTGCCTGCACCCTGTCGAGGGTGACATCATAGAGGCCGTGCCAGCGTTTCTCCAGGACCGGACCGGCCGTGCGCTTCTCGAAATAGCGGTCAGCAAGCGTCGTCAGATACTTTCTCAGCATGGATGGCATTTGGGATCGATTCCGGCTGTGGGCGAAGTCGTATGATTAGCACAGATTGTGCTAATCTAGTTGATGGGGAATCGAACAGTCGCCTCGTCCGCCAAATAGGCTAAGAAACTGAAAATAGGCGATTTGGCTGTGCCGGGGATTGCCTTTGGCTGGACCACCCTTATTGTCGAATTGCAAAATTATGGAGTTCGTCTTGCCTCGAAACCGCTAGGTTGAACAGCCGAGCGATCAATGGATTTGAGCTAAACCAGTCAAAACTGCACGACTTGGAACTCACCACGCTATCTTCACGCTTGTCGTTAAGCAAACGCCGCGCTAACGTACGAATCGCCAAACTGATCGGCAGGGATAGCGGCCCAACTCGGCACCACCCAACGGGTACGGTAAATCCGCTAGTTTAATCAAGCAAATTCCGGAACTAGCGTTCTGGCAAAACAACGGTGCCTATTGCCAGTCGCGATTGTTCAGGAATCGCTTATGGATTTTTTACGATCGGAAATCGAATTTAAGGATGCGGCGCGCAAGGTTGAATTTTATCTTTCGACGCTGAAATCGACTGGCGCAGTCCAGTCAGCAGCTTTGATAGAGATCTTGCTGCCAATGGCGGGAATTAAGAAAGCAGAGAAATTGCATAGCGGTTCGGCGAAGCTTGCGGAACTTATCAGCGCTTCACCTGAAATAGAACTAACACGCAGCCAGATTCAACAAAAACTAGCCTGGGCTTTCGCCAACAGATCATACCAAAGCTTGCGATCCTCGTTCAACTTTCCGACGGAGTTTCGGATTATATTTCCGGATGCCGAGCTGCCGATAAGTTCACTTGAGGAAGGTCGAACCCAAGCTCATCCTTTCCCGAAGAAATTGTTCGAATTTCGTGAGCTTGAGCATTGGCGCGCGACATGGGAAGCAGGGGCTTTCTCCATACGTGAGCGCCCGTTTTTCCCACCCATGCTCCCCGCCTCTTCCTTCGTGGGGACTGCGCCACACTACGAACTACGCAGGGATTGGCGTCCAAGCTTTAGAAATAAACCCCAACATCTTTCCCACCACTTCTCCAACGGGCAGTGCTGCGTCTTGGTGAGGCATGAAGGATGTCTGATCGCCGCTGTAAGTTGGAAATGGTGGGGAGATGTCGGACGCATTAACGGTGTCGGATTCAGCCTCTCATTGAAGACCGACAACCGTTGGCTAAGAGTATTCTTTGATATCCGTCCCTACTATTCTGACCCCTCATATGGCCCAATCGTCTATAGAGAAGGAACAGGACGGGATGGTGAGCACATTCGGGCGTGCCTCCAAGAACTGGTGGAACTACCCGTCCACTACTTCAATGACGAGTACGAGATGACGTAGTTTTAGGTTAGCTGGGAACCTGGAAAGTGACCTAGACGTCCAACTGAAGCTATCGAATTCGTGGCAGCGAGCACTCTGAACCATCACGCCTATATCGGAAGGATCCCGCAACAGAACATCGCGCGCATTGCGGGAGAAGGCTGCCGAGCTAAGTACACGAGGTGCCGTAATCCGCAAACGTACCAAGGATTGGCATCATCAAAATCAAGAAGCGGTGCTGCCCAAGGCAGCACCGAACAAGGCCACACTAGTGCCTCTCTAACGCCCTTTCCATCAATGAGATTGACATCTCCGCACGCCGAAGCTGTTTGCGAAGGGGCGCACAATCGGGATAGGCTTCTCTCAGCTTTCGCGTAAGATTTTCAAGTCCTGCCACAACATCATCACCAGACTTGAGTGATTTCTGATAGGCCTCATCCTCAGTTGTTTCGCGATAGTACACATCAAAGAACTCGGGGCCGCCGAGTTCCCCGCGACCAATTTCAAGTGCCAGCCAATTCTCAAGCTCCGCACGAAGTGAACTCAAACGAGTATACGACCTGAAGGGTATCAACTTTGACCGCATTGCCGCCTTGATTGCGCGTCCAGCTTTAATGTGTTCATCAATTCCGAGTTTCCCTTTAGGACGCCGTCGAGCGGCGCCAGCGTTGTAACCGTATGGAACGGTCGTTTTGCTTGCTAACGGTATGATCATGCCTTTGCATCTAGCACGCCGCTTGTCTTGCTCAGACTTTGCCATGGGGCTGAGGAACGTATCCCATGAAGATGACGACTCCCCACTCCAGTTTTCACTGATCAGGGGCTTCCGCATAGCATTGATTTTTTTAATTAAGGCATCGATATCATAGCCGCAACGATTATCGACAGCGACATAGAGATCACAGTCGTATGGACGATACATACCTGGCCATGATGTCTTTTCGATCCGCCAACCGTTTCGAACTGCCCAGTCAGAACGCTTGTCTTCGTCAGGCGCATTCCCGTAAGGTTCATCGATAAGGAAGTACTGTCCGGTCGAGGGATCCACCCAGTCAGTCGGATGATCGAGACCCGGCAACTTTTCGTTACCGATTCCTCTTGGATTAAGCTTTCGCGGATTTCGACTTGGACGCAATCCGGTTTGCTCCATGAAGCGAAGCGAGCGTTCGGCCGTACAAAGCTTGTCGCGTGCATAGTCTTGAGAATGGACTACGTCATCGCATACGAAATGGTCACCGGCGACCATTCTGAGATTGCCAAAGCCGCGAACATATTTCAGTTCTGATTTCTTGCAGATCTCAAGGACTGGTCGTGACAGATCAATCCTAAGCGTTTCGCGCCCGAAGTATTGACGCCGCTCTTCATCACGCCAATAGGTCGTCAACAGTATGTAGGGTCTTTCACGAGGCTTATTTCGTGCAGGCAAAATACGTTGCGCGTGCCGAAAATTCTCACAGTTAGCAGCTCTCGCCGCGAGGTCGAGGGCGTCAGAATGCTTAATCCCTTTTCTCTTTTTTAGTTGCGCTGCAAGACGTTTCACGCTGACTAGCGTCGTGGGCCGAATATCATCCATCAACATAGCTCTCCTGGCCTGCGCAAAGCGTCACTCGCCAACCGCTCTCCAAGCCTGGATGCTTGTTGAAAGGCTTATCAGAAATTTGAGAGCAGCGCTGCTAGCAGCTTCGGAACGGCGAGTGCCACGCTCATGCCAAGAGCAAAATCACGATATGACGGAATAAGCCACTAATTCAACCTGCTTCTTGGTCAGAATGAATCACAATTTTTGTATCCTGGGTTTTTCCCCTGCAAGAACCACTTCGAGACTAGGCGCCATTCCGTCACGCCATCTGTGCATAGCTTGCGTCGCGCATGATCGCGGAAGGCTGGAATGCGAGCGCCCACTTCCTTCTTCTTCGCTCTTGATGGGAATCGAACCGGCCGCCCTGTTCTTAGAAACAGTCCCCCGCCTCCAATTTCTCAAATCACCACATTGGCATGACCACGGCAGGATGACCGATTCGGGGCGGAGAACGGACTATCCGCTGGTGGACGCATTTGCCGGATAGCTGTCGTTCAGTAACGGACCTCAAGCAGGTGCCCGACCTCGTTCGCGCATGCAGGACGGCCGTTTAGCCATGCTCAGAGGTTTTCCTTGTAGAAAGGGATCAGCTTCGCCAGCGCCTTTCCGACTGGCTCTGGTTTGTCATAGAGGTCATAGTGCGACCAACCTTCGACGACGACCAGTTCCTTCTTCTTCGAGGCTGCTCGTTCGATGATCTCGCAGCCGTCGCGATAGGCGCCGAACGCGCCAACCTGATCGCCGACTACGATGCAGAGAGGCTGCGTCAGCAGCACTTCCGCCAGATGGAAAGCGTCCCAGCCGACCGCGGCGGCCTGATGTGACAGGAGCGAACGGTTCAGGCCATTCGGCTTCTGGCCGCGTGGCGTCCGGTAATAGTCGGTCGCCTCCAGCGGATCGCGGTCGGTAACACCGGCGGCTCGTGCTTCCTCGACGGAGTTGGCCAGCAGATTGTCGACGTGGAGCGTTGCACCACGGGCCTCGGCGGTGCGTTGCTTGGCCATCGCCTCCAGCGCACCAATCGGGTTGAGGCCGGTGAAGTTGCCGCGCATCAGGCGACCATAGTTTGCGCCGGTGACAGTGCCGACTGCCTTGATGCGGCGTTCGGTCATGGCGGCGTTGATCGAATAGCCACCGCCGCCGCAGATGCCGAGGACGCCGATGCGGTCTTCATCGACATAGGGGAGCGTCACCAGATAGTCGGCGACATG